>NZ_CP053435.1:3385000-3705000 GCF_013127955.1 Spirosoma taeanense
ACTACTTGTCTGTTTCGGGAATTTACTCTACTTACACTACAGAGCCAGTAAGATAACGCCCTGGTGGGGTGTCTTAGTTCCTCAGCGAACAGCTTTTTTAACTATTCTTCTAAGCAACTGATTATCTGACTAATTAATCCTGAAAGCGGATAAAACATCTCTTTTGAGGCTTTCGGGAACACAAATATACAACATAACCGGGCAGGCTGCTGTTCCTGTTTACAACTTTTTTTCTGACCTGAATAGAAACGCTCGGATCTGTCAATAAAACTTCAATCCCTGACTCTGCGGAGAAGATAGTTAAACCCAATCGAACCAACCTATATAGCCCATAGAATGAGCCATTCCCTCATTTTAAACCGTTACTGATGACTCCTTGAATTGAGTGGATGTTAAAAAGACATTAACAATCCTGTAAAACAATCTGTCTATTAAGTGAGAACTGAGGTTATTGAAAGCCTGAATTCTGAACGCTGGACCAATTATATTACGTATGACGCAAGTATATAACGCTGACCAGCGAACGCTTGGGGTTACCTTCTCAACAGAAAATGAAGCAAGCGTGCTAGTCTGGGCGCCCGTAGCCAAACACGTATCAATTAAAGTATATGGGTACGCAGCGGCTCTACCACTTAAACGGGAAGAACTAGGTTACTGGAGTTTAAAAACGAACCAGATTTGTCCCGGCGACCTATACACGTTCATTCTGGATGGTCAGAATGAACGGGCCGATCCTGCTTCCCTTTCGCAACCTCAGGGCGTGCATGGACCTTCGGAGGCTTTTGATACGGGTGCATTTGCCTGGAACGATTCGGACTGGGTTAATCCGGACCTGGACGATTACCTGATCTACGAACTTCATATCGGCACGTTTACATCCGAAGGCACGTTTGCCGCCCTGGAAGAAAAACTGGATTACCTGAAAAAGCTAGGGGTTAATGCCATCGAGGTTATGCCCATTGCTCAGTTTCCGGATGCGCGTAACTGGGGTTACGATGGCGTTTTTCCATACGCAACCCAGAATTCATATGGTGGGCCGCAGGCACTTCAGCATCTGGTGAATGCCTGTCATACCAAAGGGATTGCGGTCGTGCTGGACGTAGTCTATAACCACTTCGGACCGGAAGGTAATAACCTGAAAGACTTTGGGCCGTATCTGACGAATAAATACAGCACGCCCTGGGGCGAAGCCATCAATTTTGATGATGACTGGTGCGATGGCGTCCGGCGCTATTTTATTGAGAATGCGCTAATGTGGTTCCGCGATTTTCACATTGACGCCCTGCGGCTGGATGCCGTTCATGCCATCCGGGATTTTAGTCCGGTTCATATCTTACAGGAACTCCGGCAGCACGTTGACCAGTTGATGGCTGCCAGCGGACGACGGCATTATCTGATCGTTGAAAGCGATCTGAATGATCCCCGGCTGATCAATCCACTCTCAGAGAACGGTTATGGTATGGATGCCCAATGGATGGATGAGTTTCATCATTCGCTGCGGGTTACCGTTGGTGAAGAACGGACCGGCTATTACAAGGATTTTGAGGGCATTGGTCATCTGGCGAAATCGTACCAGAGTGCTTACGTATACGACGGTCAGTTCTCGAAAGTACGCCATAAGTTATTTGGCCAGAAGGCAGAGAATAATCCGGGACGGCAGTTCATTGTTTTCTCGCAGAACCACGACCAGATCGGTAACCGTAAACTGGGAGAGCGCTCCAGCCAGTTATACAGTTTCGAAACTCAGAAAGTAATGGCTGGTGCGGTGCTGGTTAGCCCGTATGTACCGCTGCTGTTCATGGGCGAAGAGTGGAGCGAACCGGCCCCTTTCCAGTATTTTGTAAGCCACACGGAACCGGAGCTGGTAGAAGCGGTGCGGCAGGGGCGGCAGGCAGAGTTTGCGGATTTCCACGCGGGCGAAAGTGGGGAGGTTCCCGACCCGCAACAGAAAGAAACCTTTGAGAAGTCGAAACTGCACTGGGAACTGCTGCAACAGGAACCGCACCAAACCATGTTTCGCTATTACCAGACACTGATCGCGCTCCGTAAACAGCATCCGGCCCTTCGTTGTCTCAATCGTCGGCAGCTCAACGTAATCCTGCACGAGGACAAGCAGACTATTCTTTTACAGCGCTGGCACGAGGATCAGCGGGTTCTCTGCCTGATGAATTTCTCGAAAGAATCCCAGTCCATCCAGTTGCCAGACGGACCAAACAATTGGCAGAAACTGCTCGACTCGACCGACCCTCAGTGGCAGGTTGAGCCAGCGCAGGACACCGGTTCCGGTCGCGCCAATCCGGCTCACGAAACCCTGTTGGATGCCAGCATCCTTACGTTACAGGCCGAATCGTTCGTAATTTATTCCCTCAATCATGACTAATCCGGTTGCTACGTACCGAATTCAATTTCATAACGATTTTACCTTCGCCGATTTTGAACGCATTATCCCGTATCTCGACAAATTAGGTGTCCGAACAGTTTATGCTTCGCCCATTTTTGAAGCGGTGCCGGGCAGCACGCACGGGTACGATGCCGTCAATCCGCAACGTATCAACCCGGAAATTGGCACTGAAAAACAGCTGAGAGCCATCAGCGCTGAACTGACAAAACGGGGCATCAAGTGGCTTCAGGATATCGTGCCGAACCACATGGCTTTCCATCCCAACAATGCCTGGCTGATGGATGTGCTGGAAAAAGGTCAACGGTCACTCTACAGTTCTTTTTTTGATATTGACTGGAGCAGTCCGCATCATCACGGGCGGCTGATGGTTCCATTTCTGGGCTCGTCGCTGGAAGAAGTAATTGAAGCCGGTGAACTCAAAATAGACTTCCAGCCTGATCGCCTTGTACTTGTACTGGCTTACTACGATACGGCCTATCCGATACACCTACGCTCATACGCCACTGTGCTGCAGGCCGGTGCCGATAAACCAGATAAGGCGGTTCAATCCCTGCTGAAAACGTTGGCCGACCTTGAACAGGTAACCGATGCCAAAACCTATGCGCTGCGTGTTACGGAGTTTCAGGTTGAGCTAACTAACTGGCTAAAAAATGAGGGGAAGTCTGCTTTTAAAACCTGTCTTAAAGCGGTCAATGAAAATCCAGCGCTTATCCGTCAGATTGCCGACGAGCAGATTTACCGATTGTGTTATCATAGCGAAACAGACAGTCAGATCAATTTTCGCCGGTTTTTTACCGTCAACAGCCTCATTTGTCTGAATATTCAGGACCAACAGGTTTTTGAGCATGTGCATAAGCACACTAAACACCTCCTGGAAGCAGGCGTATTTCAGGGACTGCGCATCGACCATATTGACGGTCTGTATGACCCCGGCCACTATCTGGATCAGCTCCGGGAACTGGCAGGTGAGGACGTTTATATAGTCGTTGAGAAAATTCTGGAGACGGGCGAAGACCTGCCAGCAAACTGGCCAATTCAGGGGGCAACTGGCTATGAGTATCTTTCGCTGGTCAATAATCTGTTTACCCGTACCGGCAGCCAAGAGAAATTCACCCAGTTCTATCACAAGCTGCTGGGCGAAAAAAGCATCATCCGCCAGGAGCTTCATGAGAAAAAAGCCTATATCCTCTATGAACACATGGCGGGTGAGCTGGATAATTTGAGCCGGCTTTTTGAGGAGCTTAATCTGATTGATAACGACCGGCAGGCCAACGTTTCGTTCGATACGTTGAAAGCAGGAATCGCGGAGTTTCTGATTCGATGCCCGGTGTACCGCTATTACGGAAACCACCTGCCCCTGAGTGTTCGGGAGGCCGCAGCCGTCCGGGATATTCTGGATCGGATTCGCCAACGTAAGCCAGGCCTGACAACGGTTATGGACGTACTGGAAGATGTACTTCTGACCAAGCCGCAGACGGGCGACGAGGCCTATAACCGCCGGGCCTTACGTTTTTATCAGCGCTGTATGCAGTTCACCGGTCCGCTGATGGCCAAGGGCGTAGAAGATACGCTCATGTATACGTACAACCGCTTTATCGGGCATGGCGAAGTAGGTGACTCACCGGAGTTTTTTGGGCTTAAAACCGACGAGTTTCACCAGAAGATGCTCGACCGGCAGGCCCGCTGGCCGCTGTCGCTCAATGGGACCTCGACGCACGATACCAAGCGGGGCGAGGATGTCCGCAGCCGCCTGAACGTTCTGACCGAGCTGGCCGATGAATGGATTGCTGAAGTGCATGCCTGGCAGGAGTTAAACGCTGATCTGAAGCAAAACGACGCACCCGATCCTAATGATGAGTACTTCATCTATCAGACACTGATTGGCGCTTATCCGATGCCGGATCAGGATGAGGATAAGTTCCCTCAACGTCTGACGGAATATCTGGAAAAAGCTCTGCGGGAGGCCAAGCGGTTTTCAACCTGGAATACTCCCGACGAAGCATATGAGGAAGCCGCTAAAACCTTCGCGCTACGATTACTGGATCGGAAACGCCCCTTCTGGAAACGTTTTCAGCAGTTTCACCAGCAGGTTTCCGATTTCGGGATTGTCAATTCATTAGCGCAGGTTGTTCTTAAATCGACCTGTCCGGGTCTGCCCGATGTGTATCAGGGTTGTGAGTTCTGGGACCTGAGTATGGTAGACCCCGACAACCGTCGACCCGTTGATTTCGACCAGCGTCAGCAGGATCTGGATGAACTGATAGCCAGTGATGCCGACGACCTGTGGTCGGAATTATGGCACAGCCGTTACGATGCCCGCATCAAGCTCTGGGTAACTCATCTTTTGCTTAATGAGCGGCAGCAGCAGGCCGACCTGTTTGCTAACGGTCATTATGTTCCCCTGACTGTCGAGGGCCGTTATAAGCAGCACGTACTGGCGTTTGCCCGTCGGCACGAATCAACCTGGTACGTAACTGTTGTTCCGCTCGGTCTGGCGCAGCTATGCCGCGAGCAGCAAACAGACCTCCTGAGTCTGGACTGGCAGGATACCCGCGTTGTTTTGCCCCCCGAAGCCTCTACGCAGTGGGAGAACCGGCTGCTCAGCACCAGCGGCACAGCCGAGAACGGTCTTGTCGTCAGTGAACTGTTCCAGACCTTACCACTGGCGGTGCTTAAGCTGGAGCAAGTCCGCAGTGCGCGAAGCGCCGGGATTCTGCTGCCCATTACGTCGCTGCCGTCGCCGTATGGTGTTGGTGATTTCGGTCCCGAAGCAATGGCCTTTGCCGACTTTCTGGGCCGCAGTCACCAGACGTACTGGCAGGTGCTGCCTCTGAACCCGGTTGAATCGGGACAGGGCCATTCGCCCTATAGTTCGAACTCCAGCATGGCCGGTAGCCCGCTGCTCCTGAGCCCGGACATTCTGGTTCAGGAGGGTCTGCTGGAAGAAGCTGACCTCCGGGAGGCTTATCTGCCAATAACCGAACATGTCGATTTCAAGGAAGCCCGCCGGGTCAAGGAACCGCTCTTTGATAAAGCCTATCAGAATTTCCGGAATATCCAGTCTGTCGGCCAGCAACAGGCGTTCAACCGGTTTTGCGAGCAGGAAGCGTACTGGCTCGACGATTACGCCCTGTATTCGGCGCTTAAACTGCATCACAACGACGAACCCTGGCACACCTGGCCCAAGAAATTCAGACTACGTCAGCCAGACGCTCTGGAAACCTTCAGCCAGCAGCATGCCGACGCCATTAACAAGGTAAAATGGCTGCAATTCATGTTTGCAAAACAGTGGAAAGCCCTGCGCGCCTACTGCAATAACCTGGGTATCCGGCTGTTTGGCGACCTGCCGTTTTACGTCAGTTATGATTCGGTGGATGTGTGGGCCAATCCAGAGCTGTTCAGTATTGATGACAACGGAAAAATGACGGGCATCGCCGGGGTCCCGCCTGATTACTTCAACGCCGACGGTCAGCTTTGGGGCATGCCCGTGTTCCGATGGGATGTGTTGAAAAAACAGAATTATGCCTGGTGGGTGGAGCGGCTTCGCAAAAACATGGAGCTTTTTGACCTGCTGCGGCTAGATCATTTCCGGGCCTTTGCCGACTACTGGGAGGTGCCCGCCAGTGAGCAGACTGCCGTTAACGGAACCTGGAAACCGGGGCCGGGCGCCGACTTTTTTTCTGTGCTGCGGCAAGAGTTCGGCGAACTGCCATTCGTGGCGGAAGACCTGGGGCAGATCAATGAGGCCGTCTATGAACTCCGGGACGAATTCGGGCTGCCGGGCATGAAAGTGCTGCAGTTCGCTTTTGGCGATGAGATGCCGAAAAGCATCAACACCCCGCACAACCACACGCTAAATTCGATTGCCTATACGGGTACCCACGACAACAACACCAGCCGGGGCTGGTACCGTCAGGATAAAGAAAAGGCGCAGAGCCGGCAGTTGGAACGGTACGTTGGCCTACCCGTAACAGAAGAGAATGTTCATTTGATTTTAGGTCGGCTGGCCTATGCATCGGTCGCTCAGACGGCCATACTGCCTTTGCAGGATGTGCTGGGTTTAGATGAATCGGCCCGGTTGAACACCCCGGCTACGACCGAGCGCAACTGGACATGGCGACTGCTACCTGACCAGCTCAGCCCGGCGATTGAGGAACAGCTCAGAGAATGGACTACAGTTTACAATCGGTACTGAGCGTGTCATTTGAATCAATACACTAGATAACTCAATGATGATTAAAATAGGCTATCACGCATCCCACGAGCAGATTAAACCCAGCACGTTGCTCGATTACGCAAAACTGGCTCAGGATGCAGGCTTTACGTCTGGCTCTTCGTCCGATCATTTTCATCCCTGGAGCAACCGCCAGGGCGAAAGCGGCTTTGCCTGGTCATGGCTGGGAGCCGCCCTACAGGCTACCTCGCTTGACTTTGGCGTAGTGAACGCCCCCGGTCAGCGCTATAATCCGGCTATTATTGCGCAGGCTGCCGCAACGCTGGCCGATATGTTTCCCGAACGGTTCTGGCTGGCACTCGGAACGGGGCAGGCACTGAATGAACACATCACCGGCGAAAAATGGCCCTCAAAGGCAGACCGAAACGCGCGCCTGAAAGAATGCGTCGATATTATCCGGGCGTTGTGGAATGGCGAGACCGTGTCGCATAAGGGGTTGGTTACCGTAGAAGAGGCTCAGCTTTATACCCGTCCGGTGGTGAAGCCACTGCTGTTCGGCGCGGTCGTCACGAGCAAAACAGCCGAATGGGTCGGTAGCTGGGCCGATGGGTTACTGACTATCTCACAGCCGAAAGACAAGCTGCGCGAAGTCATCGACGCGTTCCGGCGGGGTGGCGGAGAAGGCAAACCTATGCATCTGAAAGTCCAGCTTTCTTACGCGCCCACCCTTGAAGCCGCCCGGCAAGGCGCTTATGACCAATGGCGGTCGAACGTTTTTCCGAATAATATGCTGACGGAGTTACGGATGCCCGATCAGTTTGATGCGGCTGGTGAAATGGTCAACTTACAGGAGGTTGACCGAATGGTACGGATCTCATCCGACCTTGGCCAGCATCTTGACTGGCTCCAGCAGGACGTTGACCTGGGCTTCGAGCGGCTTCTTCTGCATAATGTCAACCTGGAACAGCAGCGGTTCATCGAAGATTTCGGCCAGCATGTGCTGCCAACTCTGCTGGCAACTGACCAGCCAATAAACCGTACAGTAATCAGTAGTCCGTTTTCGGCATAGTCCCATACCCTCAGGGCCGTATGAAACAAACGCGTGTTACTACCTGGAGCCAGTTGATGGATTGTCTGTACGAGGAGGCCTGGATGCCTGCACTCCAACGTTTCCGTCCGCCCTTTGCCTTTAGGGGACTGCCTGATGCGTCCTACACGCTAAACACGTCGCTGATGCGTCTAAGCGACAACTGCGCACCAATTGAAGGGCACCTGCTGCGTAATTTCAAGAAGTATGCGCTTCGAAATGTCGTCGAACGGGACTCGTTCTGGTACTGGCTGTCGGTCGCGCAGCATCATGGGCTACCCACCCGACTGATGGACTGGACCTTCTCGCCCTACGTTGCTCTGCATTTCGTGACGGCGTCAACGCAGCGATACGATCGGGATGGGGTGGTCTGGTGCCTGGACTATAAGAAAATGCACCAGCAGTTGCCTGATGCGCTGCGCGGTTTGCTTGAGAAAGAAGGAGCCGACGTGTTCACAATTGATATGCTGAGCCACATCCATTCATTGCGGGAGTTCGACGATCAGGCTGAGCATCCGTTTGCGTTATTGATCGAGCCCCCTTCTATCGACGACCGCATTGTCAATCAGTATGCCCTGTTTTCGGTTATCTCCAGCCCAACCGTTGGGATGAATAGCTGGCTGGAGGAGCGGCCCGATGTGTATCGGCAGATCATCATTGCGAAAGAACTGAAGTGGGAGATTCGCGATAAGCTGGATCAGGCCAATATCAACGAACGGGTGCTTTTCCCGGGTCTGGATGGGCTGAGCCTATGGCTACGGCGGCAGTATGTTCAGCCCAGCAGCGACTCCGATATTCCGTCAAATCTGTTGATGAACTGAACAGCCTGGCTTACCAGCATCTGTGCCCAATTAAAACATTCAGGCCTCTTCGCTGTCAATATTGAAGCGAAGAGGCCTGAATGTATAGGAAGGTCAATGTTTATTTCTTCATTACGCGTTTGGTCGTTTGCCGGTCGCCCTGCTGAATATGCAGCAGATACGTCCCCGTTGGCAACTTGCCGATTGACAGTCGGTGCTCGGCACCGGTTGCTGCGGGCTGGTTGCTGAGTACGGCCCCATCCGTCCGCAACAGTCGCAGACTGGTAGCGCCACCCGAACGGGGCACCTTAACCGTCAGCACGTCGTCGGCGGGATTCGGGAATACGCTCACCTCATCATCGAAGGTAGGTTCGGTAGCCGTAACGAGGTAATAAAGCGGGTCAGACGCGGCCGAGCCATTGCACTCATTGTACACCAGAACCCCATAGACGCCCGGAAATCCTTTGGGGTTAAACGTCTGGCTGGTGGCGCCGGGAATAGGCCGATCGTTCAGCAGCCACTGGTAGGCCGTTGCCTGCACCGTTCTGAAGGTTGTGCTGTCCGACGAAATGACGGGTTTGGCTGGAATGGGATTGGGCGTCAGCTTAATGGGAATTTCCTGACTGGTTGTGTAAGGACTGGAAGCCACAATCCGCATTTTGTAATTATCGCCGGGCGCAAATCCGGCCGGCAGACGGAACGTAAGCACACAGCCCGCAAAGCCCTGGGCATCGGCGGTGCCGGGTGAGATACATTCCCTGGCGGTCGTAAAGGTTTTGAACGTACCGTCGGGGCCGGATATCTGCAGCGAAAACGCGTTCTTTTCTTCAAACGTATCGCTGATGCGGTAGCTAACCGGTATAACTCCGTTTACGCATGACTGCGCAATGGTAGGGTCGGGCGTAATGTAAGGTGGTTCGTTGAGGGGACGTGTCCAGACTCCGTACAGCGACGACCCGTAGAGCATACCGTTCTCGGTTGTCAGGGGGAACATGCGCAGGTTCTCGGTGGCGGTATTGTCGGCGCTGTTCTGCAGCAGCGGCAGGCCGTTGTTATACCGACGCCAGAACACGCCCCTGGTCGTTGATACGCCAACGCCTTTGAAAGTACCCACAAACAACCCGCCGGGGGTGGGCAGAATAGACCGGACAATTGACGACGTTATGCCCTTATCGGCGCGGGCCCAGGTTGTCCCGTTGTCTACCGAACGATAAAGCGATTCACTATTGGTGCCGGCGTAAAGCGTATCACCGACGGCTGTTATCGTCCATACGTCGGCGTTATTTCGCACATCTTTTACAGCTTCCCAGTTCGTGCCATCGTTGGTTGACCGGTAGAGCCCTCCACCCTGAAAACCAAGGTAGATTGCGTTTTTCAGTTTGGTAACGTAGCTCGGACGACGGTCGGCGGAGGGCAGTCCGTCGCGCGACAGAAATTTCCAGTTCACGCCACCGTCCGTAGAACGAATAATTCCGTTACTCAGCGTAGCCGCAATAATGTCTTTACCGCTTACGTAAAGCTGGGTTAAGTAGACACCGTCTGGTATCGCCTGCGGAGCGTTAACGCGCTCCCAGGTATCACCATCGTTGGTGGAGCGATAGAGGTTGCCACTGGTCAGGTACAGCGTATTGCCATCCCGCACCAGCGCCTGAATGGTTTCGGTTGGCGTCAGACGATACCGGACAATCCGCCAGGATTTACCCCCATCGGTCGAACGAACAACGTTTTCGCCTGATACAACCCATAACTTATTGCCGCTGGTAACCAGCATTTCTGTATCGGCCAGCAGACCGGCGTTGGCATCCACCCAGGATTTGCCGCCGTCGTCTGACCGGTATATACCCTCGGCGCTGGTACTGATCAGCAGGCTGTTGCCCACAAACGTAATGCCGCTGATGCTGGCATCCGAGGGAAAGTTTGCTATCTGTGTCCAGACATTCCCGTTGTTCGTGGAAGTATATACGCCGGTATCGGTACCAATATAAATCACGCCGTTTTTAACCCGAATAACCGACACGGTTGTGCCGAAAGGCAGGCCGCTGTTAGCAGCCGTCCAGTTCGCCCCCAGGTCCGTTGAGCGGAAAAAGCCCTGCCCATAAGCGCCCGCCATCAGCATGCCGTTGATCTGCTCAAGTGCAAACACGTTGCCTTCCAGCGAGTTGTTGCTGGTAGCGGCAATCGGGCTGCGGAGAAGCGCCCAGGTCGTGCCGTCGTCGATGGTCCGGTAAATGCCATTTCCTGTTCCAGCCAGAATAGCCTTGGTGCCGGGTACATTCAGTAGAGAGAAAACACCGTCCCGCGTATATAAACCGGCCGTAACGGATAGCCAGTTCTGGCCGTTATTGGAGGAGCGATACACTCCGTCGCGGGTAGCTGCGTACAGAAATTGACCGCTGCGGAGAAAGGCGTTGGCCGCGGGCTGCGAGCCCGATAAGGTTGGGTCGAACCGGCTGGAAGCGGCCCACGATATACCGCCATCAGTCGAGCGATAAACACCGGCGCCACCCGTACCCAGCAGCAGCAGCGAGTCGGATTGATAAAGGGCTGTGGCCGACGAGGTTGTCAGACCTTTTGAGGTAATCTGCCAGGATTTTCCGCCATCGGCCGATCGGAAGAAACTACCCGCCGGACCGGCTGCGAAGGCTACTTTGTTATCAGATTCAAGCAGGGAAATCGGGCCACCGTAGGGGCCAAGCGGCTTCCACTGAGCCAGTATAGTTTGGGTTAAAAAAAAGCTTAAAAAGATCGTTATAGCTGGACGTATCATAGCGGCACTATCAGGCATGATTACCCGAAAGATACGCTCTGTGGACCCGGCGGTGAAAACTATTTAGTAAAAGGTAGAAATAACTAACCCTCTCCGCTTGCCCATGTTTGTGAAGTCGCTCACTGACAGCCATCCGCCTGTTCAGGCTCTTTCTCCGGGTGTTATCTATACCCGACAGCTCCGGCACGGGCTGGCTTTCCTGCAGTTTTACAGGCCTCCCCTTCATAGAATCATTCTCATAATTATGACATTTTGAGTTCGAAGGGCTGAACTGCTAAACAGCCAGTGGGGGCAAAGCATACAGATTCCGTATACTTTGCCCCCACTGGCTGTTTTCGTAGATTAGATTACCGGGGTCGGCGGCCACCGCCACCACTGGCGGGTGTGCCCCCGGCGGGTTGTGCGGGCTGCTGAGCGCCCGCGTTATCATTGCCGCCTTCGTCTTTCAGGTCGTCGTTGGCACCCCGGTTCCGTTGTCGCTGGGGCTGATCGAAGCTCATCTTCCCAAATTTATAGCTGAAGTTCACCCGGATACCGGCGTTGTACAGACTGGTCACGCTATTCTGCGCGAAGATAGGCGAACTTGACTCGGCGCGGATCGTAAACGGATTGTTGAAGAAGTTCTCGCCCGCAATACCGAAGCTGCCCCGTTTGTCTTTCAAGTCTTTCTTGATACCCAGACTATAGAACGCGAATCCGCCCTGCGAACCCTGCAGCTGAATCTGACGTCCGCGGATAAAGCCGAAGCCCTGAAGGCCCCAGCCGTTTTTAATGTTCAGGCTCGTAAAGAATCGGCCCGTCACGACCCAGCCGGAGTTGGTTGCGCGGTAAACAGCCGTTGCGCTGTTATTGGTCAGGTACGCGTAAAATGCATCGAAACCACCCCCAATCTGCCACTTCGAAAACAGGGTAGCGTTTCCGAATATGTTAATCCCATAAGCTTCTTCACGACCAATGTTCAGGTAGGTTGTCCGGATGGGCCGGGGCAGGGTTGGGTTAGTTACCTCACCCAGGCTGGTCGTAACCGTATCGCGCACACTCGTAATCGAGTTGTTGGTCAGTCGGGCAAACAGGGTAGCATTCAAATACACGTTTTTGACGTAGGCGCTTGTGCTGAACTCCAGATTGTCGGTCAGTTCGGGCGAAAGCAACGGGTTACCCTGCGTGATGTTGGTGGGGTTGGCCGCATTGACGTTCGGGTTCAGGAATTGAATACCCGGCCGCTGCAACCGACGGTTATAGGCCAGCTTGATGGTTTTGCCGCCTTTTAACGTCTTGGACAGGTTAATACTCGGCACTAAATTGCTGTAGCTCGGAATGCCCAGATCCTCACCGGCCTGACCACCCTGCTCGCCGGGCTGTGTGCGGCTATAGTTGGCGTTGATTGTCGTGTATTCGTAGCGCAGACCCGCCTTGAGGGTGAACTTACTCTTGGTTGTGAGCGTATACGATCCGTAGCCTGCGGCAATGTTCTGATCGTAATTGAGCGTGTTGGCCGGCCGGTTCTGATCCAGCACAAACATGCCCATGGCACCCGATGCAAAGTTGTAGCGGAAGCTGCTTTCTACCTGCCGGAAGATGCCCTTTCCACCAAACTCAATCAGCTGATTCTTCCCGATGGGTGTCTGATAGTCGGCCCGCAGCGTCGTTTCCTGGTTATAGCTGTCATTCAGGTTCTGCTGGCGCGACGTAATCGTGGCGAAGTCGGCCTGGCTCAGAAGGTTGGCCGTAAAGTCGTTGTTCCGGTTATTCCGGCTGAACTGCGCCGAAACGCTGAACTCCTGCTGCGGTTTGGCGTAGGTCTTGGTATAGTCGATGTTGGCATCGACCGTTCCCGACAAATCTTTGGTCTGTACGTTCCGAAGGTTGTAGGTTGGCAGATACGCCCCCATCGATCGGGTCAGGAAATTATCCTGAAACTGGGTGTTGTTGCGGGCACCGTAGCGCAGGCTGGCCGTAATGGCGCTGGTCTTGCTGATATCGTAATCCCAGCCGAGCGTGTACTGACCGAACACTCCCTGACTGCGCGTATCGGCCGACTGTTCGGTGGTTATCGTGGTGCCGTTGTTATTGAACGTCTGCTGGGTGTTGGCAAACCGGCCTCTTACGTTATAGTTGGCCCGACCAAAGCCGCTCAGGCTAAAGCCCATTTTTCCTGTTCGCAGGTTGCCGTTTAATCCCAGGTTAGTGCCCCGGTTACCCACGCCTGAATCCAGATTCAGTGTGAATCCCTGCAGGGTAGTTTTCTTGGTTATGATGTTGATGATACCGGCCGAGCCTTCGGCATCGTACTTGGCCGAGGGGCTGGTGATGACCTCCACGGTCTTGATCATGTCGGCTGGAATCTGCTTCAGGGCGTCGGCTACGCTGCTGGCCACGATGGTGGATGGCTTGTTGTTGATCAGCACCCGCACGTTGCTACTGCCCCGCAGGCTGACGTTACCATCCAGGTCGACCGACAGCAGCGGCACTTTCCGCATTACGTCGGTTGCGTCGCCCCCTTTGCTCGTTACGTCTTTCTCGGCGTTATAGACCAGCCGGTCCACTTTTTCCTCAACTATAGCCGCCTGCCCAACCACGTTCACCTCGCTCAGCGTCCGGATGTCGGGCGCCAGCATCACGGTGCCCAGGTTTACGTCGCCCCGGCGATCGAGCTTTACGCTTGAAATGGTCTTGTTGCGATAACCCACGAAAGAAATCAGCAGTTGAAAATCGCCCGAGGGCAATTTGTTGAGCGTAAACCGGCCCTTTTCATCGGCAACGGTGCCGTCAATTGGCCTTTTGGTCGTTACGTCAATAAGCGCAACACTGGCAAACTCAACCGGTTTGCTGGTCGTTGAATCCACAATGATACCCGTCAGTTTGGCATTGCCGCGGGGAACGTCGCTATTGGAAACACCCGGTATGGTCGCGGCTGGCCGCTGACCTCCCCCACCCGGCGTCGTGGGAAACTGCGCCCGAACTACGCTTGCCGTAGTTAGCGCAAGGGTACCCGTAACGAAAAGAAGTATTGTTTTTTTCATAATCAGGTTAAACTGTACCTACTTGAATGAGTTAGCAAATTTCGAATTTGTTCCCGGAAAAAGACAAGTAAATCCACCAGATTCAGCCATTCATGGCTTTATATCCTTGAATTATACACAAACGGTTAACAGCCGGGACGAACGGGGCAGATTACTCAGGCGAACAGTTGAGTGTTATTGCTCAATTCCGGATAGGTTGCCGGTTCCATTACTTCGGGAACGTCACTGGGTTCAGTTCGCGACGTGATTCGTTTGCTGATACTATAACTATGCATTCGCTCGGCCGGGTAGGGTTGCATCAGCAGCGCCAGCGCGTCTGCTTCCGTCAGATCATCGTGCAGCCAGGCCTGTTCGGCATCGGCGCCATCCGGCAGGTGGGTCAGCACGCAGGGCATCCGTTTTTTGGTGTTATGGATGGCCGCCAGCAGCGGATTGGCTTCAGTCGTCAGTAACGTATAAGTCCGGACCAGTTCGCCGGTTTCGGGGTCGGGCCATTCGTCCCATAAGCCCGCAATCGACATAATTTTCTGGTCTTTGGCGGTGATATAGAACGGAAACTTTTTGCTGCCCTTTGTGTGCCATTCATAAAAACCCGTGACCGGAATCAGGCACCGCTGGCCTTTCTGAGCGGCCGTACGATAGGATGGTTTATCATAAATAGTTTCGGCGCGGGCGTTAATCGTCTTTGTGCGAATGTCAGCCGCATCGTCAGCGGTTTTGGCCCAGCGCGGAATCAGCCCCCATTGAATCAGCTGCAGTTTACCGGGCTCCTGTCGGGTTACAATGGGCCAGGCCGGAAACTGGTATGCATTAGCGTGATAAATGGGCTGAAAATTAGCCGTTGGCGGCAGCGCAGCCGCATAACGGACTTCCAGTTCAGGGGCCGACACGTCGAGTGATTTATGGTAGCACATACAGAGCCGATAGTCTATGCTATCGGGGCTTGGATTATGCCGACAGCCATCTGCTACCGGCTCTGTGTCTTAAACCATAAACTATAACCATCGGTTATCCAAATTCGTGAATGATGTGAATCCAATGACCCCTTCAATTCAACTAACGCACCTCGCAGATGGTCAGGCGCTTGACCTCGCTGACCTTGAGAACAATACCTGGCAGCAACTTCAGTCGGCGCTGAAGAATGAATCCGATGGTTTTAAAACGATAACACTGGCGACCTGTACGGCCGATGGTGCCGATGCCCGGATGGTGGTCCTGCGGCAGGTGGACGCCGAACGTAAGTATGTCTGGTTCCATACCGATGCCCGCTCAGAAAAAGTGATTCAGCTGGAAGCGTTCCCCAATGCGACGCTGCTGTTCTGGGACGATAAACGACAGGTACAACTGCGCCTGACGGTCGAAACCCGGCTGCATACAGACGACTACGTTGCCGATGAACACTGGAAGGACCTATGGGTTGGCAGCCGCAAGACGTATCTCTCCGAGAAGACGCCGGGCAGTGAGCAGCCCGAGCCGTATCCGGGCTTCCCGGTTAACCTGGGTGACGATCTGCCTACCGAGGCCGAAAGCGAAGCCGGTCGGAAAAACTTCGCCGTTATCGAATGCCGCGTACTAACGATGGAATACCTGCACCTTAGCCGCGCCGGGCAAACGCGGGCGCGGTTCCAGTACGAACCCGTCCGGAAATCGGTGTGGCTGGCACCCTGACCAGACAGTCTTGACAAAGCACGGTGTCTCATCTGTATCTGGAATACGTTTACCGTATGACAACTGGCAGCCGTATTCCAGCTATTTCTGACTATGGGGCCAGGGCAACTGCGGGGAACGAAATCGATAAGCTTCTCTTTTATATAGTTACCTGTTTTTGGCCAGCTTTACCAGAGACGAAACATTAAGCAGAACTATCTCTATCAGACATACTTCTGCCAGTTATGTTCTTCTTTGAACCCCAGAACTTCGCGGATTTTCCGATTTGAAAACAAGGCTTCGTGCTCGCCCAGTTCACGGGTTACGGGCACTGTAGGAAAGAACCTTTCCGCCAGTTCTTTGCTGGGAATAATGGCCCCGTTATGATCATTTCCAGCATTGAAAACCTGATACCCGAGGCCATCTTTTTTCAAACATAAATCCACGATCTGTCCCAGGTCACGCGCATCTATGTAACAGAAGGCATTCCGGCGTCGCACTTCCGGGTGCTCAAAATAGTAAGGAAACAGTTCCGCGTATTCGTGCGGTTCAATTACATTCCCGATCCGAAGAGCATAGATATCAAAGCCTGACCGTCGCTGGAAGCTGCGCGCTGTTTTCTCATTGACGACCTTCGATAAGCCATAGCTGTCCATGGGATCAACGTCATAGTCCTCCTCCAAAGGCAGAACCTGAGGGTTGGTTTTACCATCCGAAAAACAGACCCCATAGGTGGTTTCTGACGAGGCAATGATAATCTTTTTGATACCCAGCTTAACAGCGGCTTCAATCACATTATAGGTGCCGATGGTGTTCACCCTGAACGTTTCATTATCCGGATTGATCAGTATCCTGGGTACGGCAGCAAAATGGACTACGGCATCAAATTTAGGTACGCCATTGCCAGCCTCCAGTTCGTCCAGGGCGGCATACGAGCTCATGGCATTAAACATTTGCCCAGAATCGGTTATATCCGCGATCAGATTATCTACCCCTGGGTGCTTCAAAGGCACCAGGTCTACATTCATTACCCTGTGTCCTTGGTTGAGAAGGTAGGGAATTACGTGCTTGCCTGCTTTTCCCGATCCTCCTGTAAACAATACTCGCATTTTAGTCATAGGTTCTTCTGTTCAGAACATGTTTGGGAATTGATACCAATTAAAAGTCATAACCGCTTCAATGGTCCGCAATCTCTCTTTTTTTAATCTTGAACGAAAGCAGAAATATAATCTGCATCAACTACTGAACAAGCTCCTGTAACCCTAGCGCATTAATGCGCCAGGGCGAACGTAATGTGACAGCGGCTAGTGCCAAAGCCGGTAAAAAGCAGAAACGCTTTGGAGTAAACATAGCCGCTATGAAGAAAGCTCATAACCAGTGAATTTGTCATTTCAGAAGCAATCGGGCTTTTCAGAACAGGGTTATCCCTTGCGACTTCGGCGCGACTTACGCCAGTTGGCGTAGTCCTGGTAGATTCGGTCCAGAAACACGGCGGGGCTGACGGAATAATAGACGCCGTTCAACGTAACAGGGCCGAGTGGCACCCGGTTCTGGAGGGTATAGCGGTAACCGGTCATTAGGTTAACCCCGAACCACCGAAGTGGCCGGATACCAAATACCTCCGGAAATTTAGCCGAGATGGATAAGCCTACGCTCAGGGGTACGGCTATGCTGTTACGTCGGTCGGGTTTCTGGGTGTCGGTACTAAACAGATCGTACCGGGCCGACCCAACGCCGACTTCAATGGGCGCGCTCAGTTCCCAGAATTTGCGTCGGAAAAAATAGGGCTCTACGTAGACTGTTGCGTACTGAATTCGCCGGTACGTGACCTGAAACTCGTCCCAGGAGTCGCTGATATGCTGCGTTGTGAAGTAGTAGCCAACGCCCAGCTTGATATTATTGGGCAGGAGAAACCCCGCCCGCGCTCCCCACACGTTTACGGGATTACGGAGCAACGGCGGACTCGCATCTTTAAAATAAAAGAACCGCTGGTCGGCTTCGAGAATGAAGCGCGGTTTTTCGGGTCGTTCGTTTTTGGAAGCTGGTAGGCTATCAGCAGGCTGGGCGCAGGCCCTGTGTCCGGCTACGAACCACAACAGGCTAACTATAAGTAAACAACGCAGCATACGGAATACGGAGTTTGTGAACAGAGAGACCTATCCCTTAAAACCCCTGAAGCCTTCCCAGTGTTGCTGGAACGGCGAGAATCTGTCTAACCTCTTTAGCCTCTTTACGAGTTATAGGGTACGGATATCAACGTAAAGCAGTCTATGCCTGCCAATAACCGCGCATTCAACTACGATCTGGACTATAAGAACCTGAACCTCCGCGAGCAGCCTGAACTCTATCGCGTTGGCAAGGGCGAGATGGGGGTATTGCTCGTGCAGCCCTACAAATCAGAAATCCTGCCCCACTGGCGCTTTAAAACGCCCGAGATTGCCCGCGAGTCGTCGGAGAAAATCTTCCAGATGTTTCTGGACTACAAACAGAAAGGGGACTTCATCGGCATGGACATGGCCAGGAAGTTTCTACAGATGGGATACACACGAGCCAGACGTTACGCCAACCACAAAACCGGACAGAAATATGACGGCCCGGTGCCCGATGACCAGAAAGGCCGTTCGGGTGCCCACGGCCGCGAGCAGCTTCCTCGTGATGAAGACCCAGTCAAAGCCGAATCGGCCCGCATTTTCTATGGCAAGTATCTGGAAGCCCGTGAAGACCCTGAATACAGGAAGCAACGAAAAGACTGGCAGGAAAAATACGGTTGAAATCACCAGCCCGTATAGATCAGGGTTTTCGCCGTCGCAGAATCTGGACCTCCATGGGGTGCAGTTGAACCGGCACGACCCGTACGGGCCCGTGCGTCTGGCTGCCGTCGGTTTCGTGAATCGTTACGCTGCCGCCTGACTTCGTAACAACCTGCCCCGGCGACTGCGGCTGGGACTGATTGCTGAACAGAATGTCGAACGGAGCCTGATCAGGGTTTAGAGAGACATCGATAATCACCTCCCCATTGAATCCGCCGTTGGTTTGGGTATTTGCCACAATCAGCACTTCCTGATCGTTCAGAATCCGCGAAAAGGCCAGCACCCCCGGACTAAAGGGCGAGATGCCAAAGTTTACGCCATCGCCGGAAATCGGTCGAAAATACTGGCGGCCGTAACGCAAAGCAGGCTGCTCATTCCGGACTGCACTGATCGCTTTGATGGCCGCGTAGAACGAATGCTGCGGATCAAACGCGTTTGGTTTCCCCCACAGCGCTTCGCGCACGGCGGCATCGCTATTACCCAGGCCATGCAGCCCCTGCTCGGTACCGTAATAAACACACGGTATACCCTGCAACGTAAACAGACAGGCCAGCCCCAGCGTAGCCTGGGCGTCGAAGCGGGTGGGATCGGCAGCATCACGATAGTAAAAGCGCTGCTTCATGTCGTGATTGTCCAGAAACGTCACGAAGAAATTCGTCGCGTCGCCGTGGGTGCTGAGAATATCGCGCTGCACATCTTTTCGCCGGCGGTACATGGCCTGCACCGACGAAGGTGGCGTTAAGCCTTTGGCGACCGACGGCAGACGGAAAAACAGCGGAAAATCAAGAGCGGCATCAACGCCAATCGGCTCATTACCCTGGCTGGTTGTGCGGCCAATGAACTGATTGATTTTTTCTTCTTCGTCGAAGACTTCCCCGAACGTAAAGAAGTTTTTCTTGCCGATACTCAGGGCAAACTCGCGCATGGCATTGGCAAAAATCCGGGCAAAATCGGGCTCAATGAACTTCAGCGTATCAATCCGATAGCCGTCCACATCGAATTTGGCGATCATATATTGATAAGCCAGAATTAATGTTTCGTGCACCGGAAATGACCGCCCCAGGCTGTCCGTTTCGCTGAAATCAGTCACCAGTTCTTTCAGCGATTCAAAATCGCCACCGGCTTCGCCCCCTTTGCCCTTACGCCGGAACAGTTCGTTTCGCTGGAGTTCAACGGGCCACACAGCCGCATCGTCCGGAATCGGAACGGGAGCACCGCTGAAATCGGCAAAGGCAGCATTCCCCTGCGCGTCATGCCACCGGACGGGATATACACTGTTTCGACCATCGGCGCTGGGCGCATTGTCGCTGCCATTCACGACGTAGCCAAACACATTGCCCGCGTGATTGAGCACGATATCAAAGATAATGTAGATGCCCCGGGCGTGGGCAGCATCAATCAGCGCCCGGAGTTCATCCTCAGCCAGGGCCGGGTTAATTCGGGCAACCTGCGGGTCCGATGAAAAGCGCGGCTCGACCTGCAGAAAGTCCTGAAAGCCGTAGCCGTGATACGTAGTGTCTTCATACTGACAGTTCTTAATAACCGGCGAAAGCCAGATAGCGCCTACGCCCAACTCCTGGAGGTAGTCGAGTTGTTCGCGCACGCCGTTGAACGTACCGCCCTGAAAAACGCCGTGGAGACCATCGAAAGGCGACAGACGCGGTGGCGCAACCGGGTTGTTGAACCGATCGAGCAGCAGAAAATAAATCCATGTATCGCGCCAGTCGGGCGGGGAAGGAAAGGGCGTGTTAATCGAAACCGTCTGGTTGCCGATGGTAACTTGTCTGGATTGCGAAGTTGCAGCGGACGCCAAAGCCGAACGAACGGCTTCACTGCGGATGGATGTTGGCATATTAGGTAGAAGAAGTTTAGTCGGCTATTAATTCTGGCAAGGCGGCCATTGCGCGCTTAGTCGGAAAATACGGTTCGGCAGCAAACGCAGGTTTGTATTTTTACAGAACGTACGCCCTGTTTTAGTAACCGGCAAAAGGCACCGCGCTCCCACAGGCCTGATCCGATTTGGGTCATTTACAGCGAATGAAAATAAGCGCACAGCAGTAGTACGGTTAATCTTTGCGTAGCTTTGCGCCTTCTTTGTGCCCGGGCTGAAAAGCGCCGGCGCGAAGAATACAATAAAGTCTCAAGCACATGACGAGATACTATGCAGCTCCTCGACGGCAAACTTCTTTCGGCACAGATTAAACAGGAAATCGCGGCTGAAGTCGCACAGATTAACGAGCAGGGCGGTAAGATTCCACACCTCGTCGCCATTCTGGTGGGCAATAACGGGGCCTCAGAAACCTACGTAGCTTCGAAAATGAAAAACTGCGAAGAGGTAGGCATGCACTCGACGCTGATCCGGCTCGACCCGTCGGTCTCCGAAGCCGAACTGCTCGACAAGGTCCGTGAAGTCAACGACAACCCCGACATGGATGGGTTAATTGTTCAGCTGCCCCTCCCCGACCACATCAACCCCGACCGGATCATGGAAACCATCAATCCGGCCAAAGATGTGGACGGTTTTCACCCCATCAATATTGGTCGGATGGCCAAGGGACTACCCGCCTACGTGTCGGCGACACCGCAGGGCGTTCTGGAGATGATCAAACGCTACGACATCAAAACCGCCGGGAAACATTGCGTGGTGGTGGGCCGGAGCCAGATTGTGGGCCTGCCCATGTCAATCCTGATGCAGCGCAACACCTACCCCGGCAACTGCACCGTAACGCTCACCCATTCCCGGACCCAGCATCTGGAAGACATCTGCCGCTCGGCCGATATTCTGGTGGCCGCCCTCGGCAAACCCGAGTTTATCACCGGCGACATGGTGAAAGAAGGAGCTGTCGTCATTGACGTGGGTCTGGAGCGCGTGCCGGACGCGACCAAGAAAAGTGGCTTTGCGCTCAAAGGCGACGTAAAGTTCGACGAGGTGGCGCCGAAAGCGAGCTTCATCACGCCCGTTCCGGGTGGCGTTGGGTTGATGACCATCTGCTCGCTGATGCAGAATACGCTTAAAGCCGCGCGTGGCGAAGTGTACAGCCGGTAAGCTTAGCTTTGCTTAACAAACTTTAACAGCCCGCCCCGGCCCGGACGGGCTGCTTTTTTGCGTATTTTTGGGCACTACTTACACAAAAGCAGTTCGTTAATCTTTATTTATATGCAATCATTCAAACGCCTGAACACCCTCGTCGGCTGGTTCACGTTCGTTGTCGCGCTGATTACTTACGCGATGACCGTCGAACGCACAGCCAGCTTCTGGGACTGTGGCGAGTTCATTGCGTGTTCGTTTAAACTCCAGGTACCCCACCCGCCCGGCGCCCCGTTTTTCCTCCTGCTGGGCCGGATCTTCTCCATGTTTTCGCTCGGTGATCTGACCAGCGTAGCGTACTGGGTCAATATGGTTTCGGTACTGGCGAGTGCGTTCACGATCGCTTTCCTGTTCTGGACGATCACGATGCTGGCGCAGAAACTGCTCGGCAAAGCGGAGAGCGAATACACCACGGCAGATACCCTACTGGTCATCGGCACGAGTGCCGTTGGGGCGCTGGCCTACACGTTCTCGGACACGTTCTGGTTCTCGTCCGTTGAAGCCGAAGTGTATGGCATGTCGTCGTTCTTTACGGCTATTGTTGTATGGGCGGCTTTTAAATGGGAACGTATCGAAGACGAAGCAGCCGCTAATCGCTGGCTGATTTTCATTGCCTACCTGACGGGGCTTTCCATCGGCGTTCACCTGCTGAACCTCGTCACGCTGCCCGCCCTGGCGCTTATTTACTATTTCAAGAAGTATCCGAAACCTACGTTCTGGGGTGGCGCAACGGCCGCCGGTATTGGCCTGATTATTCTGGGCATCATTAACGCGGGTATTATTCCGGGTTTGCCGGGTATGGCCTTTGTGGTTGAACGCTTCTTTGTGAATACCCTCGGCCTGCCGTTCAACTCCGGCATGTTTTTCTTCGTCGTTGTTTTCCTGGGAGCTGTTACCTACGGCATCATCTGGTCGTCCCGGCAGAAGCGGCCCATCTGGAATACCAGTCTGCTAGCGCTGGCCTTCGTGCTGATTGGTTATGCGTCGTATATGCAGGTGCTGGTACGGGCCGATTTTAACCCGCCCATCAACGAAAACAACCCCGACGATGCGCTGAACTTTTTGTCGTATCTGCGTCGGGAGCAGTACGGCAGCCGGTCGCTGCTCTATGGTCCGGTATTCACCGCCCAGCCGATCGACAACAAAAAAGGCGCGCCGATGTGGAAAAAGGAAGGCAACCGTTACGTTATTTTCGACTATCAGCCGGAATACGTCTATTCGCCGGGCGATGAGATGCTATTTCCGCGGGTGTACAGCAGCCAGCAGAACCACCCGCAGCTATACCGCCAGATGCTGGGCCTCGCCGAAGGGCAGAAGCCAACCATGGGCGACAACCTGAAATTTCTGTTCAGCTATCAGCTTGGCCATATGTGGTGGCGCTACCTGATGTGGAACTTTGCCGGTCGTGAGAGCGACGAAGAAGGCGCGGGCTACATGCTGCCCTGGTCAACGGATAACGGCGTACCGGATCTGCTTAAAGCCAACAAAGCGCGCGACAACTTCTATATGCTGCCTTTCGCGCTGGGCCTGTTCGGGATTGCGTTCCAATATTTCCGCCGTCGGCGCGATTTCCTGATCGTCGGGCTGCTGTTCTTGTTCACCGGTATTGCCCTGCAGATCTTCCTGAATTCGCCCCCTTCGGAGCCGCGCGAACGCGACTACATTTACGTTGGTTCGTTCTATTTCTTCGCCATCTGGCTGGGTCTGGGCGTCATGGCCATTGCCGAAGGACTACGCAACACGCTTAAATCGGACATTGCCCGCAACGGACTGGTGGTGGGCCTGTGCCTACTGGTTCCGGTTATGATGGGTGCCAAAAGCTGGGACAACCATAACCGCGACAACCGCTATCAGTCGGTCGATTTCGCCAAAAACCTGCTCAATTCCTGCGCGCCCAACGCGGTGCTGTTTACGGGTGGGGATAACGATACGTTCCCGCTCTGGTACGTGCAGGAGGTTGAAGGCTTCCGACGCGACGTACGAGTTTGTAACCTGAGCCTGCTGGGCACCGAGTGGTACATTCAGCAGATGAAGCGGAAGACCTACGAGTCGGAAGCCCTGCCGATTTCGCTGGAGTTCGACAACTTCAACAAGGGGAAGAACGACGTCGTAATGTTCTATGAACTGCCCGGCGTGAAAAACGGCATTGATCTGAAGCAGTACATCAACCTGATCAAGACCAACAATCCGGCTCTTCAGGTACCGCTGACCAACGGTGATATGACCAGCATTCTGCCTTCGTCGGAGCTGTTCCTGCCGATTGACAAGGCGGCTATTGACAAGGCCAACTTTGTTCCGGCTTCGCTGCGTCCGATGATGAAAGACACTCTGCAGTGGTCAATTGGCAAGAAGAACCTGTACAAGCCTGACCTGATCATGCTCGATATGATCGCCACCAATAACTGGCAGCGGCCCATTTATTTTTCGAGTACCCTGGCCAGCGATAACTATCTAAACCTGAAGAACTATATGCAGCTGGAAGGGTATGCGTACCGCCTGATGCCGGTTGCTGTACCGGGCGCATCGGATGGTTACGTCAACTCCGACATCATGTACACCAACATGACCAAGAAGACCTTCTGGCGCGAGTTCGACAACCCGAACGTTTATTACGATGAGACCTACAAAGGCCCGCCGGTGGTTTCGGCCCGGATTGCGTTCTTCCGGCTGGCCGATCAGTTAATCCGCGAGGGAAATACGGCGAAGGCGCGTGAGGTTCTGGATTATTCGCTGAAGGTGATTCCCGATAAAAGCATTCCCTACGACCAGATTTCGTCGAACTACGTTCGGTTCCTGTTTGCCGTGGGCGACAACAAGAAAGCGCTCGAAATTGCTAACACGATGGCCACCCGCGCCGACCAGAATCTAAGCTATATCAAGAGTGGTCGTGGGCAGTTCGGCAATCCGAACGCCGATATGTATGTTCTCCAGACGATCATTGAGGCCTGCACGGAGGCCAAGCAAACTGCAGCGGCCAATAAATACGAAGCGATCTACCAGAAGCACGCGAACTCGTTTGGCTGATCCGAACAGTAATCTCGAAAAAGTGGCCGGTTTGCTGAACATTAGTAAACCGGCCACTTTTTTTTACCGGCCCCACCCGGCATAGAAAAAGGCAACTTGGTATCAGTGGATGGGATGGTCGACTTTTTCTTCTTCCAGGTCAATCCGGGCTTCTTCTTTGCGGATGACCTCGTCATCAAACTCTTTCTTATGACGCAATCGACGTAACTCGTCGCGTTGCGCGGTCAAAATGCCGGATAAAATTTGATTGTAACGCTTTATTTTCCCCGCATCACAATCCAGCGAATGCAGGTGCTGCGCCGTCAGATCGAGGTCGGTTTCCAGCCGGTTTTTCAAGTTACCGACCAGTTCATTAGTGGTGGCCTCTTCCGCATGTTTCCCGTTCAGCGTCTTCAACGCAACATCCAGTAGCTTCAGCCGAATAATGGTTTCCTGCTCGTCTTGGGGTGCCGGATTATCCGGGTCTTGATAATTTACCAGCCGGATAACAAACGGTAGGGTCAGCCCCTGAACGATGAGCGTAACCAGAATGACCACGAACGTAATGAACAGAATCAGGTTCCGGTTCGGGAAAGGCTCTCCGTTGGTTAACGTCAACGGAATGGACAGTGCCGACGCCAGTGATACAACCCCGCGCATACCGGCCCAGCCAATAATGAACGGAGCGCGCCAGCCGGGATTTGGATCTGCAACTGAAATGACTCTGCTAATGATGCGGGTAAATCCAGACGTAAAGAAAGCCGCTCCTACCCGCGTCACGATAATGAGCAGCGTGATCAGCAAAGCATAGAGAACAGCCTCTGTTTTTGAGTAACCGCCCAGTCCTTTCATGATCAGCGGCAATTCCAGCCCGATCAGGATAAACACCAGACCGTTTAGGGCAAACACCACAGTTGCCCACATCCCGGTACCCTGAATACGCGCACTATGATTCAAGATTCGGTGGCTCTGATTGGATAGGAACAGCCCTCCGCTCACCACCGCCATCACTCCGGAGAAATGGAATTCTTCGGCAGCCAGATACATAATATATGGCGCCATGAACGTCAGTAGAATATTAATCCGGGTAGTTGTGGGCAGCCAGCGATGAATCATGTAGAACACGCCTGCAACGCTTACGCCAGCAACCACGCCCATGATCGTAACCAACATAAATTCGGTAGCGGCCTGCTGCCAGACAAACGTTCCGGATAAGACAGCCGCCAGCGCAAACCGGAATACAATCAAACTTGAGGCATCGTTCATCAGGCTTTCGCCTTCCAGAATGCTGATGAGTCGTTTGGGCACGTCAATACCCCGTAGAACAGAGGTTGCGGCTACCGCATCGGGGGGCGAAATGATCCCGCCCAGCAGAAAGCCCAGCGCCAGCGTAAAGCCCGGAATCAGGGCACTTGACACATAGGCTACAGCAAAGGAGGTGAAAAGAACCAGCCCAAAGGCAAAACCTGCAATGATCCGTCGCCAGCGCCAGAACTCTTTCCAGGCTGTGAACCAGGCGGCTTCATACAGCAAGGGAGGCAGGAAGATCAAGAAAATCAGTTCAGGATCAATACTGATGGTTGGAATACCGGGAACAAAGCTGATTGCCAGACCACCCAACACCAGAAAAATAGGCGTCGGCACGCGTAACCGCTGCCCAATCATGACAAATAGCGAGACAGCTAGTAGCAATGCCAGACAAAGAAACAGCGTTTCGTGCATACTGCGACAGCGGAAAATGATTGTGGTAGGGTGCTAAAATAAACGCTGAGCAACCAACTTCCAGAGCCAGGCTGGATATAATGCCGCAGGCCCCGATAGGATCAACTATCGGGGCCTGCTTTCTGAACGCTTTCTTTTTAAAGTTCAGGACGTTACAACAGCGCGTCCTGCTGAAACTTATACGTAATTACGCCATGCAGGATGGGCTGTAGCTTTTTCGCCAGTTCATTCATGTATATAAAGCCGGCTTTCTGCAGCGAGGCACTCTTCTTACGGTATTCGATTGGAATAACGGTCAACTCATTCGACCCTGTACTGGCAGCTGTCTGGGCCAGGCTACGCATTCTGCCTGTTAGTTTTGCCAGCCCTGAATTGACCGATAGTTTTCCTTCAAAAACAACATCCTTGCTGCCGGCCAATGATTTTTCCTCTGCCCGGATAAGCAAAAAATCTTTACCGCCCGAGAAGGCAATACCCTGTTCGGTTAATACCTCCGCAATAGATAGAAAGCTTCCTTATCGGCCAGATCCGTTGTGATCAGAATCACATTAGCGCCTTTAAATGGAAGATACTGACTGTGCAAATTAGTAGAGAGCACGCAGAAGATAAGCGCAAGCCAGTAACCAGATTGTTTAAGTAACATTTGTTTCATAGAACTACTCTGCGTTTAAAGAATTCAAAACCTGCGTAGGAATAAACCAGGATAGCCGCTGTTTCTAGTACGGCCTCAGATTGGTTCTCGGTATAAATTCCGCTTTTGAAGTCCTGTACCCAGTCAATTAAAGCGAGACTGTACAAAACCAAAGCAACCAGACTGCCCAGAACAGCGCCCAGAATTAAAATAGACTGTCGCATAACGTGAGAGAGTGTGAGTAGTATTACTGTAAGTGAATGGTGGTATCTATTCCGTGCAATTTCATTGCCAGCTTATTTATTTCACAGTAACTATTCATTAGCTTTCTGATACTTACATATGAAAAACCCGGATAGCTTCATGTATTATCGATAATCTCAGACCTATATACGTTCAGTATGTCATACAACTACTCATTCTATCCGCCTGCTTTGCTAATGGAGTGTGTATTTACATCTACATAATTGAGGAATACATTAAACGATTATAAATCCTAATATACGCTATTCTTGGAAATATCATATTCGTATAATCTAATACCAGGCTGCGTCAACGCTAAACTTTATTTTATCCATATTCCCCAAATAATTAGATTCTATATTGATTTACTGAGTAATTGTAAATAAATTCAGTATAAGCAGACAGAAACAGGTTAATATATGACGGATTGCTATTTCGGTTTACCGGGTTTGGTTGCTCTAAGTTCATTGATATTCTCCGTTTTTTGCAGCCGGAAACCAAATAGCGTGAGCTTATCTGATACCAGTTATCAACAAAAAAGGCCCGGAAATCCGGGCCTTTTTTTAGCGTATCTTGGAATGCTTATCCATGAAAGAAATCTTTCATCTTGTCGAAAAAGCCTTTCTCATTTTTATTTGGCTTGGGCTGGAAGTTGGGCGAGTTGCGCAGCTTCTCCAGGATTGATCGTTCTTCAGCAGATAGTGTTTTAGGCGTCCAGACGTTAACATGCACCAGTTCATCGCCCCGGCCGTACCCGTTCAATTCTTTAATTCCCTTTCCTTTCAGACGTAATATCTTACCGCTTTGGGTGCCGGGGTCAAGTGTAATCCGGGCCTTGCCGTCAATAGTTGGCACTTCTACACTCGTACCAATAGCGGCATCAACAAAGTTGATATACAGGTCGTACACCACATTATTTCCGTCGCGTTTCAGGTCGGCGTCTTCCTCTTCTTCGACGACAATCAGCAGATCGCCTGCTACGCCACCGCGTGGCGGTACGTTCCCCTTGCCGCCTACCGATAATTGAATTCCTTCGGCAACACCCGCCGGAATCTTGATTGGGATAACGTCTTCCTGCAGTACGCGTCCTTCGCCAAAGCAGGCATCGCACCGGTCGGTAACGAGCTTACCCTCCCCGTTACAGGTTGGGCAGGTGCTGGTTGAGACCATCTGCCCGAGCATTGTATTGACAACTTTACGGGTCTGGCCGGTGCCATTACAGGTCGAGCAGGTTTGTACGGCGGTTCCGTTTTTGGAACCGTTGCCTCCGCAGGTTGTACAGGTTACGTGTCGTTTTACCTTGATTTTTTTCTCGACGCCGTTGGCAACTTCCTGAAGGTTCAGCTTTAGCTTGATGCGCAGGTCCGAACCGCGCCGAACGCGCTGCCGCTGGCCACCGCCCCCGCCATTGGCCCCCCGGAAGAAACTGCCAAAAGGCGAATCATCGCCGAAGACGTCGCCAAACTGGCTAAAGATATCCTCCATCGTCGGGCCACCAGGGCCATATCCACCACTGGCAGCGCCACCCATCCCAGCATGGCCAAACTGGTCATAACGAGCCTTTTTCTGCGGGTCGTTCAGTACGTCGTAAGCCTCAGCCGCTTCCTTGAATTTCTCTTCGGCGGTTGGGTCGTCGGGGTTTTTATCCGGATGGTATTTAATGGCCATTTTTCGATAGGCCTTCTTCAAATCGTCCGGCGAGACGTTCTTATCAACGCCCAGAATTTCGTAATAATCGCGCTTGGTTGCCATATCTTTTTAATGAGTGAATAGTGAATGAGTGATTTAGCGAATAGACATGCTACAGAACATTCACTCAATCACCCATTCGCTAATTCACCCATTGAATTAACTGCCTACAATAACTTTCGCAAATCGAATGACCTTGTCATTCAGGTAATATCCTTTTTCAACTTCGTCAATCACCTTCCCTTTTAGGTCGTCGCTCGGCGCCGGAAACTGCGTGACGGACTCGTGGAGGTCAGCATTGAACGGCTCACCTTTAGATTCCATCGGTTTGAGCCCTTTGCCCTCCAGGGTTTTGAACAGCTTGTTGTAAATCAGCGAAACGCCTTCTTTTACGGCAGCGATATCTTCAGTCTGCTCAATCGACTGCATCGCCCGCTCGAAGTCGTCAACAACCGGAATCAGAGCCTTCAGCAAACTCTCATTGGCATTGCCAATCAGGTCCAGCTTCTCCTTCGCAGTTCGCCGACGGAAGTTTTCGAAATCGGCATACAGCCGCAGGTATTTATCTTTTAGTTCGGCGATTTCGCGGCTGCTGGTATCCGTCGTCGCTTCGACAGTTTCAGGTTCCTCAACTGTTCCGCCGTTAACCGTCACGGCCTCGTCGGTAGTTAAGGTTTCTTGAGTTGACTGGTCTTCAGTTGTCAGGTTGTCAGGTTGTTGTGTATCGGTGGACAGATTTTCGTCCATAATGTCTTTATTTTCCATTGATGAGCTTCTATTTCGCTTCCAGAAATTCATATGCAAAGATGGGCAAAACCCCGGCCAAAACCACGCTTACTGCCAACTTGACATAAGCGGCTAAGGATAAAAATTCGTTCACGATCAACTTTTAGCACCCTGAAATCTGTTCCTTTTATAACCTCTGTATTTCAGTATGCACGCGTTGACCAGCCAATATACCCAACTTATCAAAACGAAAGCTCTTGCGCTGGGCTTTGATTTTTGTGGTATTGCCAAAGCTGACTTTCTGGAAGAGGAAGCGCCCCGCCTGGAGACGTGGCTCAAAAACGGCATGCACGGCCAGATGGATTACATGGCCAACCATTTCGATAAGCGACTCGACCCGCGTCTGCTGGTAGACGGAGCCAAATCGGTCGTAACGGTTTTGCTCAATTACTATCCCGACGAGAAACTGCCGGAAGGCGATGAGGATTACAAACTATCCAAATACGCCTATGGAACTGACTATCACTTTGTTATCAAAGACAAACTGAAAGACCTGCTGGCGTATATACACGAGGAAATCGGTGAGGTGGGCGGGCGGGCCTTTGTGGATTCGGCGCCAGTTATGGATAAAGCCTGGGCCAAACGCAGCGGGCTGGGCTGGGTGGGCAAGCACACCAACCTGATCAACCGACAGATGGGCTCGTTCTTTTTCATCGGCGAGCTGATTCTCGACTTGGAGCTGCAGCCCGATGGCCCCATCACCGACTACTGCGGCACCTGCACCCGTTGCCTTGACGCTTGCCCGACGGATGCCATTGTGGCTCCTTACGTAGTGGATGGCAGTAAGTGCATTTCGTACTACACCATCGAGCTGAAAGAAGCCATTCCGGAAGAAGCCCGGGGGAAACTTGACAATTGGGTGTTTGGCTGCGACATCTGCCAGGATGTGTGCCCGTGGAACCGCTTCGCCCGTCCGCATCAAACTCCAGCCTTCGAGCCCCACCCGGACCTGGCCACCTTTACAAAAGCAGACTGGGAAGAAATTACGGAGGATGTGTTTCGCGAAATATTCCGTCGGTCGGCGGTGAAACGAACGAAGCTAGATGGTCTCCAGCGCAATATCGCCTTCAATAAAGATTGAGCTTCAGGTGAATGGATTCAGCGCTCCTAATGAATCAGACAACGCAGCCGGTTTTTAGTAATTGTGAATTATTGGTTACATTGCGCCTGTTCAACCCACATCCATAGAAGAGTTTTTTGTATGCAACGAGACCGTCCACAAACGGAGCAGCGGCTTATTAGTGCTGTTGGTCAGATCATTACAGAAGAAGGTTTTGACCAGCTTGGTATCAATCGCATTGCCAGTCGGGCAGGCGTCAACAAAATTCTGATTTATCGGTATTTTGGGGGTCTGGAAGGCTTATTGAAAGCCTATTTCGATCGTAACCCGCCGATCGTTTCCTCGGCTCCACCCGACATAAACCAGCTAAAGGATCTCCCCCTCGACGTTCTGTTTGATACCTGCTGCGAATACACGCTGGCGGAATTTCGGCTCCTACGGCAGAATGTAAATGCGCAGGAATTTCTGAAAGCCAGCTTATTTCGTACCTCCGACACGCCCCAGCATTCCGTTGCCGCTGAGCGGGAAGCGCAGTTCACGAAGCTGATTGATGAACTGGCGCAGGTAATCGGCGCGGAATATGGCGTTGCCTTTGCTGCTATCGTGGCCAGTTCCATGACGTTACTGACCTTTCAGAGCCAGCAGCACAAAACTGTTTTTGGGCTGGATCTGAGTACGGATGAAGGCTGGACCAACATTGAGATGGCGCTCCGGCACATCTATCGGGGCGCTTATCTATTCACGAAAGAACGATTAAGCCTGGCCGAAAAAGCGGCTTAGGGCATCGCCTACGCGCCAGACGTCTTCAAACGTATTGTAGAGGGGCGCAGGCGCCAGTCGAATGCAGTCGGGTTCGCGCCAGTCGCCAATAATCCCCTGCTCGGTTAAAAAGCGGAACAGGGCTTTTCCCTGCTTTCTTACCAACAGCGAAAGCTGGCAACCCCGCTGATTTGGGTCGTCGGGCGTCAGAATCTGTACCTCGCCGAAGCCGCCAAGCAAATATTCCAGATAGCTGGTCAACAGCTCACTTTTCTGGCGGAGGGCAGTCATGCCTGCTTCGGCAGTGATGGCAAGCGAAGCCCGGTGCAGGGCCAGCGCGGGAATATTAGGTGTGCTGAGCTGCCAGCCATCGGCACCGGGCGCGGGCAGAAAACCGGGCGTCATCTCGAAGCGCCGGTCTTCGCGGTATCCCCACCAGCCCGCCAGCCGGGGCAGGTTCTGCTCGTGGTGTTTCTGATGAATGAACACACCCGAAACGGCACCGGGGCCACCGTTGAGGTATTTATAGGAGCACCAGGTCGCAAAATCGACGCCCCAGTCGTGCAGCCGCAGCGGTACGTTGCCAATAGCATGCGCCAGATCAAAGCCAATGCTGACGCAGTGCCGACGCGCCGTTTCGGCAATGGCGGCCATGTTGTACACCTGTCCGGTATAATAATTCAGCCCACTCATCCAGATTACGGCCAGCTCGTCGGCATGTTCGGCAATAGCGGCCTGGATGTCAGTTGTATGGATTAGATGATCGTCGGGCCTCGGCGCTACTTCAATGATCGCGTCCACCAGCGAGCCCATGCCTGGATTCCGAAGCTTTACGTGGGTTTCAAGCGCATACTGATCCGAAGGGAAATCGCCTTTGATGGTCAGAATTTTATACTTACGGCCGGTTGGCTGGTAGAACGAAGCCAGCAGCAGATGCAGGTTAACCGTCAGCGCATTCATAGGGCAAACCTCGCCCCTATCGGCACCCACAATCTGCGCCAGGGCTTCTTTGCAGGTGTTATGGTAACCGAGCCACGTATGCTCTGCGCCTTCGGGCACTTCAAACCAGCCTTCCACCCCCAGATTCTGCCAGGTAGTAAGTTCCTGCTCCAGAGCGGCCCTGGCTGTTGTAGGCTGAAGACCAAGCGAGTTACCGCACAAATACGTCAATGGCTGCCCATCACGCTGGGGAATATGAAAGCGATCGCGAAACAGGCGGAGCGGATCATTCTGATCGAGTTGCCGGGCAAAAGTGAGGGAGGTTTCGTAGGTCATAAATAGACTTTAACACAATTACTGAGTAATGAACGGCTTTATTTGACTGGTTCGATAGCAAAGAACACGTTCTGGATTGTCCGGCTTAGCAACTACTGTCCATCCGGGCAATGTCCCAACACCGATAATCTAAGCCACTTAGTAAATCTATATAAACTATAAAGTATACCCCTTGTTGACAAACAAATGTCAACGTTTATGAAAAATAATCTTACAAATCAGGCGGTGCACTCAGCCTCAACGACAAGATCCGGGCTGAGCCCGATCCGATGCAGTTTAGTACTGGCTCTGTGTATGGCGTTTGCCCTGACAGCCTGCGAAGATCACCGCATTCCGCAGCCGGGTCAGGTGATCCGTTCCAACAACCCCAAACCGGATTGGGGGCCAACGATAACGCCCCAGATGCTGGCCGTTATTGAAGAGCTTCAGCGACTGAATCCGGTTCCACTGTATACGCTTTCGCCCCAGGAGGCCCGCACAAAACCGAGTTTTAAGGATGCTGTTAATTCTCTGCTCGATAAACAGGGTATTAGTCGGCCCCGGGCTAACGTGACGATCAGCGAACGTATGATTTCGGGCGCCGACGGTGCTCAGATTCGGGCTAAAATCTATACGCCAAATAACGTAACCGGCCCGATGCCCGTCATAGTCTATTACCACGGTGGCGGCTGGGTTATTGCCAGTCCGGAAGTCTATGAATACTCAACGCTGGCGCTGGCTGAAGAAACCAAGGCCGTTGTCGTTTCAGTTGATTACCGGCTCGCACCCGAGTTTAAGTTTCCAACAGCTCACGAAGATGCTTACCGGGCCTATGAATGGGTAAAAAACAATGCTGCACTAATCAACGGCAATGCAAACAAAGTAGCCGTTGCGGGTGAAAGCGCCGGGGGCAACATGGCCGTTACGGTCAGCATGATGGCCCGCGACCGGGGTCTGCCCCTACCGGTACATATTCTGTCGGTCTTTCCGGTGGCCAACAATGATCTGAACACCCCATCGTATAATCAATATGCCAATGCTATGCCGCTTAACCGGCCACTGGTGCAATGGTTTGTCGATAAATACTTCCGATCGCCCGCTGACGGCGACAGTCCGCTGATTTCACTCGTGGACGTAGCGGATCTGCGTGGTCTGCCGCCAACAACGATCATCGGCGCGGAGATTGACCCGCTTCAGACCGAAGGCATGCAGTTGCGCGATAAGCTCCAGAGTCAGGGAGTGTCGGTTACGTATCAACTTTACACGGGCGTAACGCACGAATTCTTTGGCATGTATGCCATTGTACCCGAAGCACAGCAGGCTCAGGCCCTGGCAGCTACCCAGTTGCGAAATGCATTCCGGTAAGAGCAGGATGTTTATATATAACAAAGCCCGGTATCACGACTGATACCGGGCTTTTTGGATAAAGTGTAACGCTTACTGATGGGCCATACCGCCTTTTTTGCAGCAGCTTGGTAGTTTATTATAGCCCGCTTCATCGGCGGGTACTTCTTCGGCATCATACCCGGTCTTGCTGATGTTTGCTTTCAGTTTGGCAACATCGGTTTTTGCGGGGTTATACTTAATGGTTACGACCTTGGTCTTCACGTCCAGATCCGCTTCTTTCACGCCTTTTTCGAAGGCTAGATTCCGCTCGATTCGCGCCTTGCACATGGTGCAGACAGCCGACGTTTTAATCTTTATCTCTTTCTCTTTATCATCCCGCAGAGTATTGCCGCGGGTGGCTGTGCCAGCAAACAGATTGCCCACCAGCATCAGTGAGGTTAGGGCCGTCAGAAATAGGTTACGTAACATAGGTTTACTTGGTTATGGTAATTAATTAACGAAAATTCAGTACGAATGGTGCATTTTGCCCATACCTTTCATGCGGTTCATGTTCATCAGACTGGGGGACAAACGCAGGTAAATCTGGCCTGAAACTGGCCTGTTCCCATACAAAGGCTGCAGCAGGCGGTCGGGAACGTTACCCGTTATCTGAGCACCCAGCACCAGATCCGTTTTGGCATACTCCAGAATCCTGTAGTTCATTCCCAGCGTCAGGCTGTTGATAGTCAGGAGCGGATTCAGACGGAATGGGTCACTGCTCGGGAACTTGGCATCCTCCGACGAACTCAGGCCCAGTTCCTCTGCTGACTTCGTTACGTTTTCATACCGGCCGTAAAACGCTACGCGGTTGAGTTGCAGGCTACTTTCGGCCAGGTAGCCAGCCTCACGGGTTCCGTGGTGACTATTCATGCCCCACACAAACGCCGACGTTACGTAGCTGTCAGGTCCTAAACCCTTACTGTGCAGCACCGACGCCGTTGTACGGGTTACGTCTTCATCGGGGTGGGCTTCTTCGGGACTGTGTAGAAAACCCTGCGAAAACTGCAGCGCCAGCGACGGCGAAGGGTTCACCGACACCCGGTAAGAGTAACTGTCAAATCTGGGTTCATCGAAATTAAAGCGATTTTCGTCAGGTTCTCGTCCTTTGAACGCTGACCCTTCCAGTTTGGCCCACTTGTAGCGGAATCCAACCGTTGTTACGCCGAAAAGAATATGCGTAGCATCCTGCCAGTGATGGCTCAGGGGAGCTTCGGGGTTGCCAAAGGCCGAAATACGATGCATGAACGCGGGCGGTCCGACTGCTGGTTCACCGGGGTAGCCGACGTAGCCATAGAGGTCAATATCTTTGCTAAAGGCATGCGCATAGCTTACTGACAATTCAGAAACCAGATCGTGCGGATGCTGCTTGTCGATCAGGGGCTGCCCCTTATAGGTTTCGCCCGTCTGAAACAGCAGCGGATAGCCACCGTTCCCGACCGTCAGCGGATCGAGAGAAAGCATGGCCCGCACCTGAAACAGGCCCCGCTTTCCAACCTTACGCTGGGCCATACCCATTACCCAGTTGGGCGCTCCAAACTGCCGGGCACGCCCGCGCCCGTCGGGGTTGTTTACATTCTGAGCTGTATAGCGCAGATAAACGGCGTAATGGAGCATATAACTCCAACGGTTACCGTGGGTCATGTAGGCATACATCGGCGTATTGTCAGGATGCCAGGAGGTACCGGAACCGTTACGGTTCATGGACAGATTACGCGACAGCGAATGGGTCATACCCATAGTGGTATCCATAGTCAGACCATAGTTCATCATGGGCATATTCGCCATTGAGCCGTTCATAGCCATGTTCGTGTGCATAGTATGATCCGCAGGCTTCGTCGTGTCGCCTGCCGGCTGACCAACCGCCGTAGCCTTTACCGGCATAGTCATTCCCTGATGGTGCTGATGTTGAGCCCAGACCGGGCCCGATAAGCCGAGGGCAATAGTAAAAACCAGTTTTTTCATTCCGTTGGATATTGAACTCATTGAATGATTTGTGCCCGAATAGTCCCATCTCGCTCCCAGAGACCCAGTACCCGTTCGTTCGACAGAACAGCTAACTTAGGAAAGCCGCCGGCTTCCAGAACCTGTGGCTGAACGTGGCCGGGCGTAACAGCCCATACCTGTCCACCCTGCTGTTACAGGACATACGTACCGTTGAGCGTCGAGACTATTTTAGGATTTTTACCAACTGCAATTTTCGTTTCGGCCTCACCCGGGCGGGCCGTAAACAAGGTATCCCTACGGCGCCAGACGGTCCAGATAGCGCCCTGTGGGTTTATGAACAACCCGCCCCCATCCATCGGACAGGCGTTGAGCAACCAGGTACCTACGCCTAACCTGACCGCCCGGCCAAACGTCTGCCCACCGTCGGCGGAGCTAATCAGATACATATCCCTCGACCCTTTCAGGAAATTGCGAAACATGAGCACAACCTGATCTCCCCTGCTAACCGCCGTAAGCTGACAGCATTCACAAACGGTCCCGTCCGGTGATTGATAAATGATCCGGTTAGCCGACCATGTGCGCCCGCCATTGGTTGAGTGGGCACCCGCAATTTTGTTTCTTTTGTTTCCCCGCAGATCGAGCCAGAACGCGTTGAACGTATCATCCGGGCCGGCAGTCAGTGTAACAAATCCTTCCAGTGCGGTACGGGGTACATCTGTTACGGTTATCCGCTTCTGCCAGTGGCCCGTAGTCCGGTCGAGCCGGTACGCCCATACGTCGCCAGCCTTATCAATCGCCGTAATAACTACTGAACCTGACGTTGCCGCTATCTGAGGACCACGGGACGCTCCCAGATGCAGGCCGGGTAAACTATCAATTAGCTGTGGGCGGCTAAACGATTCGCCGGTAGCCGATGTACTGTACAGAATTTTTTGTCCCTGCCCATACACTACATGCACCTTACCGGCGGGATCAATTGCCACCGCCGGATGAGTACCTTCACCTATGGTCTGTCCTGTTTCAGCTCCATACCAGCGGACAGCCCACAATATGGTTAACATGTATAAAAAGTAAGGCATAAATCGAGCATTAATAAGAGATAAAACCAGCGGAATAGCCCTAAAGGTGCTATTCCGCTGCATCACCAATTACGCATTTGCCGACATAGCGCGGCACTCTTCAGCGCATTTGCGGCAGGCTTCGGCGCAGGCTTTGCAGTGGGCCACGTGATCGGCGTGTTTTTCGCATTCTTCAGCGCAGGCTTCACAAATCTCCGCGCACAACACCATGAAATCGCGCGAAAACTCGGAGCCGCGGGCATCCAGCCGTCCGCAGAGCGTGCAGAAATCGGCGCAGTCGCGGCAGAGCTTGATGCAGGCCGTCATATCGTGGCCTTTGCTGTCATTATCGCCCATTTCGAGGCAGGCCGTTACGCAGCGTTCGCAGGCCTGAGCGCATTCAAAGCAGGTGTCGGCGTGTTTGTGTCCCTGTTCCATTGTTTCCATAACTGTTGTCAGAGTTTATAAAGACCACCGTTGGTCTGACAAAGTAACTCCTCTACGCCGGTTCGGTTTTTACATAATTCGGGTTGGAATTAAAGCGCATCCAGACTCCGGCGGTCGGCCCGGTCGGCCTTGCGAAACTGCCCCGGCGTCTGGCCCGTCACCTGCCGAAACTGATTGGACAGGTGCTGAACGCTGCTATAGCCTAACCGCCAGGCTATTTCGGTCAGGGTCAGTTCGTCATAACGCAGCCATTCTTTCACTTTTTCAATCTTCAGCGCAATGATGTACTTCTCAACGGTCTGACCTTCACTCGCCGAAAACAGGCCGCTCAGGTACGAGTACTCATACCCTAGTTTTCGCTCCAGAAACGAAGAGAAATTTTCGGACGCCAGCCGTTCGCTTTTCAGGTGCTGGATTTCATTGATCAGCAGCACTTTCATGTGCTCAACCAGCGACTGCTTCCGGTCATCAACCAGATCAAACCCATTGGCCTGTAATGCCTGCCGGATGGCGTCAAGCGTAACGGTCGGCGGTAGCTCGTTTACATCTACCTCCCCCAGCTCAACCCGATTGACGGTCAGGCCCAGCGATTCAAGTTCTTCACGCACGACCCGCTTGCAGCGATCGCACACCATATTTCGAATGATGAATGTCATACGGATCAGGAATAAGAATGCGCTCAGAGTTGCGGTTTGAATCGAAAGCCGGCGTATATCATTCGGCCCGTGATGGGTCCCCACACCCGCGCTCCGGCATCGAAGTCGGGGCCGAACGGATCAGCCGCGCCCACAATCGGGTTGGTCTGCCGGAAACCCGTCAGGTTTTCGCCCCCCAGATAGATTTCCCAGCCGCTGCGAAAGGCCCGGCTAACCTGCGCGTTGAGGTTATAAAAGCCAGGGGCAAAGTCGGTCGGCATATTGGCGTAGCTGGTATGCACATAACCTTCACCCAGGTAGGGAATTCGCCTAGGGCCGTTCCACTGGAGCGTTGCGTCAAATTTCCATTTGTCGAACGGTAGGGCATACCCGGCGTTGAGCAGCACCCGATCGCGGCTGACCATCATCCGGGGCAGCAGCCGCTCTTCGCCGAATGGTCCGCCCATACTCTGGCGTACGTCGAAGAGCCGGTAGGCGGCCTTCACCTCGAACCGACGGACGGGCTGCACATTCAGTTCGACCTGAAAGCTGTTGGCAAAGCTGGCTCCGTTCAGATTGTAAAAATGCAGTTCGCGGGGATGCTCTACGTCAACGACCAGCTGGTTCTGGAAGTCTGTCCGGTGATAATCCAGCACCAGCGACGACTTCTTGCCCAGCAGCTCAAAATCATTCGTCACGCTCAGACCGTAATTCCAAGAGATTTCGGGACGCAGGCTACCATCCAGAAACACCGCCCGCGAACTGACCAGATAGCCAAAGTTTTCGGCGAACGGATTCGGAACCCGAAAGCCCCGCCCAGCCGATGCCCGCAGCGTCAGGTTCGGGTTCAGATTGTATTTCAGATGGGCCCGCGGAGTCCACTGCCCGCCGTATAAATTGTGGTAATCGAACCGTCCGCCCAGCACCAGCGTCAGCTTTTCTGGATACGTATACGTGTACTCGACGAAGATTCCCGGCACCGACTCCGTGCGACTGGTTTGCCGGGAACCAAGTTGTTCGCGATAGTCGTCGAGCAGGTAGCTAAGTCCGGTTTTATAAGTATGGTTGGTATTGCCGATGATGGACTGATAGATCAGGTTTGCGTAGAACGTCCGCTGCTGTCCCTGGTAAGGCCGGTACCCAAAATTGGCCGTCTGCTCGTGGTGCAGGCCATTCAGAATCAGACCCAGCCCTTTGTAGGGCTTTTCGGGATAAAGCCGGGCCGTTTTGGAGAAAAACTCCAGTCGCCTGGTGGTATTGCCGAAGCCATAGCGCGACGAACCAAAGCGGGATAGCTGCCCCCCGTCGCGGTCTTCATACAGGGCTTTCACGCCAAACTGCGCCATAAACCGCTCACTGCTGTATTTGTAGCGATTAATGGCGTTAAACTGGGTGTACAGCGGCAGGTCCCGGAAACCGTCGTTGTTTTGATCCAGCTCCGAGCGTAACGTGCTGGCGTGGCCCAGCACGCCCACACTCCATGTTTTGCTTAACAGCTTCGACCAGTTGGCGTTGCCTTCGAGCCGCCCGAAACTGTTAACGTATCCATTCAGGAACAGTTTATCGGGACTGTCGGGCTTTTGTAATTCAACGTTCATCTGCCCGCTCATACTCTCGTAGCCATTCACGACCGAACCAGCGCCCTTGCCGACGTCGATACTCGTAATCCACGTACCGGGAATATAGTTCAGGCCAAAGGCGGTGGCCAGCCCCCGGACGGTCGGAATATTCTCTACGTTGGTCTGAACATACTGCCCGCCCAGGCCCAGAAACTGAATCTGTTTCGCGCCCGTGACGGCATCGCTGTACGACACACTGACCGACGCGTTGGTCTCGAAACTCTCCGACAGGTTACAGCAGGCCGCCTTAGCCAGTGTTCGCTGCGTAATGAGTTCCGTCTGGATAGGATTGATCCGGTCAATCTGGCCGGGTGCGCCGGAAACGGTCACCTCCTGCAGGGTTTGCTCGGCCCGGAGCGTTACGGTCAGTTCAGCCGCCGGACTGGCCACTCGCAATGTGTCGGCCTGATACCCTACGTAGCTAACAATCAACTGGCTACCAGCCGGCTGCATCTGAATGTAAAACCGGCCAGCAGAGTCGGTCACCGTGCCCGTTGACGTTTCTGCCCACCGCACCGTAGCGCCGACGAGAGGCACCCGCCTTCCCTTAACAAGTTCATTAACGGTGCCGATAAGCCGGGGCGCGGTTGAGACTAATACTGTGTCGGCAGCGGGTTTTATTGTTTGTATGGAATCGGATTGGGCCATGGCCGAAACGCCATACCAGAGCGTAAAGCCAGATAAAGCCATCCGAAGACAGAAGAATCGCATGATGGTCTTGATTGAAGTGAAACACAAGACGCCCGCATCGTCAGGATGCCGGCGCCACAGAATCAATCAATACCTCAAATCAGAAGTGTGTGAACAAGCGTCAGAATATCCCGCCCGGAACGGGAAGGAAGAGACGGGAGAGACGAAATGGATGACGTAGTATCGGTGGCAAAAATCCACTCGACCATCCAGGTCAGCAGGGCCGTAACGCCCGCCAGAACCGTTTCCGTTACGGTCTTGACAAACTTCGCAACTAACTGACTCAGCGAGGACGTAACGTCAACATTCTCAAAGTGCTGATCGTCCTGGCAGCACTCGGTTTTCTTGACGACGGTTTCCTGGACCGGCATAGGATTGTTGTCCGTAGCACAACCCACCTGCTGCTGGTTTTCGCTGAAGGCAACGACCACCGTCTTTTTCTTGCCGCGCATTTGACACGTGTGCTCAACCAGCCCAAAGCCGGTACTGCTCAGCAGCACGACGCAGGCCATCAACAGGTTGAACAATCGGAACAAAGCACGTTTCATAGCGGACCAAATGTAGAATTGGACAAGTATAAAAGCAAGCTACCCGGCAAAAAGTTCGACGCTGGTCAGCTACGCCTGATTATTCAATGATCCTGCCCTTTACTTTTTTATGAAAAATCTTTACCAAGTCGTATTTTTGTTTTTGCCAAATTACGTAACTGCCCGGCTGCTAACCTGTGAACTATTCTTTTCTTCCGATTCTGACTGGGCTTTCGCTCCTGCTGACGGCCTGCGACAAGCCACTTTTCTCGCTCCTGCCCGCCGACGAAACCGGTATTACGTTCTCAAATCGTATCGTTGACAACGATACGATGAACATTATCGACTTCGAATACATCTATAACGGGGGGGGCACCGCCATCGGCGATTTCAACAACGATGGCCTGTCGGACGTGTTCTTTACCGGCAATCAGGTGGCCAACCGACTCTATCTGAACAAGGGGGAGTTTAAGTTTGAAGACATTACGCAGAAGGCGGGCGTAGGCGGTAACGGCAAGTGGTGCTCCGGTGTGGCGCTGGTGGACATTAATAACGACGGCTGGCTGGACATTTACGTCGGAGCAACTGTCAGTAAGGTAGCCGCCAAACGGGAGAACCTGCTGTTCGTGAACCAGGGGGCGAAAAATGGCCAGCCGCCGGTATTCCGCGAAATGGCGAAGGAATACGGTATCGCCGACGACGGCCACACGACCAACGCGGCTTTCTTCGATTATGATAACGACGGCGATCTGGACCTGTACGTTCTGACGAACACCATCGAAAACTACCCCAACGCCTATCACGATAAAGTCAAGGACGGCTCGTCGCCCACCACCGACCGGCTGTACCGCAATGACCCCAATCCGACGCTCGGCCACCCGGTCTTCACGAACGTATCGAAAGAGGCTAATATCCTGACCGAAGGCTATGGTCTGGGATTGAATATTACGGACATCAACCGCGACGGCTGGAAAGATATTTACGTGACGAACGATTACCTGAGCGACGACCTGCTGTACATTAATAACCACGACGGTACGTTCACCGATCAGGCGGGGCAGTATTTTAAGCACACGAGCAGTTCGGCAATGGGGAACGACGTGGCCGACATCAACAACGACGGACTGGTCGATGTCGTGGCGGTGGATATGCTCCCGCGCGACAACTACCGCAAGAAGATGCTTGTCGGGCCGAATAACTACCAGACCTACCTCAACAACGAGCAGTATAAGTTCAACTACCAGTACGTCCGGAACACGCTGCAGCTTAACCAGGGGCCAGTCCCGACGGTTGCGGGTGGCGTGCATCCCGTGTTCAGCGACATCAGTCTCTTCAGCGACGTGGCCGAAACCGACTGGAGCTGGACACCGACCCTGCTCGACTTCGACCACGACGGCTACCGCGACCTGCTAATCACGAACGGTTTCCCAAAGGACATTACTGACCGCGATTTCGTGTCGTTCCGGGCGGAGAGCGCGACGGTAGCTACCAAGTCGTTCATGCTGGAGCAGATTCCCATTATCAAGATCAGCAACTACGCCTTCCGCAACAAAGGTGGCGACAAAGCGGGCGATCTGGGGTTTGAAGACGTAACCGAAAAGTGGGGCCTGAAAACGCCATCGTTTTCCAACGGGGCGGCCTATGGCGACCTGGACAACGATGGCGACGTGGATTATGTGGTGAACAACATCAATGATTCAGCATTTGTCTACCGCAATAACCTCGTTGAAAGCAAGCGTGCCAAAGCCAATTACCTGCGGGTTAAGTTTGTCGGTCCGGCGCAGAACCGCATGGGGCTGGGGGCCACCGTCGAATTGCATTACGGTAACCAGAAACAGGTTTACGAACATACTCCCTACCGCGGCTACCTGTCGACTGTTGAACCAGTAGCTCATTTTGGGCTCGGCGCTACGGCAACGATCAATGAAGTGCGGATTATCTGGCCGGGGCTGAACGGACAGCCCCAGCGGCAGCAGGTGCTGCGTAACGTAAAACCCAATCAGGTTCTGACGGCCGACGTACGCAATGCCCGCGAACCGGTTGCTCCCGCCAGTGCCCCAAAGAGTTTGTTTACCGAGGTGACGGATTCGCTGAAGATTGCTTACCAACATAGCGAACTGGAGTATATTGACTTCAACGTTCAGAAACTATTACCGCATAAACTCTCGCAGTTTGGCCCCGCCGTATCCGTTGGTGATGTCAACGGTGATGGACTGGACGATATGTTCGTCGGTGGCTCCAAGTTCAACAAAGGGCATTTTCTGCTGCAGACGGCCGCTGGTGCCTTTGTCGAGAAAGACCTGCTGCCGGGCGAGGCTGTCCCCGGCCCTTACGGCGGAACGGCTAAGGATAAGATTCAGGAGGACATGGGTACACTGCTTTTTGATGCCGACGGCGATGGCGACCTGGATCTTTACGTTGCCAGTGGCAGTATCGAAGGAGATCCGTCGGCGCCCATAGCTACGGGACCGGTTTTTCAGGACAGGCTGTATCTGAACGATGGCAAAGGCGGGTTATCATTGGCACAGAATGCCTTACCCGCCAATAGCGTCAGCAAGTCGTGCGTGAAAGCCGCCGACATTGACCGCGATGGCGATCTGGATCTGTTCGTGGGTGGCCGGGTCGAACCTGATCATTACCCCAAGCCTGTGTCGAGCTTTGTTCTCCGTAACGATTCCAGGCCCGGTCAGCCCCGGTTTACGGACGTTACCAAAACGCTGGCTCCCGCTTTGCAGGACATTGGGCTGGTTTGCGATGCGCTCTGGACCGACCCCGACAATGACGGCTGGCCCGACCTGATGCTGGCCGGCGAGTTTATGCCCCTGACTTTACTGAAAAACCAGCAGGGCAAATTACAGGCTGCCAAAGACCAGCTAAGTGAGCAGAAAGGCTGGTGGAATTCGCTGGTGGCTGGTGATTTCGACCGCGACGGCGACATCGACTACATAGCGGGGAATCTCGGCCAGAACGCCCGCATGCGCGCCAGTAAAGAGGAACCGGTACGGGTCTACGCGGGCGACTTCGACAACAACGGCTTTTACGACGCCATCCCGACTATTTTCATCCCCGACGAAAAAGGAAACCGCCGGGAGTTTACGTTCCACGGCCGCGACGATCTCATCAAGCAGATGATTTCCATGCGGAAGCGGTTTCCACTGTATAAGGATTTTACGCAGGCCAGCATTGATAAACTCCTGACGGACGAAGAACGCGAAAAGGCGCTGGTGCTGGAAGCGAATTACTTCCAGTCGGCTTACGTGGAAAACAAAGGGAATGGTAAATTCGAACTGCACCCGCTGCCAACACCCGCACAGATGGCACCGATCTTTGGCATGGTGGCCAATGACGTTGATCGCGACGGTAACCTCGACGTTATGCTGGTGGGTAATGACTACGGTGGCGAGGTGCTCATGGGCCGCTACGACGCCCTGAATGGCCTCTGGCTACGGGGCGATGGCAAAGGTGGTTTTACGGCTCAGACAACGGCAGCCAGTGGCTTCTACGTCCCCGGCAATGCCAAAGGACTGGCGCAGTTAACCGACGCCAGCGGTCGCGAACTGCTGGTGGCTACCCAGAATCGGGGGCGGCTGTGCGTGTTTCGCAACAACCAGCCTGCTCCGTCTGTCCGGCTGCGCTCCACCGACGTATCGGCCTTGCTAACCTTTAAGGACGGTAAAACTCAGAAAGTCGAGTTTAGTTATGGTAATTCATTTTTGTCGCAGTCGGCGCGAACGCTGCTGGTAAGTCCGCAGGTCAAGGGCATTGAAATTACCGATTCAAAAGGGCATAAACGACCGGCCCTCAACGAAGCAACGCTGACCCGCCGATAACTAAAAAGGCCCGGATGTCCGGGCCTTTTTAGTTATCGATAAACTACCTATTCTTCCACCGGTACAACTTCATGCAGCGGGCGCAGGTTGCGCTGCTCTTCTTCATTGAACGGGAAAATATCCAGAATCTTAGTCGTGTTCACGTCCGTAATCTCGAACGGGTCGAGGGCCGATTTCAGACTTTGCTCGATGCGTTCATAGGCCTGCTTAGGCGTTTCCGCGTTAACGAGCATCAGGCTGGGTGTTTTTTTCTGCTTGCCCGTTTTTTCGTCGTCCGTAATGAACAGGGCCTTCACCTTATACCAGGTGTTGCCCCCGTCTTCGATATGAAAGACATCGGCGAGTTTCATCCGCGAAATATCCGTAATCTCAAAATCGGGGGTATTGGCGGCAATCTCCTGATAAAGCCGGGCTTCGGCGTCGGTATAGGAAACGGCATCCACCAGATAGGCTTCCGTCACGGTTTTCTGCTTAATAAACTCTTCGTTCCGCGTGCCAACGTTCGAGTCGTCAATGGGTTGCTGATAGCGGATTTTTCCGAGGAACCAGTTAGGCATTTTTCAGTGATTTGGTATATAATTAGAACAAAAAGCAGGCGGCAAAGGTGCCGAAAAAAAGTGATTTACCGTAATCGATACCCCCATTCCTGCCGGCTTTCTGAGCGCGGGCGACTCTCCTTTCTGCATTAAACTTCCGGCCTTTCTATACCCAGAAATACACTGCACAATTCACCTGACTTGACCCGTATTTATACGGAATCTGCACTAACCCGCTTGACAATCAAAGCGTTTTGGCGCAACTTTCTATTCCCTAAACTCTATAGCCATGAATGGAAATGCGGAAAAGATAGATACGCTGATTCCGATAACCCGACGGAACGGCCATAAGCCCGTAGCCCCACCTGCAAAAGAGCCGGAAGCAGCCTCGTTCCGGGAGCTAAGCTCTGCTCTTCGGCTCACCAAGACCGCGATGGGCGTGTTTCTGTTCCTAAGCTGGCTGGTGCTCTTCATCATGGGCATGAGCCTGAGTGCAAATCGCTATAGTCCGTTTCTGACCGACGCCAGCGGTAGCGTCAACTGGGCAAATCTGCTGACGTATGGACTATTGTTCACACCTACTAATGGAGCGATTCTGGCTTCGCTGGCGGGCGTACTGGGCGGCATTGCCTCTAACCTGGCCGCCGATAATAAGTTTCGACACATTCCGCCTACTTCGGCCAACACGACCAGCGATGATTTTCAGAGCTATCTCTATATGACCGAAAACCCGTTGGTATCCATGCTGCGGGGCTTCCTGACTTACCTGATTTTCATTGCCGGGTCGTACCTGACCAATTTCACAACCTCGTCCGATAGTGCCCACCCCGAGCAGTTTCTGGGGCTTACAGCTCCGGCTTATTTTAAGTTTGCCGTTTCAATATCGTTGCTGGCTTACCTGGCTGGCTATGACCCCTCACGCATGAAGAGCCTGATCAATTCGTTCAGCCTGACGCGCAAAGAGCCCGAACCAAGCGGCCAGAGCAGCGTTTCGGCACATATCATTCAGGAAAAAACAAAAATTGATGCCAAAGTCACGCAGGATTCGCCTGCCATCGGGCGAAAATAAAAAGGGCGGAACTGGCTAACCAGTTCCGCCCCGCTTGAATCTATGAGCGCTGCGTTTACAGAATCAGCCCGCTTCTGCGCAGCATCGCTTTGGGCGACGGTTCGCGGCCCCGGAATTTCTTGTATAGTTCCATTGGCTTCTCGCTGCCGCCTTTCTCCAGGACGTTCTTGCGGAAGCTGTCGGCGGCCGCTTTGTTGTCCAGACCGCCTTTCTCCTTGAAGAACTCAAAAGCATCGGCATCCAGCACTTCGCTCCACTTGTAGCTGTAATAACCAGCCGAATAACCCCCCGCAAAAATGTGCGAGAAGGCCGGGCTGAACGCTATGCCTTCAACGCGCGGAAACAGGTTAGCGACGGAATCTACTTTATTTTCGACCTGCGTAATAGTCTCGCCGGTTGGCTTCTGCCCGTGGTAGTACATATCTACCAGCCCAAAGCGCAACTGCCGCAGGTTAGCCAGACCGGCCAAAAAGTTCTGGCTGGCGCGGATTTTCTCAATCAGTTCGTTCGGGATCACCTCGCCAGTCTGGTAGTGCTTCGCGAAGAGTTTCAGTGCTTCGGGGTCGTAGCACCAGTTCTCCATCACCTGCGAGGGCAGCTCGACGAAATCACGCGGCACGTTGGTCCCGCTCAGGCTTTCGTATTTGCCGTTCGCCAGCATGCCATGCAGACCGTGGCCGAACTCATGGAACAGGGTCGTTACCTCGTAGAACGTCAGCAGCGACGGCTTGGTGTCGGTAGGCCGCGTAAAGTTGCAGACGTTAATGATATGCGGCCGGATGTTCTGTCCGTTCTCAATTTTCTGGCCCTGAATATCATTCATCCAGGCACCGCTGCGCTTACCGGCCCGGGGGAAATAATCGCCATAGAATACGGCTACGAATTTGCCGTCCTTGTCGAATACATCGAACGTGCGCACTTCGGGGTTATACACCGGAATGTCTTTGCGCTCCTTAAAGGTCAGACCATACAGCTTGTTGGCAACCATGAACGCGCCGTCCAGCACGTTGTCGAGCTTAAAGTACGGCTTCAGCGTTTCGTCATCGAGGTCGTATTTTTCTTTCTTAAGCTTCTCCGCGTAGTAGCTGTTGTCCCAGGCCTGGAGTTTGTCTTCCGTAAAGCCGTGTGCTTTAGCGTAGGTAGTCAGCTCGCCCAACTGCCGTTCGGCTGCCGGACGGGCATACGTAACGAGTTCATCGAGGAAGCTCTGCACTTTATCGCGCGAGCCGGCCATGCTTTCTTCGAGCACGAAATCGGCGTGGGTTTTGTAGCCCAGCAGGTTCGCCCGCTCGTAGCGCAGGTTCACAATTTTTTCGATGATTACCGAGTTGTCGTTTTTGTCGCCGTGGAAACCGCGCCCGTTGAAGGCCATATACAGTTTCTTACGCAGCTCCCGGTTGTCGGCATACTGCATGAACGGCCCGTAGCTGGGAGCCTGCAGCGTAAACGCCCAGCCTTCCTTGCCTTTCTGCTTGGCCGTCGCTTTAGCAGCTTCGCGAGCGAAATCGGGCAGACCAGCGAGGTCTTTTTCGTCGGTAACGACCATCACGAACTCGTTGGTTTCGTTCAGGACGTTTTCACCAAACTGCAGCGAAAGCTGGGATAATTCCTTGTCAATAGCCCGCAGCCGCTCTTTGCCTTTAGCATCAAGGTTGGCACCGTTACGTGCAAACCGCTTATAGGCTTTCTCAAGCAGCATAGCGCTTTCGGTATCAAGCTTGAGGCTGGCGCGCTGCTCATAAACGGCCTTTACGCGGGCAAACAGTTTCTCGTTCAGGGTGATGTCGTTGCCGTATTCGCTCAGCATCGGCGAAACCTCTTTCACGATTTTCTGCAGTTCAGGTGTGGTTTCGGCTCCGTTGAGGTTGAACAGTACCGACGTAACACGGCCCAGCAGATCGCCCGAGCGTTCGAGCGCCACAATCGTGTTCTCGAACGTAGGCTTCTGGGCATTGTTAATAATGATGTCTACATCTTTGCGTCCCTGGGCCAGACCTTCCTGAATGGCTGGCAGATAAGCATCGTTCGAAATCTTGTCGAACGGAGCCGTCTGGTGGGGAGTTGGGTACGGCGCTAAAAATGGATTCTGGGTCATTTTGGGTTGATTCGGCGACGGCTGGGCCAGCGCGGTAGTGGCCGCAACGGCCAGCAATAAACCGGTTTTTCGGATTCGTTGATGACTTAACATCGAATTTTGGGATATGAGTTTCCTGGAAAAATAGGAAACTATGACGCATTTGCCAAATGAAAGTTGCTGTATCGGTCTGATTATCGGCTGAATGGCAATTAGTTAAACTATTACGTAGACAAAAAAAACAGCCAACCAAAGTGGTCGGCTGTTTTTGTCCATTACTCCCTCACTTAATAACTGCGCGGATACGAACCGGGTCCGCGATCATAGCGATTGCCCCGACCGGGACCGCGGCTGGCCGTCCGTTCGTAGGGCCGCATCCGCTCGATAACCCGGTCGCGCTGAGCCGAGTTCAGAACGGCCATCATGTCGAAAAACTGGCGTTGCCGCAGTTGCCGGAACGCGTCGCGCTGGCGCGGGTCGCGGGGGTTGATGCTGCGGGTTTGCTGTTCGAAGCGGTCGCGAATCCGGCGAATTTCGCGTTCCTGCCGACGCGACAGGTTCAGCTCCCGATCCCACCAGTCCAGATGGCGGTCAAACTGATAGTCGTCAAAGTCGTAATTGTAATTAGGCTGGCCGTAATTCTGGCCATAGCTTGGCTGCTGCGGATAATCGGAGTAAGGCTGTCGGGCCGGGGGTGCGGTTGGATAGCCGTAGCGTTGCGCCAGTGCGCTGGTAGTGAGCAGAACGACCAGTGTAGCGGTCGTCATTAGGGCTTTTTTCATGGTGGTTGTTATCGGGTTGTATTTGCCCCTTTGAACAACCAGCCGGACAATGGTTTAATGCCAGCTGAAAAAAGATCAGGCGCAGTCAGTTTGACTGCGCTTGATGGATTATACCGTTTTGACCGGCGTTATCTGCTGTTTGATTTCGCGGATGCGGTCGTTGAAATCAACATGCGGGTAATCGACATTGGCGAGCCTGGTGGCATTCAGGTACTCCATCACCACCGGGTCGTGCGGTACGCGCTTGCCGGTCCGCACGCTGATGTATTTGGAGGTCATCCAGAGCACGTTCTTCAGGTGGGATTTGGCATCGTCGGTCATAAAAAACTCCGTGACGAGCGTATCCTCGTTGAAGAAAATCAGCCGCGACGTAATGCGTATCCACTCGCTCACCATGGCGGGCCGGAGGTAGGCAATCTGGTGCTGATACACCACCCAGCTCGTGCCCAGCTCCCGAAACAGCTGGCCGGGATTGAAGTCATACAGTTTAGCGACCTGATCTTCGCGGGCGTTAAAGTAATAGTCGAAGTATTTCGAGTTATTGAGGTGCTGCAGTGGATCGCAATCCTGAAAACGGATGATCATCCGCGATTCGGTTTCGGTTGGATAACTGCGGTTTGGATCTCGTTTGAACATAGCAAAAGAAGATAGTGAAGAAACAGGTAAGCAGCGGACTGCGATTCGGCAAAGTTCGGTAGTATCGCAAAAATTTCAGCGCAATTCAGTTCACCGGCGTAATCCCATTTAATATATTTCCGTTAGTACAACAAAATAGTCGTTTAATTCTAAATCGCCATCCTGCATGAAACGAATGCGTTTGCTTCTCCCTTTACTTGCCTTATGCCTCACCTTCGCTTCGTTCGCGCCCCAGGATGATCCCGATGCCGTTGTGGGAACATGGCTGAACGGAACCAAGAAGGGGCACGTCCAGATATTTAAAAAAGGCGGCACGTATTTTGGCAAACTGATCTGGCTGAGTGAACCCAACGATCCGACTACCGGCAAGCCTAAAACCGACATCAAAAACGCCGACGCATCGAAACATTCACGCCCGTTACTGAACTTGCCCCTGATGTATAACTTTAAGTACGACGGTGGGAATGTCTGGAGCGACGGTAAGATTTACAACCCTGAGGACGGGAAAGAGTACAACTGCAAAATGACACTAAAAGACCCGAACACGCTCGACGTGCGCGGTTACGTTGGTATATCACTGCTGGGCAAAACCCAGACCTGGACACGAATTAAGTAGTTATTACGTTGTCGGGTTATTTAGTTTTGCGGCTCGATTCGCCTGTTTACGCTAACCGCCCTGACGGTCTGACATGCAACCTGCTAACCCGACAACCTTGATTATCGGCGCCGGTCCGGCCGGGCTGGCCGTGGCCGGACAACTGGCCCACCGGAATCTGCCCTTTACCGTGCTGGAGGCTTCTGAATACACGGGCTTTGCCTGGCGGAATCATTATGACCGGCTCCATCTGCATACGGTCAAGCAGCATTCGGCCCTCCCCCATTTTCCCTATCCGGCCAATTACCCCACCTACGTATCGCGTCTGCAGGTGGTCGAATACCTCGAACGTTACGCGGAACACTTCGGCATCAAACCGCTTTATAACCAGAAAGTTGTTCGTATCGGCCGTAATCAGACGCCCGGTAGTCCGGCCTGGCAGGTGCAGACCGAAACCGAGCTGTTCAACGCCGACCGTGTTGTGGTAGCAACGGGCTATAACCGCATCCCGAACGTACCGGAACTCCCCGGCCAGCGCGATTTTCGGGGTATTATCTGGCACAGCCGGGAGTACCGTAACGGCGCACCGTTCAGCGACGAAAATGTGCTGGTGGTGGGTATGGGCAATACCGGGGCCGAGCTTGCGCTTGATCTGTATGAACATGGCGCTCGGTCCTTTATTTCGGTACGGCGGCCTATCAACATAATTCGGCGGGACGTATTCGGCCGACCCGCCCAGCCGACGGCTATTTTCCTGAGCAAATTCCCCTACTGGTTCTACGACTTTGTAGCGGGCCTAGCGCAGCGGCTGACGGTGGGCGATCTATCGGCTTACGGTCTTGGCAAACCGGACCGTCCGCCCTCCTACGATACGCGTCAGGGCCGGATTCCGGTCATTGACCTCGGCACGCTCGATCAGATCAAAGCGGGGAATATTAAGGTGGTGCCAGGTATTGAGCGGGTCAACGCCCGAACCGTTACGTTCACCGATGGGCGCGAACTGCCGTTCGACGCGATTATTCTGGCCACCGGCTACCGACCGGGCCTATCGTCCATGCTGGGCGAGGAATTGTCGGGCCGCGTTCTGAACGAACGCGGCTACCCCAAACAGTTGTGCTTTCCGGAGGCTGACCTGGCGGGACTGTATTTCCTGGGGTATACTACTCCGCTGACGGGCATCATCTATAACCTCAACATCGACTCGGAGCGGATCGCTCAACACATTGCCGAAAACAATCCGGTCCCGGTATCGTTCTAATAAGGTAGTCAAAGCGACTACGTATTACCATTCAACGTTAATCATTACGACCATGAACGAGACAACTGTAAAAGGTGGCTGGAATGAACTGAAAGGCAAACTGAAACAAGCCTACGGCGACCTGACCGACGATGATCTGGCTTATGAAGAAGGCCAGTCGGACGAGATGTACGGCAAAATTCAACAGAAGACCGGCAAGACCAAAGACGAGATCAACAAAGCGATTGCCGATCTGTAAATCGCAACAATCAATACGTAAACACCCGTTTCTGAACCAGCAGGCTGGCCGGAAACGGGTGTTTTTCTTTTACCCTTATCCTGTACGTCCCGACAAGAATTGTGTAAGTATCGGCACCGTTCTTAGCCCGAACTTTGTTCTATCCATAAAGACCGTTCAGCCTACCACCTCATGGCAACGGTTATAGAACCTGTAAGTATGAAATCTGTCGAATTCAAAACCAATATCAAATGCGGTGGCTGCGTTGCTGTGGTCACGCCCTATCTGAACAAAGCCGTCGGCGAAGGCCGCTGGCAGGTTAATACGCAAAGCCCCGACAAGCGGCTCACCGCCGAGACGGAAGACGCTACGGCGGTGCGGCTGGCTGTTGAGCAGGCTGGCTACAAAGCGGAGCGTTTATAATCTGGAATCCTGGAGCCCTTCCGGGCAACTATCCAATGAATACAAGTATTAGTCCTTTTGCCAAATCGGGTAAAAATGTCGGCTCCGGAACCGACGTTCGGAAGACCTACCCGGTGCTGGAAATGAGCTGCGCGGCCTGTGCGGTCAGTGTCGAGTCGATGCTGAAGAATACGCCGGGCGTCAGCGATGCAGGCGTTAACTACGCCAACCAGACGGCTTGGGTGCAGTATAACCCGAAGACCATCACGCCCGAAGGTCTGCAAAATGCCGTTCGGTCCATTGGGTATGATCTCGTCGTTGATGCCGAAGACCCGCAGCAGGTACAGGAAGAAGCGCAGCAGGCGCACTACCAGTCGGTTAAGCAGCGCACAATCTGGGCCTTTCTGCTGTCGATTCCCGTCGTGGTTATCGGCATGATCTTTATGGACGGCGCCAGGCTTCCTTATGCCCATTGGATCATGATGGCGCTCTCGGCACCCGTTGTCTTTGGCTTAGGCCGGTCGTTCTTCGTAAACGCCTGGCGACAGGCCCGCCACGGCAAAGCCAACATGGATACGCTGGTTGCGCTAAGCACCGGTATTGCCTTTCTGTTCAGCGCGTTCAATACGCTGAATCCAGATTTCTGGTTACGCCGGGGGCAGGAGCCGCACGTTTATTTTGAAGCGGCCTCGATGGTTGTCGCGTTTATTCTATTGGGTAAACTCCTCGAAGAACGCGCCAAATCAAGTACTTCATCGGCTATCAAAAAACTGATGGGCCTGCAACCCAAAACGGTACGTATCCTGACGGGCGACACCGAGCGCGAAATTCCTATTGCGCAGGTACAGGTGGGTGACGTTCTGATTGTCCGGCCGGGCGAAAAAATTCCGGTCGATGGTCAGGTAACGTCGGGCCAGTCGTACGTAGACGAAAGCATGATTAGTGGAGAGCCGGTGCCGGTTGACAAACAGGCGGGCGCGCCGGTATTTGCCGGGACGATAAACCAGAAAGGCGCTTTTCAGTTTCGGGCCGAACGTGTGGGGGCCGATACCATTCTGGCGCAGATCATCCGCACGGTACAGGATGCGCAGGGCAGCAAGGCACCCGTACAGCAGTTGGTCGATAAAGTCGCGGGCGTGTTCGTACCGGTCGTGATCGGCATTGCCCTGCTTACGTTCGTCATCTGGTTCCTGCTGGGGCAGGATAATGCCCTGACAACAGCCCTGCTTACGTCGATAACGGTGCTGGTGATTGCCTGTCCCTGTGCGCTGGGGCTTGCGACGCCAACCGCCATCATGGTTGGTGTTGGCAAAGGTGCGGAGAACAATATCCTCATCAAAGACGCCGAAAGCCTGGAGTTGGGCTACAAAGTCAATGCGGTGGTGCTGGACAAAACTGGCACGCTAACGGAAGGAAAGCCGGTCGTAACGGACCTACACTGGCTGGTTTCGCAGGACGAAGCGAGCCGTTTGGCTGCGGTGCTGTATGCCCTGGAAGCGCAGTCGGAGCATCCGCTGGCCAACGCCGTTACGGAACACCTGAAGGTAAACGGCGGAACGCCGGTTCGGCTGGACACTTTTGAGAGTGTAACGGGCAAAGGCGTAACGGCCCGCTACGAGGGCGTAACGTATCTGGTCGGCAGCCGAAACCTGCTGGCCGAACACGCGATTAGCCTCCCGAATGAGCTGGAACAGCAGGCCCTTCAGTTACAGAACCAAGCCAAGACCGTCATTTTCTTTGCCCGAACAAGCCCGGGTGGGAACGTAACGCCATCGCTGTTAGCCCTCATTGCCATTGCCGACCCCGTTAAGGTTACGTCACGGCAGGCCGTTGAAACGCTGCAACGCCGGGGTATCGACGTGTATATGCTAACCGGCGACAACGCCCAGACCGCAGCCGCTGTTGCGCAGCAGGTTGGTCTGGCGCACTATCAGGCGGAGGTGTTACCCGCTGACAAAGCGGGCTTTGTAAAGAAGCTACAGGCCGAGGGCCGGGTGGTGGCGATGGTTGGCGATGGGATCAACGACTCGCAGGCACTGGCACAGGCCGACGTGAGCATCGCGATGGGCAAAGGCTCGGATATTGCGATAGATGTCGCCAAGATGACGCTGATAACGTCTGACCTCACCAGCGTACCCAAAGCATTACAGCTTTCCAAGCGCACCGTGCAGACCATCCGGCAGAATCTGTTCTGGGCCTTTGTGTACAACCTCATTGGTATTCCGGTTGCGGCTGGCGTCTTATATCCGGCGTTTGGCTTCCTGCTCAACCCCATGATCGCCGGGGCTGCTATGGCCCTTAGCTCGGTTTCGGTAGTGAGCAACAGCCTCCGTCTGCGCGCAATCCGGTTATAAGCCCTATCTTCATTTTTATAACAACAAGCGGTCAATCCTTCCTGGGGTTGGCCGCTTTCTGTATCAGAACTACCGTTTACACAGAAGAGCGTTAACAAGTATTAAAAAGATTGATTTTCAAGGGCTTTGTCAGTAACTATACACTTAATCACTTTCAACTTCCTAACTCTTCTTTTTTACGCCTATGTTTACTCTCCATCTATGTATACGGCGAGGGTTGCTGGCTGCTGCTTTGTTGCTTGGCGGTCTCAACCTTGCTCCTGCCCAAACGAATTCAGCCGCTCTACCCGAAGGCGTTACCAAGGTCACCTCCGTGGAAGGCATCACGGAGTATCAGCTTAAAAATGGGCTTCGGGTACTTCTTTTTCCTGATCCTTCAAAACCCACAGTTACTGTCAACATTACGTATCTGGTCGGCTCGCGACATGAAGGGTTGGGCGAGAGCGGCATGGCCCACCTGCTCGAACACATGGTGTTTAAAGGCTCGACCAAGCACAAAAACATCCTGCAGGAACTCACCGAACATGGTACCTGGCCAAACGGCACAACCTGGTACGACCGCACGAACTACTTCGAAACGTTTTCGGCTACCGACGAGAATCTGAAGTGGGCGCTTGACCTGGAATCGGACCGGATGGTGAATAGCTTCATTGACAAGAAAGATCTCGAAACCGAGTTCACCGTCGTCCGGAACGAGTTTGAGATTGGCGAAAACTCACCCCAGTGGACACTCGAGAAACGGGTATTGTCGGCCTCCTACCTCTGGCATAACTACGGCCGATCAACCATCGGCTCAAAAGAAGACATCGAGCGGGTGCCGATTGAAAACCTCAAAGCCTTTTATCAGAAATATTACCAGCCCGACAACGCTGTGTTGCTGGTGGCCGGTAAGTTCGATGAACGTAAAACCCTCGACCTGGTCAGTCAGTATTTTGGCCCGATTGCCCGCCCCTCCCGGCAGTTGCCAAAAACCTATACCGTTGAGCCGACGCAGGACGGCGAACGTCACACCACCCTCCGGCGCGTGGGCGATACGCAGGGCGTGGCCGCAGCCTACCACACCCCCGCCGGCTCACATCCCGACTACGCAGTCATCGACGTTTTAATGGACGTCTTAACCAACGAGCCCTCCGGCCGACTGTACAAGGCGCTGATTGAAAACAAAAAAGCGGCTCTCCAGTATGGCTGGACACCCGCCCTGCACGACCCCGGCTTCGCTTACTTTTACGCTGAACTCCGGAAGGAGCAGTCGCTCGATTCAGCCCGTGCGGTGCTGTTGGCCACCCTCGATGAGCTAAGGCAGAAAGCACCGACCGCCGAAGAAGTGGAGCGGGCAAAAACTAAACTGCTTAAAGACATAGACCTGCTGTTTAAGAACACCGACCGCGTCGGCCTGCAACTCAGCGAGTGGATCGCTGCTGGCGACTGGCGGCTGGTGTTTCTCTACCGCGACGCCATTCGCAAGGCGCAGCCCGTCGATGTGCAGCGCGTGGCGGCTGCTTACTTTAAGCCCTCGAATCGGACGGTCGGCGTCTTTATACCTGATCAGAAACCCGACCGAGCCGATATTCCGGATACGCCCGATATCGCAGCTCTGGTAAAAGACTATAAGGGTGAAACGGCAGTAGCGGCTGGAGAAGCCTTCGACGTATCGCCCGCCAACATTGACGCCCGCACCAAACGGGGCGCTGAAGCCAACGGCCTGAAGTATGCGCTATTGCCCAAAAGCACCCGCGGCAACTCGGTGAATATGCAGATCCGGCTGCGCTACGGCGATGAAAAAAGCCTGATGAACCAGACGCTGGCATCCCGTTTCGCGGCTCAGATGCTGGAACGCGGCTCGAAAACCCGTTCGTTTCAGCAGATTAAGGATGAACTGGATAAGCTAAAAGCCCGCGTGCAGGTGTATGGGTACGGCCAGTCGGCCACGGTGCGGATTGAAGCCGAAAAAGACAAACTACCCGCCGTGGTAAAGGTTGTTTCGGATTATTTGAAGAATCCGGCTTTCCCGCAGGCGGAGTTTGACAAACTAAAGCAGGAACGCCTGGCGCAGATTGAGTCGCAGAAGCAGGAGCCACAGGCCATCGCCTGGAATACATTGAGTCGCCTGATGGAGCCATATCCCAAAGGGCACCCACTCGCAACGATGACCTTCGATGAAGAGATTGACGCCATCAACAAGCTGTCGTTGAACGACGTGAAAGATTTTCACAAAAATTTCTACGGCGCTCAGGATGCGACGGTGGCCGTGGTTGGCGCTTTCGATGAAGGGATAATGCGCAAACTGGTCAAAGATGAATTTGGCAAATGGAAGGCGGCTAAATTGTTCGTCCGCATTCCCCGGACACTCTTTAGCGACGTAAAAACCCAGACGCAGGCGATTCAGACGAACGATAAGACCAGCGCCGTTTTTGCCGGCGGTATGCAGGTGCCTCTCCGCGACGATGACCCCGATTATCCGGCTTTCGCCCTGGCGAACTACATCCTGGGCGAAGGCATGCTGAACTCACGGCTGGCCACGCGCATCCGAACAAAAGATGGGATCAGCTACGGCGTTGGTTCGTATATCTGGGCCGACGACAACGACCGCGTTGGCGGCTTTGGCTCATACGCCATCTACAACCCCGAAAATGCAGAGAAATTCGATAATGCGTTCCGCGAGGAGGTACAGAAAATGGTAAAAGATGGCGTAACGGCCGAGGAAGTCAAAGCCGCCAAATCGGCGATTCTTCAGGAAAAGCAACTGGAACGTTCGCAGGATGGCATGCTGGCTAGTAAATGGGTGCAGTATCTTACCCGGAAAGAAGGCCGCTCGTTTATGTACGATGCCGACTTCGATAAAAAACTCGAATCCCTGACGCCCGATCAGGTTAACGCTGCGCTCAAAAAATACCTTGACTACGGAAAGCTGACAATGGTCAAAGCCGGCGACTTCGAAAAAGCCGCCAAAAAAATTGCGGATAAACAACCGGCCGCATCCGTCAGCGGAAGCAAGAAAGATTGAACCGCCAACGAAGCCGTATCTAAATTGTGGTACGGCTTCGTCTTTTTTATGGATTCTGACCGGAATTCTCATCTACTGTTGAGAACCACGTCATGTCATGAAAAAACCGCTTCTGTTCTTTCTCCTATTGGCGTTCAGCCTGCCGGGTCTGGCTCAGGTAAACGTCATGCTCCTGCGCGATACAACCCTGCATCAGGTTCGAAGGTCGGTTCTCGATCGAAATTATACGTCGTTGATGAACCTGTTCAAGACGCAGCCGCAGGGCGCTCTGAAAGCCATGCAGGCCAACTGGAACCAGTTCAATGAGTTTATGAAGAAGCGGACGGACCTTCCTAAAAAAGGGTTCGATTTAAGTATTTACGCCTACTACCGGCCTAACGGACAGGCGCAGTACGTTCTGGTCGACCCTCATCGGCCAGTTCCCGACTCGGTCCTGCGAACGATGGTGCAGGCCCTGACAGATTTTTACGCCACAACGACTTTCCCCGCCAGCGGCACCGCCCCGTTTCGTCTTATGACGGGCATGATGTACGGAAGTTCATATACACCACCCCGCACGATTCGGCGGGGACCGGGCATGATCAGTACCCTCGAAGCGGCTCAGAACACCACCCGGCCCGATACAGTTACGATGCTGGCTTTCAATCAGCTCGAACTGCGCACAATTCCGGAGGTGGTGTACCGGTTTCCGAACCTGGAAGAACTGGATTTATCCAAAAATAGCCTGCATGAACTCCCCGCCCGACTAACGGCCAATATTCCAACGCTCAAACGGCTCAGTCTGCTCTACAACGCCATTCCGAACGACAGTGTCTTCATTACGCGCAACAACCACCTGATATCCCTGAACCTGCAGGGCAACCGCCTGACGCGAATTCCGTCGTCTGTCCGCCGGAACCGCCGACTCGAAAGTTTGTGGATGGGCAACAATGCGCTGAGCGAGGTTGACATCCAAACGCTTCGTCGTCTGCGCCGATTGAATGACCTCAACCTGTACAATGCCGGGCTGACCCGTATACCTAAAACCATCGGCCGGTTAAAGCAAATCCGGGTGCTGGATCTGTATTACAATAAGCTAACCGAGCTACCCCGGCAACTGGGTCGAATGAAACAGTTAGAGCAATTAGCCGTTGCTCATAACGATCTGAAGGAGTTGCCTCCGTCGCTGGCGAAGTTACGTCGGCTGCGCGTTCTCTTCGCCCATCACAACCGCATCAGCAAACTTCCCGATCAGTTCGAGCGCCTGCAAAGCCTTCGCGTGCTGGACATCGGCTACAACTGGGTTACGGTCGTCCCGCCGGTGCTATCGTCGTTACCGGCCCTGGAAGAGCTGAGCCTGAACAACAATAACATCCAGGAATTTCCTACGGTGCTGAACGAAATCAGGAATCTGCGGAAAGTGTATCTGGGCAGTAATCCGCTGTTTGGCCGCGAAGCTATGGCCAGTCCCTTCGCGGCTCAGATTAAACAACTGGAATCCAGACGCACGGAAGTCTTTTATTAACCAAATAATATTTTGCTTAGAAATTTCATAAATAGTCCCAGAATTTATAAAATTTCTGGGTTATAAGCGGATAAAAAGCCAACTTGCATGTGTTACACCTGCGTAAATCAGTCAGTTGTATGCAAGTTGCTACTCCTCTCGTTACGGTTGCCCCAAGTCGCTTAAAGCTCTGGTCAGCGCTCACATCTGTTTACATTTTGTGGGGGTCAACCTACCTGTTTATTCACTTCATGACCGAGCGGATGCCACCGCTTTACATGGCTTCGCTGCGATACATTGTTGCCGGTACGCTCCTGTATAGCTACGCTCGCCTGACCGGCACCCCCCGGGCTACGCGGACCGAGTGGCGCTCGGCGGGCATTATTGGCGTTCTGCTGCTGACCATTGCCAACGGCTGTCTGACGGTCGGACTTCAATACATTCCAACCGGCGTAGCGGCCCTGCTGGGCGGTATGCTCCCTGTTTTTCTGCTGACGCTGAACTGGGTATCGTTCGGTCGGCAACGCCCCACCAACCTGGCTCTGGCAGGGCTGGTCGTGGGTCTGATCGGTATTTTCTTTCTTATCAAACCCGATAAGATGCAGGGGACGGGCGGCTTCGACGCCAACCTGATCGGCGCGAGTCTGGTTACGTTCGGCAACTTTTCGTGGGCCATCGGCACGCTGCTGACTCCGCGGGTATCGCTGCCCGCGCCCAATATATCGAGTGGCATTCAGATGCTTGTTGGCGGGGGGCTCCTGCTGCTTATCAGTCTGTGCGTGGAGCCCGTTACGCCCCTGAGCATTCTCGATGCACCTGCTAAAGCCGTTGGCTCCATGTTCTATCTGGTGGTCTTTGGCAGCATCATCGGTTTTTCGTCTTATGCCTGGCTGGCCCGCAATGCTTCGCCCCAGCTGCTTTCCACCTATGCCTTCGTAAACCCGGTAGTCGCCATGCTGCTCGGCGTAACGTTTGCCGGTGAAATTTTCTCCAGCCAGTCGCTGGTAGGGGCAGTCATTGCGCTGATAGGCGTCATCCTCATTACGCTGGGGAGAAAGTAAGCCCTACCCTACCACAAAGACGTATTGTTCTGCAAACAGAAATGCCCCGGCAACCGGGGCATTTCTGTTTATACCGGGCCAACCGGCTGGGGCAGCGACGCGAATACTTTTTTGGCCTGCTCTATTCCTTTGTCGAACATTTGCTGCATGGCGGGCGGGTTAAACGTTAAGCCTCCCGGCCCGCCTTCCAGGAGCTTGGTTTCGGGTCGAATCTGAATAATTTCGGTCAGGGCCGTTCCGGCTACGGGATTGTCGGCCTGCCCAAATGCCTGCTCAATAACCGCCGACGAAACACCCTGCGCCCGAAGCTGGGCCCGGACCCGCTGCAGGTAGGTTGTGGTCTGCTGATAAAAGTTAGCCAGCCGGTAGTCATTATTACTGACATCTTCGGAAAACAGGTCAATCGTTCGATCGAGCATGGCCGTCGCCTTGTTGATCAGCCGATTGTCGGCGGGCGTCTGAACCGGGCTGTTTGTAATCGCGATAATTTTCTCTGCTCCGTGATCAATTGCCGCCTGCAAAGGAGTCAGTTCGTGCAGGCCACCATCGACAAACTGCCTTACCGGAACAGCGCCCGGCCGCCACTCAACCGGCTGCATAAATACCGGCTGACAGGCCGACGCCAGCATGGCCCGGCGCAGATCGACTACGTTTAGGATGCGTTCGGTATCATAGTCAAGAGTTGCGTTGGCCGCCTGCATCGTGAAATAAACCAGCCGCTCGGTTTGCAGGCATACCGTAGCCAGAAAAACGGGTTTTGTCGATGCCTTCAGGTTCGTGAAACGGCTATCCGTAAGATGCGTTTCGATCAGGCGTTTCAGGGGCGTTGCATCGTGCAGGGAGACGTTGCCAATCAGGTTAGCGATCCCGCCCATGATCAGCACATCGGTTTGCTTCGTAGTGGTGTAAATCTGTTTGAGCAGCGCCAGTTCGCCCAGAGCCGCCAGCGGAACAATGAGTGATCCGGTGCTGGTCCCGCAATACAAATCAAACTGGTCGATTGCTTTCACATTCTGGTGAATGAACGAGAGCGCGCCCACGGCGAAGGCTCCCTTCGAGCCGCCCCCACTGATGACAAGAGCTGTTTTAGCCATGACAAGATGCTTATAAAGAAGGAATTTTAGGTTTGGCGATGTTATAGCCGATACTGACCTGAAACCAGGTCGCGGGCTGGTTCAGATCGCGGTGCAGTTTAAAGGCAACCGTCACCAGGTCGGAGCTGCCCAGGCCGATGCCTCCGCCCAGCAGTTGCCGACCACCTTCCAGCGCGGGAGCCGTAGCCCACAGGAACTCGCCCAGCAGGTGCAGGTTAAACGACGTAGCGGACAGAATGGGCGGGCCTTCGAGCAGTTTCAGCGTCAGACGCGGGCCAGCCAGTCCGCCCACGCGGGCGCCCGGATAAAAGCCGCCCAGTACCGCCCCCAGCCGAAGACGTTTTTCAATTAATGTAACCTGCGGCACGACCTGAAGTGTCAGTAAATACAGGGGCGGACTGCCAACCGGCTGGTTGAAGCCCTGTCCTAGTTCAATCGGCAGAGAAAAACCCCTGGGGAACTCCTGCGCCTGGGTCCGCTCATATAATATACCCAGGAGGATAAGAAAGGCATAGCGTCGCATGAATCGGTAAGGGAAGGTTGAGACACTAAAGATACGTCTCGCCGGCCAACCGAACCAAGCTACTAACTACCTGACTTCTAGCGTATTTTTACCTGTTTGCAGCCTTAAACCGGCGGAATGCCCACGCTCGTCCAGCCGCCATCAACAACCAGGCTCTGCCCGGTAATATGGCGGGATGCGGGTGCAACCAGAAACAGGGCTGCGTTGGCGATGTCCTCCACGGTAGCCGGTCGGCCCATGGGCGTAATGCGCGACCAGATTGGAATGTAGTCGGGGTCGTCGAGCGTGCGTTCGGTGAGGGTAGCGCCGGGCGCAATGGCGTTGACGGTGATGCCCAGGGGCGAAAAATCAATGACTAACTGTTTAGCCAGCATCTCCAGCCCGGCCTTCGTCATGCTGTAGACCGGCAGACCGGGATGCGCCTGATGCCCCACGACCGACGACATGAACAGGACACTGCCGCCCCGCCCCTGAGTCCGCATCTGACTGGCTGCGGCCTGCGCCAGGAAGAAACTGCCCCGCAGATTCAGGTTCACGATCTTCTGAAAAGCATCGGGCGTGGTGGTGAAAATATCGCCGAAGACGGTAATGCCCGCGTTGGCAATGGCAATGTCCACCGACCCAAACTCCTGAACAGCCCTTTCAACCATCTGCCGGATAAAGCCGACGTCGGACGCATCGCCAGGGCAGGCTACGCACTGACCGGGGCCTTCCTGCCGGAGGGTTTCGGCGGCATAGACGGCCAGCGTATCGTCGTAATCGTTAAGCAGGACATGGGCGCCCTGCTGGACGAGGGCTTTGGCAATGGCAAAACCGATACCGGTTCCGGACCCGGTGATGATGGCCGTCTGGTTCGCAAAAATCTGGTTCATTCACTTCCCGAAACGGGCTACTAATACTTTAGAATTGAATCCGTATCCTGTGCCCGCACCCTATCATTCAGGACACGGGCGCAGGATACGAATTGGGATTAGTGCGAATCCCGCTTGACTTCACTGCCCGACGCGCCCCGCAGAAAGTCGAAGTCAGCACCCTCGTGGGCCTGCGTTACGTGGCGGATGTACAGGTTTACGTAACCGCGCTGGTAGCCCAGATCGAGCGGTTTGAAATGCACCAGCCGACCCGCCAGTTCTTCGTCGGAGACGTGCAGATGCAGGCGCCGGTTTTCGACGTCGAGCGTAATCAGATCACCGTTCTGCACCAGAGCGAGATTGCCACCCACGGCGGCTTCCGGCGAAACGTGCAGCACGACCGTACCGAAACCGGTGCCGCTCATACGCCCATCCGAAATCCGGACCATGTCGTGAATGCCCATCGCCAGAATCTTGGCCGGCAGCTGCATATTGCCGACTTCGGGCATACCGGGATAGCCCCTCGGCCCAACGTTCTTCAGCACCAGGACGCAGCTTGGGTCAACGTCCAGATCGGGGTCGTCGACGCGGGCTTTGTAGTCGTCGATGTTTTCAAACACCACCGCCCGGCCCGTATGCTGCATCAGGGCTGGCGTGGCAGCCGAGGGCTTCAGCACGGCTCCGTTCGGGCACAGGTTGCCACGTAACACTGCCACGCCCGACTCCGGCTTGAATGGCTCATCAACCGTAGCAATCACCTCCGGGTCATAACACTTGGCTTCCACGCAGTTGGCGCCGATTGTCTGGCCGTTCACCGTCAGGGCGTCGTTGTGCAGGTACCCGCGCAGTTCGCGGATGACGGCGGGCAGGCCTCCGGCGTAAAACAAATCTTCTACAAAGTGCTCGCCGGAGGGTTGCAGGTTCGTCAGCAGAGGAATTTTGGCCGAAATGCGGTCGAAATCATCCAGCGACAGGTTCACGCCTAAGCGTCCGGCAATAGCCGTCAGGTGCAGAATAAAGTTGGTTGAACCGCCCAAAGCTGCGTTCACCATAATGGCGTTTTCGAAGGCTTCGCGGGTCAGGAGTTTAGACGGGGTGAGGTTCTCGCGGACCAGTTCAACGGCCCGCATGCCGGTCAGGTGCGCCAAGACTTTCCGGCGTGAATCGGCGGCCGGAATGGTGGCATTGTCGGGCAGGGCCAGTCCCAGCGACTCGACCATAGCGGCCATGGTGGAGGCCGTACCCATTACGGCGCAATGCCCCTGCGACCGGGCCATGCTGGCTTCGGCCGCCACGAACTCCGCCTGACTCATTTCCCCTATCTTATAGGCTTCGGCAAACCGCCACAGATCGCTGGTGCCAATCTTTCGGCCCTGGAATCGCCCGGCCAGCATGGGCCCGCCCGACACGACCATTGTGGGTATGTCGACGCTGCACGCGCCCATGACGAGCGAAGGCGTGGTTTTGTCGCAGCCGCACATCAGAATAACGCCGTCGAGCGAATTGCCCCGGATGCTTTCTTCTACATCCATACTGGCCAGATTACGGAACAGCATGGCGGTCGGTTTGATCTGGCACTCGCCCAGCGACATCACTGGGAATTCCAGCGGAAAGCCGCCGGCTTCCCAGACGCCCCGCTTGATGGCCTCGGCCAGTTCGCGGAAGTGGGCGTTGCAGGGGGTCAGTTCCGACCATGTATTACAGATACCAATGACGGGCTTTCCCTCGAACTCGTGGTGCGGGAAACCCTGATTTTTCATCCAGGCGCGGTAAATGAAGCCGTCTTTACCGGTACGGCCAAACCAGTCTTGGGAACGAAGGGGCATAATAGCGTAAGAACTAGATTAATTGGTAAAGAGCAGACAGCCGGTAATCTACCATGAAATCTGCCTGCTTTGGGCTGATTACTTCCGGTCCGAGTGGCCCAGGTCTTTCTCTGGATTGACGACATCGCGCACCAGTTGCTTCAACTCCTTTACGTCCGGAAAGCGACCGGCCACTTTCCGGTCGAAGATCACCTGATCGTCAACCCGGACCGAGAAGCGCCCGCTCACTTCGGCCGGTTGCAGCAGGACGCCATGCACATCATCGGTGAAGGTCGTAAGCAGTTCCTGCGCCATCCAGGCGGAACGTAATAGCCAGCCGCATTTTGGGCAGTATTCAATCGAAATCGTTGGTTTCATAAAGCGTTGATTGAGCCAGACAAGATATACGTTTAATCATCAAGCCGGACAAAGATTCCTGGTCTTATTTGCAGGACGCAGGCCGCCGGTAACTCAATTTACCGTTGAACAGAGACTATTAGCCAACGAGCACAGGAAATTACGCATCCAATAACAACTTGATTTTCTGTACATTTACCCCTTTACTAGAGAACCCGACTTTATTCTCCAAAACCCAAATTCCGAAGATCATGAAAACACTCCGCTGCCGGGACGCTGGCTTTGATTGCAACGCCGAAATTCACGCAGCCACCGAAGACGAGGTGCTTCAGCAGGCTGCCGTTCACGCCCAGACCGTGCATAACGTTGAGGTCACGCCCGAAATGGCGGGCCAGATACGCACGCTGATTCACGACGAATAAGCTCAAACGGTATTATAAAAACGGCCATGTTCTATTCTGTAGATCGTGGCCGTTTTCATAGTTGTTTTATTGATTAAGCGGCTCCCAACTCATTCGCACTCAGCGACAAATTAGGACAAAACCGGGCTTCCAAAACACTAAACTTTAAACCGAGTATACGTTAAAGGCAATTCTGCAAATAAACTGTAACTTTACAAAATATTGATAATCAACAAACTAAAACACAACCTACTTACGTTATAGACTCATTACCATCCTAATTGAGTTTTGCTGAAGCGAGTTGGATTTTCCCTACTGATGGCTGTAATCCGCCCGGCCATCGCGGTTGCCGCCAAGTTTACCGCATCGCCCATTATCCCGATTTCTCCCTCTAAAATCAGTACAGTTGCGCATTCCGACGCTACCCGCACCCGGACGGACGGAACCAGTGTACTGACACCCATTTCGAGCAATACGGCAGCCGAACTGCCCCTGCTGGACGTTGATTTCTGCGGAGAATGTATGCCCCTGGACCAATCCGACGTCGTTGATCGCTGGAAACACGTATTTACGCTGTTCCGCCCTCACGCCAGCGACCTCGGTAACCTCCGCCAACGGGCCGAAGAATTCTTCCCGGTTATTGACCCGATTCTAGAGAAATACGACATTCCCGACGATTTTCGTTACGTGCCCCTGGCCGAAAGCGGTCTGCGACCCAAAGCCGTTTCGCGGGCGGGTGCCGCCGGTTACTGGCAGCTTATGCCCGGCACGGCCCGCGAACTGGGCCTGAAAGTGACCAGCCGGATTGACGAGCGGTTCAACGTCCACAAAGCTACCGAAGCCGCCTGCCGCTACCTCCGTAAACTCTACGATCAGCTGGGGTCGTGGTCGCTGGTGGCTGCGGCCTATAATGCCGGACCAAGCTATCTGAAAAACCAGCTCCGGCGCGACGCCCACCGGGATTATTACCGGATGACGCTCCCGCGCGAAACCCGCTATTATTTATACCGCGTATTGCTGTACAAAGAAGTTTTGTCGCGGCCCAACGATTACTCGTCGTTTCTGTCGCCCGCGCCCCGAACGGCTTTTCAGCCATGGCCAATGGCAGAACTGCGCCGGGCTGCCTGACAACTCATTTTATTCGGCCGACGGCAGCCTGTTGGCGCAGTCGTTTACCTGGCATCTGTTAACGAGGTCAGTCTGATTGGAATCCCCTGGGTTAACCAATCAGACTGACCTCGTTTTTTAATACGAACTTTGGCACACATTCTGCGGGCATAACCATGAGCGAAGCACGACTTTTGGCCAAAAATAAACCCCGGCTCAACAAATCAGTTATTAGCATACATCGAACTGAAATTAGTTCGGCCGGCACTACATCACGTTATTGAATGCAGTCAGATACTACTCAATCCACCGGCACAGCCTCTGGCAAACCCGTTACCACCCGGCGAATCAACCGGTTCTTTCTCAACTTATCCGACGTAGCGAGCTTCATTGCCCGCTTCTTCCGGGAGCTTTTTCTACCTCCCTACGAGTTCAGGGAGATTATCCGGCAGTGCTATGAGGTAGGTTACCGGTCGCTGCTGCTGATTACCATGACGGGCTTCATTACCGGCATTGTGTTTACCAACCAGTCGCGGCCGTCGCTGGCGGAGTTCGGCGCTACGTCGTGGCTGCCGTCGCTGATTGCCATCGCCATTGTGCGGGCGCTCGGGCCGCTGGTGACCGCCCTGATCGCGGCTGGTAAAGTGGGGTCCAGCATTGGTGCCGAACTTGGCTCAATGAACGTCACCGAGCAGATCGACGCCATGGAAGTATCGGGCACCGACCCGTTCAAGTTTCTGGTGGTGAGCCGCGTGCTGGCAACCTCGTTTACGATCCCGCTGCTGACGATGTACACTATTTTTGTAGCCCTGATCGGTGCCTACATTAATGTCAGCCAGAACGAGCAGACCAGTTTTACGTCGTATATACAGGAGGTGTTCGGCGCAATTACGTACCTGGACATTTTTGCCTCCGTCCTCAAATCAATTGTATTTGGTTTTACGATCGGCATGGTCGGGTGCTATAAAGGATTTCACTCATCGAAGGGCACCGAAGGCGTTGGCAAGGCGGCCAACTCGGCGGTTGTTACGTCGATGTTTCTGGTATTTATTGAGGAATTGCTCTCGCTTCAGATTGTGGGGGCCATTCGAGGTGCCTAACGCGAGTCACTGCGGGCGGCTGGCCCGATAGCAAACATTAACTTAACGAAGTAATGAATAATTCGGAGCTCGTTATCACAATTCGGGGGCTGCGTAAGTCCTTCGGTGATCTGCACGTACTGCGTGGGGTTGACCTGGACGTAAACCGGAGCGAAAACGTGGTCGTTCTTGGCCGATCGGGCACGGGCAAATCGGTACTGATTAAAATTCTCGTGGGGCTGCTCAAACCCGACGCCGGACATATCCGGGTACTGGGGCAGGACGTTGAACAGCTGCGGGGCCGGGAGCTGGACCAGTTTCGCCAGAAAGTCGGCTTTTCGTTTCAGAACAGCGCCCTCTACGACAGCATGAGCATCCGCGAAAATCTGGAATTTCCGCTGGTTCGGAACATCCGGAATCTGACGCGGGCCGAGATTGATCGGGCCGTTGAAGAAGCTCTGGACGACGTAGGTCTGTCGCAGACGATTAATCAGATGCCGTCGGAACTGTCGGGCGGGCAGCGGAAACGGATAGGCATTGCCCGAACGCTGATTCTGAAACCAGAGGTCATGCTCTATGACGAACCCACGGCGGGACTGGACCCCATCACCAGTATTGAGATCAATAACCTGATCAACGAAGTTCGGGAACGCTACAAAGCCACCTCCATTATCATCACCCACGACCTCACCTGCGCTAAAACCACCGGCGACCGCGTAGCGATGCTGCTTGATGGTAAGTTTGAACGGGTGGGCACCTTCGATGAAGTGTTTGCCGACCCCGACGAGCGGGTACAACAGTTTTACAACTACAACTTTGTGACGTAGGCAGGACCGTATAGCAGGCGCTTAAACAATTCGCGCCCTGCAAATAGTTTAGCTACTACACTTACTCAACCACCACGCATAAATCCATGAGTACTGAATCGAACAAGCGTTCCGTTATCGTTGGGGTCTTCGTCCTGGTAGGCCTCCTTATTTTTGTAGCGGGTGTGTTTGTCCTGGGCGGACAGCAGAAACGCTTTACCAAGAGCATCCGGGTGATTGCCGTTTTCAACGACGTTGGCGGCCTGAAAGCCGGTAACAACGTCTGGTTTTCAGGCGTCAAAATCGGCACTGTCAAGCGCATCAGCTTCTTCGGCAACGCGCAGGTAGAGGTTGACATGAACATTGAAGAAAGCTCGCAGCAGTATATCCGCAAAGACGCAACGGCCAGTATTGGCTCGGATGGTCTGATCGGCAATAAAATCGTCGTCATTACGGGCGGCACAATCAGCCACCCCGAAATTGAAGAAGGCGACCGGCTGAAAACCCAGGAGGCCCTAAGTTCTGATCAGATCATGGAAACCCTGCAGGAAAATAACAATAACCTGCTTCGCGTCACGAACGACTTCAAAGAACTGGTTGGTAATCTGAAGCGGGGCAAGGGCACTGTGGGCGCAGTGCTGACTGATTCGATGGTGGCCAATAACTTTAAACGAGCCATGCAGAATCTGGAACGGGCCTCGCAGAACACGGCGCAGGTAACCGGCTCGGTGTCGCGGTATGCTGCCCGGCTGAACAACAAAGGAACGCTGGCGAACGAACTGGTGTCGGACACGACCGTATTCCGGCGGTTGAGCCGCTCGGCTGCCCGGCTCGAAAGCGTGGCCACCTCCGCCGATCAGGCCGTCAATAATCTGAACCAGACTTCCCAGAACGTGAACCGGGCTTCTGAAAAGCTGAACAATACCAATAGCCCGCTCGGGGTGCTACTTACCGATCAGGAAACGGCCAGCAACCTGCGTACTACATTACGTAACCTGAACACGGGCACGGCCCTGCTCAACGAAGACCTTAAAGCCGCCCAGAGCAACTTCCTGCTTCGGGGCTTTTTCAAGAAGCGGGCTAAAGAAGAAGCTAAACGCAAAGCCGACAGCACTGCCGCGGCAAATGTACAAACGCCCCCATCGCCCTGATTAGGCCAGCAAATACAGATCATCCATACGGGGCGCAGTGTATACTGCGCCCCGTATCTGTTTCAACCATTGGTAGTGGAGCTTCTGTCTGGTAATTACCTGATAATTTGCGAGTTTTAACCGCCATACGGTTATTATCAGCTTCAACAACCAGCTTCTGCTATGTTCACAACCAAGCGCGTTCCATTTTCTGTCGTATTTCCGTTTGTCTGGCGTGCCGTCCTGCTTTTCCTGGCCTATTCAACGCTCATCTGCCTGTTCTATACGTTTGGCGGCTGCACATTCCTGGCCATTCCCTTTGTGCCCATTGCTACCATCGGCACGGCCGTTGCCTTTTACGTTGGCTTCAAGAACAACTCCTCGTATGACCGGCTCTGGGAAGCCCGCCGTATCTGGGGCAGTATCACCAACGCCAGTCGCTCATGGGGGATCATGGTACTCGACTACCTCAACAGCCAGCAGACCGCTGCAACTATTCCGGAAGCCGACGTGCGTGCCATTCAGAAACAGCTAATCTATCGCCATCTGGCCTATATAACCGCCGTCCGGGTACAGCTACGTCAGAAGCCCGTTTGGGAGCTGCACCATAACCCCGCCCACGATGTGGTTGAGCGCATTGCGGCTTTCCGGCAATGCAGTCTGGATAAAGAACTGAGCCGGTTCCTGTCCACTTCCGAAATTGATAACCTGCTGAAACACCCGAACCCGGCAACGATACTCATGCGCCAGCAGTCGGCGCAGCTCCGGCAACTGCGGGAAGACAACCTGCTGAGCGAATACTACCACGTCGATCTGGAGCGGATGCTGGTGGAATTCTATAACCAGCAGGGAGCCTGCGAACGGATCAAATCGTTTCCTTTCCCCCGCCAGTACGCTTTTTTTAGCTATGTCTTCACCTGGCTGTTTATTCTGGTCCTCCCCTATGGCCTGCTGAGCGAGATGGTCAAAGCCAGTGGCTGGCACGTCTGGCTCACGATCCCGTTCTATACGATCATTGCCTGGGTGTTCAACACCATGGAGATTGTGGGCGATACCAGCGAAAATCCGTTTGAGAACAGCATCAACGATGTTCCCATGACGGCCATCTGCCGCAACATTGAGATTGATCTGCGCGATATGCTTGGCGAAACCGAGCTCCCCAAACGCGTACAGGCCATCGAGAATATCCTGATGTAACCTCCTAAGGGGAGCATTTTCCAGGCAGGCAAAAATGCCCTGAATTCTCAAATTGCATTTTGAGGATAGAAAGTTTGCGTCTACATATTAATAATCCTACAAGTTCTAATTATTAGAAAAATACAAATCATAAAGACTTAATAGGGACTTTTTGTACTTTTTCAACAAATGACGCATTATGCTGATAATGAATTGTCTTTTTAGATGAACTTTTCTTAATTCCCTGACGGACACCCCCCTTCCTATTGCATGGGAAGCCCTTTGCCCCACACCTTTGTCACGGTAAAACATAAATTTCAATCCAATGAAACAGTTCCGTTTATCAATTGCTGTACTGCTGTCAGTATGGAGTCTGGCAGGCATGGGAGATGCCAAAGCCGACAATGGTTCGGGAGTGAGTGGGGTGAAAGTTGAGAAGTCCGAAAGCAAAAAAGTTCGCTTATATACGCCAACCAACGTGGCTCCATCGGGTGCTCCGGTTGAAGTTGTGCTCATTGATGCCGCTGGTACCGTATTGTACCGGGGAAGCGTACCGGCTGCCAAGCAGCACGTAACGTCGTTCAACCTGGCTAACCTGCCCGACGGTCAGTATTATCTGACTGCCAGCAGCACCGACTGGTGGATGTCGCAGGGTCTGAGCATCCGGAACAATACGCTGACGGTTGATGAGCGTAACCTGCAGCAACTGACCCAGCCGACGGTGACGGCCTACGAGAAAAACAAAGTAGAAGTGACGCTGCCCGCCACGAATATTTCGGACGCCAGCGTAGCCATCTACGATGATCGTAACGTAATGGTATACTCTGAGCCAATCAGCAGCTCAGTTCGCCGGTTTGATCTGTCGTCGCTGCCCGAAGGTTCTTATACCTTCGTGGTTGGCCCTGAACAGAAGCGCTTTTCGTCGCGGATTAACGTTCGCCGGTAAGCATCCGATCAGTTTGATTTAGTGCATTACGCTTCACCCAACAGGCAGCCAGACTTTTCGGACAAGTCTGGTTGCTGATCCCAACTTCCAGCCCGCTGCTTTCACCCGAAGGCAGCGGGTTCTTTTTTACGGGATACTCAACCGCCTATAAGGCCACCTCGCCCGGCGCAACAACCTCCGCCGGTGGGTTCTCAGGGTCCTGCTTCTTCTGCTGGTTCATCAGCTTAGCCAGCTTCGGCGTAATCTCGGGTTCCTCGCCCCGCAGCCGCATAATGGCCAGCTCTTTCATTTTGGATTCAAAGACGATGTCGATATCTTTTCCGTACGTATTCGGCATCGAGTAGAGCCAGTCGGCATGGGCTTCACGCCGGGCCTTGGGGTCTTCATACGCCTGCCGCGAATCGGAGTAGTGAACCACCGGCCGGACATCCCAGGTGTTGACCGCCATCAGGAACGCTTCTTCTTCGGTTAGTCCGTCGGGGTGCAGTGAATAATGAAAGTAATCGAATACGACGGGCGTACCAATGGTTTCGTGAACCGGCACCAGATCGGCCACGCTATACAGACTCGGCCGGTCGTCGTTCTCGACCGTCAGGCGGGCGCGCAGGTTCTCGGACAGCCGCGAAAAATTCTTACAGAAGCGGGCAATCGTTCCCGGTTTGTCGCCGTAGGTTCCGCCGAGGTGGATGTTGATTTTGTTCCAGTGCGAAGGCGTCAGCCCCATCAGATCGAACACCTCAGAGTGATACTCCAGATCGGTGATGGTGTTGTCCAGCACCTTGCCCTGCCCGGCCAGGTGATTGAAGGGGCCGGGGTGGGTCGTTATCCGGATGGGTCGGCTGCCAATTTCTTCAAGCGTTGCCCGGATTTCCACAAAGTCTGGCAGGCTGGCAATGCGGTACTCCGAGGCCCACGGAAACAGGTCCGACGACATACGGAACAGCCGGAATCCGTGCGCCAGATTCCAGTCCACGATCTTCAGCAGGTCCTGTATATTTTTGAGCGCCAGGGCCGACGCATAGACGACGCCTTTCTCGGTGAATGTCTTTTTGATCATTCCCCGGTTCGTCATGATTTTATCGGCCTGAAGATTCAGGTTGATGCAGGCGTACCCAACGTTAAGCGGTGTCAAATCCATGTTGTTTTAACCGGATTATGACCCTTCCGGTTTCTTTTTCTGACCGTTCGTTCAAAAGTGAGCCAATTTCGGTGACAATCGCCGTTGGTGGCTTATCTTCCCGTTACAGCCCGGTTTTTTGTGGCATTTTCGAAGATTAAACCCAGTTAATCAGTAACGTTTTATGGCTAGGCCAGGGTAGCCGGACTGCCCGCAGCACTTGGAAACCCGTGTATGGAAGATTTTACCCCTGAGCACATCGTCGGCATTGCAAACGGCTACCGGAATATGGCCCGCGCCCTGAACGAGCTTCAGGTAAGGCGCTGGCCGGAGCTGACGCACGAACAGCACCTGGACCTGAACGCCTATCAGAACAGCCTGCTCAACCGGGCGCAGGACATCCAGACGCTGACCGTCCGACCGGCTTTCGATAAAGCCGCCGATATGGCCGCTGCCATTCGGGAGGCCACGCATGTAGCTCAGGCCAGCCTGAAGCACACCCGTAACCTGACCATCGCCCTAAACATTGGCGCCATCACGGTGGCACTGGCGTCTTACGTTGCCCGCGCCAATCTGCGGGGAATTGAAACCGCCCTGCGCGAACTGGGCGAGCTTCTGGTTTCGGAGGACTAGTCTCTGGCCGACCCTTAAAACCAAACGAGGTGTGAGCTGCTGTCAGAAAGCACTCACACCTCGTTTGCGGGGTACATTTTTTACAGAATCAATCCCGACGGCGATTTCACACCAACCAGTTCAACCTCAAAGGTCAGATCCTGACCGGCCAGGGGGTGGTTGGCATCGAGCGTAACGTTCGTTTCGGTCAGGTCGCGCACAATCACGGGAATAGGCCGGGGATTGCCATCTTCGTGCATATTAAGCGTCATGCCCACCTCAAGCGGAATATCGGCTGGAATATCCGAGCGATTCAGCGTGAAGATCATCTCTTCGTTGGCCGGACCGTAAGCATCTTCAACGGGAATGTTGATGGTTTTCTTCTCACCCTGATTCATACCCTCAACGCCCTCGTCGAACCCTTTGATCACCTGTCCACTACCCACTGTAAACTCCAGCGGAGTGCGGCCCGCCGACGAGTCGAATACAGTTCCATCAGTCAGGGTACCGGTATAATGTACCTGAACGGTATCACCGGATTTAGCTTGTGCCATAGTTCTATTGGTTTGGTAAACGCTGCCACAAACCTACCGAAAGTTATGGCAAGGCATGGGCTATACGCTAATTTTTGACCAACTCCTTGCACAGCCCAAAAGTTCACGCGGTGGCTGATTCTGTATGGGCACTACCAGACTACGGCCGATATTTCCCGCTGCGCTTGCCAGCCCGTATTTCCTGGATAACTTGCCGCATGGAAACAGAAGGCAGGCGGAGTAACCTCCTGCTCCAATTCCTTTCCTGCTAAACTCGTTACCCGATGCAATCCCTGTTTCTTACGCTCCCGATCCTTCTGCTTTCACTCACGCGCCTTTCGGCCCAGTCTCCACCCAAACAGGCCGACTGGCAGTCCCTTTTCAACGGAAAGAACCTGAACGGCTGGGAAACCTATCTCGACCGACCGTATAGCAAAAGCGAACCGGGCCAGCAAGCGGCTCCGCTGGGCCTGAATAACGACCCGAATCACGTTTTTTCAGTCGTTACGGTCGATGGTCAGCCCGCCCTGCGCATTTCGGGCGAAACGTTCGGGGGTATCAATACCCTGGCCGATTTTGAGAACTATCACCTGCGGCTGGAATTTAAATGGGGGCAGCAGCAATGGCCGCCCAAACTCGGCCAGCCGCGGGATAGCGGTCTTCTATACCATAGTGTAGGCAAACACGGTACGCCCATGCTGTGGATGGAATCGTTTGAGTTTCAGATTCAGGAAGGCGACTGTGGCGACTATTGGGGCGTTATGGACGTAGCGGCCGACATCCCCGCCCGAAAAAACGATAAGGGCAAATACGTATATCAACCCGGCAGTCCCCTGATTACGTTTCAGGACAAGACGCCTAATGGCCGATCGTGCCTGAAAAGTCCGGATGCCGAAAAGCCTTCCGGCCAGTGGAATACCGTGGATCTGTACTGCGTGGGCGACACCTGTCTGCACGTCATGAACGGGAAAGTAAACATGGTGCTGCTGAACACCCGCCATCTGGTCAACGGACAGATGCAGCCGCTTACCAGGGGCAAAATTCAGATTCAGTCGGAAGGGGCCGAAGTATATTACCGGAATATTCTGGTCCGTTCTATAAAGCAACTCCCGGCCGGGTTATTCCAGTAGCCAGTACCGGTTTATCCTAACGTAACACGCGAAACTTGTCAAGCATGCTTATCCTGAGAGCGCTCTGTTTCTTCCTTCTTTTCCACGGGTTTGTTCAGGCCCAATCGTCGCCCAAGCCCAAACTGACGGTTACCCCACTTAATGACCGGGTTTACGTCCACACGACCTACGGCATTTACCTGAACAACGCGATTCCGTCGAATGGATTGATAATCAAAACGACTGATGGAATCGTCCTGGTCGACACTGGCTGGGACAGCGATGGCAATACGGATAATACTCGGCAACTGCTGCGGTGGGTTGCCGATAGTCTTCGCCAGCCCGTCCGACTTTGCATTGTTACCCACGCTCACGAAGACCGGGTGGGCGGCATCAGCGAGCTCCGCAAAGCGGGGGTTCGGGTCATCAGTACACCCCTGACGGCTCAAAAGTCGCTTAAGCTGGGCTACGAAGCGCCCGAAGGCATTCTACCGGCTGATACGACCTTTACCATTGGGCAGGAGCCAATTCGCTGCTATTTTCCGGGCGAAGGCCATACCAGCGACAACATTGTTGTGTGGTTGCCCCGGCATCAGATTCTGCACGGAGGCTGTTTTGTCAAGAGTGTGGCTGCTTTCGGCATGGGGAATGTCGCCGACGCGAATTTAAACGAATGGGGCAACTCTGTCCGGCGGGTCATGCAACAATTCGGAACAGCCAGGCTTGTGATTCCCGGCCATGAGGAATGGAGTGATACCAAAGCGCTCGAACACACCCTGCGGTTGCTGGAAAAACACGCGGCCTCAAAACGCTGATGGGCATTTTGTAGCATCCAGCCCCGTTGGCATACGATCAGGATACTACAAAAAAAGCCGCGTCAGCAGAACTGAACGCGGCTTTTCTGGAGGGCATAGGCCACCTAGGCTAAGGCTGCCCCTTACCTCCAGCGGCTCCATACACCTGACCCGTAGCAAAGCTGGCATCGCTGGCCGCCAGCTGTACGTAAATCGAAGCCAGCTCCACCGGTTGACCGGGGCGGCCCAGGGAGGTATCTCCGCCGAAGGTTTTCAGTTTCTCCGCCGTGGCACCACCGCTGGGCTGTAAGGGCGTCCAGATCGGTCCCGGCGCGACGCCGTTCACGCGTATTCCTTTCGGCCCCAGTTGTTTAGCCAGCGACTTAACAAAATTCATCGTAGCCGCTTTCGTCTGGGCATAATCATAGAGGTTGGGCGATGGATCATAGGCCTGCTCGGAGGTTGTCCCAATAATGGCGGAGCCGGGTGGCATATGCGGCAGAGCGGCTTTTATGATCCAGAACGGCGCGTAAATATTCGTCTTCATGGTTGCGTCGAAATCCTCCGAAGTAAGGTCCAGAATGGACTCGCGTTGCTGTTGCCGGGCCGCGTTGCTGACCAGAATATCCAGCCCCCCCAATCCTTTTACGGCTTCATCGACCAGTCGCTTGCAGAAGGCTTCGTCCCGAATATCGCCGGGAATAGCAATTGCCTTCCGGCCTTCTTTCTTAATTAAATCAATTACTTCTTTCGCATCGGGCTCTTCAGCGGGCAGGTAGTTGATGGCTACGTCGGCGCCTTCGCGGGCGTAAGCAATGGCCGCAGCGCGACCCATACCCGAGTCCCCCCCGGTGATCAACGCTTTCCGTCCCTGCAAACGACCCGAGCCTTTATAGCTGGTTTCACCATGATCGGGCCGCGGATTCATTTTGCTGGCCAGACCCGGCCAGGGCTGCATGGGCGTATTGAACGGAGGCCTGGGGTATTTGGTGGTCGGATCGACAAGCGGTGCCGGAGCAGACGTATTGAAACCAGGTGCCGATGTTTCCGAAGCGGCAAATACCGGAGGTACCATTACGGAAGCCGCCAGGCCGCTTCCAATCCCGCCAATAACCTGGCGTCTGCTTACTTGATTCTCATTCATCATGGTTGTATTCTGTCGTTGAGTAAATACTTGTTGTAAACACGATATACTCTATAATTCGAGTATAGCAGGTAACCTGTGTTTTAACGGTAAGGTTACCGCATTCTTTATTTTTTAATCCGGATAAGCAGTAGCCAGAGCGTTCTGCAGACAGGTTACGAAGCCCGAAGGCATCCCGCTACGGGTAACTGGAGTCAGCTATGAATATCCTGGCAAGCTGACTACCTATGTAGCAGTGAACCGCCGGATGCTGCGTAAAGAACTGAGCGTAATACTGCTGAAGCTGCTGGCGGTTCTCAAACCGCCGGATAATCGTATTGGGGAATACGTATAAACGGGTCGCAACGCTGTAAGGAGCGGCAGATTCCTCGGCATTGTGCCGGTTCCAGGCATCAAGCTGCTGGACCAACTGCGCGGGCGTTAACTAATTCCCGTCAACGCCCGCTATATTTTATCCGCTGATGGCTGGCAAGTCAGTTCCGTCCTGTTAGTCTACCAGCCTACTGGTATTCGTCAGAACAATAGCCCTTATCAATCCGTTGTTTTTCATAAATTCATTACTCAGCTACACCAGCCTACCTTTTCACGATAAATCCCGTATTCGACGAACTGCATGATGGACGAACACGAATCACCTGAATTGACGGATGACGAAAAGAAGCTCTTTGCTGACCTGATGCCGGAAGACCTTAATGAAATTCTGGATACGGGCGTAAACCGACGTCATTTTCTTAAACTGATAACCCTGGCGGGGGGCGGCATCCTGGCTGCTCAGTCGGCGGTAGCCGAGCAGCTGCTCTCCCGTCCGCCCAGCCTCCCACCGGCGGAACTGGCTCCGGCCAGTCTGGAGAATGGCGTAAACGTAGCGTTCAGGGTCAACGGTACCGCCCAGAAACTATCGGTCGATTCCCGCATGACCCTGCTCGACACGCTGCGCGAACGGCTGGAACTGACTGGTTCCAAGAAAGGTTGCGACCACGGTCAGTGCGGAGCCTGTACGGTTATCGTCGATGGGCGCCGGGTGTTGTCCTGTCTGACCTTAGCTGCGAGCTGCGAAGGCAAGACCGTACAGACAATCGAAGGGCTCTCGCAGGGCAGCAAGCTACACCCCATGCAGGAGTCGTTCCTCAAGCACGATGGGTTCCAGTGCGGCTTCTGTACGCCCGGTCAGATCTGCTCGGCGGTGGCTATGCTGGATGAAGCCAGAAAAGGACACGTAAGCTACGTAACCGAGAACGTGCGCAAACCAATGGGTCCGGTGCAGTTATCGAACGAGGAGATTCGGGAGCGGATGTCGGGGAATCTATGCCGCTGCGGGGCCTATCCCAACATCGTCGCTGCCATTCAGGAAGTCCATAGCGGAAAGCCCGTTAAGCAGAAATTCCTCTTCACCACCTAACCCTTACGCCGTACGCAATGAGACCGTTCACCTACACCCGGGCCAAAGACCCTTTAGCTGCCATTAAACTGCTGGGTGGTAATCCGAATGCCCGATTCCTCGCCGGCGGCACGAATCTGCTGGACCTCATGAAAGAGGACGTAGAGCGACCTACTGCCCTGATTGATATTTCTGAACTGGGCCTGACCGACATCAAGACCATCACCGCTGGCACCAATAAAGGCGGCATTTCGATGGGTGGGTTAGGCAGAAATACCGACGCAGCCAACCACCCCCTCATTCGCCAGAACTACCCTCTCCTGACGCAGGCGATTCTGGCGGGAGCATCGGGGCAGATCCGGAACATGGCGACCAATGGCGGAAACCTGCTGCAACGGACGCGCTGCCAGTATTTTTATGAGGTGGCTATGCCCTGCAACAAACGCGAACCTGGCACTGGCTGCGGGGCCCTGGAGGGCATCAACCGGATGCACGCCATCTTTGGCTGGTCGGATAAATGCGTAGCCGTGTACCCATCGGATATGGCCGTTGCGCTGGCCGCGCTGGATGCGGTGGTCAAGGTACGAAATGCAGCCGGTCAGGAACATAGTATTCCGTTTGCCGATTTCCACCGGTTGCCGGGCGACAAACCCGAGCAGGATACGAACCTGATGCATGGTGAGCTGATTACTGCCATTGAGCTGCCCCAAAACAGGTTTGCCGACAAGTCATATTACCTCAAAGTGCGGGATCGGGCTTCGTATGCGTTCGCGCTGGTGTCGGTGGCAGCCGCGTTAGAAACCCAGGGAAATACAATCAGGCAGGCCCGCATCGCGATGGGTGGAGTGGCGCACAAACCCTGGCGGGCCTTGAAAGCCGAGCAGATGCTAATTGGAAAAGAAGCTACGACGGAGAACTTCAAACAGGCTGCCGACGCCGAAATGGCCGATGCAAAGCCGCTGGAGCATAACAAGTTTAAAGTCGAACTGGGTAACCGAAGCATCGTTCTGGCCTTACAGATGGCTATGAACGGCGGCAAGGCGTAACGTCAACCAACCATGCAGGACACAAATAAAGCCATCGGCTCCCCCATCAGCCGCATCGACGGGATCGCCAAGGTGACTGGCAAAGCCGCCTATTCCATGGATCATCCGGTGAAAAATCCGGCTTACGCCATTCTGATTAAAAGTACCATTGCCGCCGGACGAATTACGGACATCGACAGCTCCGAGGCCGAAAAAGCGCCCGGTGTGCTGGCTATTATTACACATAAAAACGCGCCGAAACTGAACGAAAAGGGCGGGCTGCGCGGAGGTGCCCTGCTGCAAAGCCCGGAGATTGAGTTCTTCGGGCAGCACATCGGCATCGTGATTGCCGAAACCTATGAGCAGGCCCGTTACGCGTCGCGGCTGGTCAACGTCGCCTACGACAAGCGGGACCCTAAAGTCGATTTCGAGAAGCTCGCCGACAAGGCCCGTACCCCGAAAGACAAAGAGAGAGACGACCTGAAGAAGGGCGATGCCAAAGGCGCGCTGAATCAGGCCACTATTAAAGTGGAGGAGGTCTACGAAACGCCCATTGAGCACCATCATCCGTTGGAACCCCACGCCACTATTGCTGAATGGGACGGCGACCGGGTAACTCTCTATAACAGCTCGCAGATTGTGAACGGGGCGCAGAACGCAACGGCGGCTACGCTTAATCTAAAGCCTGACCAGGTACGTATCGTTACGCCCTACATTGGTGGCGGCTTCGGGTCGAAAGGTGGACAGTGGGCTAATCTGGCCCTGGCGGCTGTAGCGGCCAGACATGTTAACCGCCCGGTGAAGCTGGCCCTGACCCGTCAGCAGATGGTGAACTCGGTCGGCCTGCGGCAGCGTAATCTTCAGAAAGTGAGTCTGGCCGCTACGCCTGACGGTAAACTGACGGCGCTGGCGCATGAAATTACGACCCACTGCGCCATCGATAACGAGTTTGTCGAACCCTGTGGCGACTGTTCGAAAGTCATGTACGACGCGCCGAACTCGCTCATTACGTACCGGGTGGTGCCCATGAACCTGATTCTGCCGACCTACACGCGCGGTCCCGGTAAATCGACGGGTAGTTTTGCCCTTGAATCGGCGATGGACGAGTTGGCCTACAAGCTAAAGATGGACCCGATTGAGTTCCGGATAAAAAACGAGCCCGAACGCGACCCGTCGAACGGCAAACCCTGGTCGTCGCGCACGACGGTACAATGCTTACGGGAGGGTGCCAAAGCCTTTGGTTGGGACAAACGTAAACCCGAACCCCGCCAGAGCCAGCAGGGTAATTACTGGATTGGCTATGGCGTTGCTGCGGGCACCTACCCCGCCCACCAGCGCCCTACGTCGGCCATCGTTAAATTGAAACGTAACGGCAATGACGTAACGGCGACTGTTGAGCTGGCCGCTGCGGACCTGGGCACGGGTACCTACACCATCCTGACGCAAACGGCCGCCGACGCGTTAGGACTGCCCATTCCGAACGTAAAGGTGAAGCTTGGCGACTCAGACCTGCCCCCGGCTGCGGGTGCGGTCGGTTCGGTGGGAGCCGCCAGCTACGCCAATGCCGTGAATGATGCCTGCCAGAAAATTACGGAGGAACTGGTCGCCAAATCCGGCAAGCAGTTTTTCGCACCCCCAACGGCCGCGCAGTTGATGCGCACGGAGAAGATGACCGAATTTCAGACCCGCGTGGACAGTAAACCACCCGAAGAAGCGGAACAGTATTCGGCCCACAGCTTCAACGCCAATTTTGCGGAAGTGGCCGTCAACAAATCAACGGGCATGGTACGCGTTAAGCGATTTCTGGCCGTAACGGGCGCGGGAACCATTCTGAATCCTAAAACCGCCCGCTCGCAGATCATCGGCGGCAACGTCTGGGGCATCGGCATGGCCCTGACCGAAGAGTCGGTGGTTGATCCGCGCTGGGGCAATTTCGTCACCCGCTCCCTGGCCGACTACCATGTTCCGTCCAACCTGGACATTGGCGATCTGGACGCCATGTTTATCCGGGAAGAGGACCCGCACGTCAATACGCTGGGCATAAAAGGACTTGGCGAAGTGGGGATTGTGGGCGTAGCAGCCGCCGTAGCCAACGCCATCTTCAACGCTACGGGCAAGCGTATTCGCGAGCTACCGATTACGCCCGATAAGCTGTTATAGCGCTTACACCTTACCAATGAAAATCCCCGGCGAATCCTGCTATTTAGGATTCGCCGGGGATTTTCTGCTTCCTGACGTTAATTCGCTGGCACGTAGGGTTTGCCGACAACCAGCCGGTTTCCGGACAAATCGGCTTCGAACAAATGCGGGACACGGACGTAACGCCCCTTTACGCTTTTATGGCTATGAATGGACATCAACAGCTTGCCGTCGAGCGTGCGGAACAACATTCCATGCCCATAATTGAGTGGCGTAATGGGGTCTTTCTCCTGCTCCCAGGGGCCATCCAGCGTGCCGCTTTTTGAATAGGCGACACCCTGCGTGTACACATCGTAAATCCAGCTGGTCCAGATCATGCCCAAACGGCCGGTTTTGGTCTGGAATAGATACGGCCCGTCCGTGACTTTATTGGGGCGGTCTTTGTCGTTTTCGTCTTTCTCGCGGCTCCAGGGCGAATCGCTGGCGCGAAACAACACCTCACCCTTGCCCACCGAGCCACTTAAATCCGGCTTCAATTCGATCTTTTCGATAGTGCCGTTTAGGTTCTGTAACCATTCGTAGCAGTAAACCATGTAGGGTTTGCCGTTCTTGTCGACCCATAAGGTTCCGTCGAGGGTAGGCATATCGGCGGGCAGATACGTTGGATCGCTCATGGGCACATACGGACCATCGGGTTTGTCGCTGACGAGTACGTGGCAGGCCCGCCGTTCAATCGGCCTGCCCTGCACGGTATCGATCCTGACCGCCCGGTTGGTGAAGGTGGCAAAATAGTAGTACCTGTTCCGGTAAGGATGAATTTCGGCTGCCCAGATCATCGGATTAGGCCCCATCCAGGAAGTCGGGTCGGTTTGGGTTACCTTGTAGGGACCATCCCACAGTTTGAGATCTTTACTCTTCCAGAGCAGTCCCCCGGTACCGGTCATGTAGTATTGATTCGTTTGACGATCAGCCAGGATGAACGGATCACTCAACACAATCGAGTCCAGAGGAACATTCGTTCTGACCTCCCGTATTCTGCTTTCCTGCGCCTTCAGGGCGAATGAAACCAGCAGGCAGAATACCAAAGTCAACCAGTTACGTTTCATAAATCGTCAAGGGTTTAACGGCTGGGGGTGCAGTCGCTTTTATTTATCCTGATTCGCAGCCCGAAAGACAAAGTATTGCCGTCAACGATTATACCCCATCCTGTCAGCATAGAAGCCACTGGCCTATTGCCCCAACGTATTCAGACCCTTAGCGAGCCACGGAAGCCCCGGGCAGCATAATATGATTCGGCTCCGTTGTGGTACACGAAGACAGTATCGTAACGACGATCACAAAAGAGGGCACCGCCGAGTTTTCTAATTTCAGCCGGTGTGTGTACCCAACTCGACGTTTTCGTATCGAACCTGCCCAGTTGCTGCAGCTCCCGATATTGCTCTTCGGTTAGCAGCTCAATCCCCATTTCTGCCGCCATGTCCACAGCGGTATTTTCGGGCTTATGCTCCTTCCGGGATTCCCAGGCGGCCCGGTCGTAACAAACACTCCGGCGCTTCTTTGGACTTTCCGCCGAACAATCGTAAAAAATGTATTCGCCCGTCGTTGCATCATACCCAACCACATCCGGTTCGCCACCCGTTACCTCCATTTCATCCAGCACCCACAGTTTCTCCGGGTTAGCCTCCAGCTTTGCCTGTACGTCGGCCCATGCAAGCCCCTGATGCCGATTCCTGTTTTTCTCAAAACGGAGTTCCAGTACGCTCAGGAGTTCGTCCCGCTGTTCGGGCGACAGTTCTTTTTTATTGCTCGTTGTCATGGTAGGTTAGTTTGCTCAGGATGTCCTGCGTAAAAGACCACGTAAGGTGTAAATCATTATTTTCACTGAAGCCAGGCCCATCGTTTCGCCCAATCGAATAAGACCGCGTTACGCCATTTTAGTACGGTTTGGGCGCCCTGCCAGATGCCGTCGAACAGGGCCGGGTCTTTACGGTCTGTGTACCAGTTGGGACCCAGTTTATAGTTCGTAGATCGGGGTTTGCCGGGCCAGCGGTTATCTACCACAAACTGCCCGTGCTGCGCCTGAAAACCGGGGAGACCGGACGTAATGGTGTACGTCAGCGTTTCGGTTTGCTTGGGTGCATACCTGATAGCATAGTTGCCGTCGCCCAGGTAAAAGCCATCCCACTTCTGCTCGCCGATCTTTGCTTTCACGGTCATGGTAAAGCAGGCCGAATCTGAACGTATTTTTACCTTCGGACCTTTAACATGTAATTCGAGTACCGAGTACACGGGTACCGTATCGGCGAGGGTGGTGTTGCGGTTATAAACGACTCGCGGACTAGACGTAAACGTTTCAAAACTGCCGCCCCAGTTTTCGCGCAAGGGATTGTTCGGGTCGCCATCCATCATGTACAGCAGCGAAGGCGTATCGCCCATCTTAACAACTCCTTTGTAGCGATTATTTTTAAAATCTTTCCCTAAATACCCGGCCTCGCGAATGTATCGATCGTAATAGTGTTTGGTATGCAGGCTGTCGGGTACCCCATTGTTCGAAAAGAAGCCATAATAGGAAGCGTTTGCTTCAATGAACCAGAGGCCGGGGAAGTGTTCGGCGATATAGGCGTAACTGTTGACGCTCCATTTTTTGTTTGGGCCGCCAATCCAGTACACCTTAATTTTCTTCTGGATTTCCGGTGCATCGTGCAGGGCCTGGGCAAGGTCCTCCAGGCCACCCCAAACCAGCACCCACAACGGCTGGCTGCTTTCCTTCCGGGCACACTGAATAATCCAGTTCGACCCTTCGGTGGCGGTTGCGTACCCGACGTAAGGGGCCGCCCCATGCCGACCTTGTTTGCAGACAGCCCGTAACGCATCCGGCGCAGGGAAGTCCTTTACATGCTTTTTGAGCTTAGGCAGGTCTTTATCGTACAGGTCAATCAGACGTAAGATTTCGGCTTTTGAGCCTTCGCCATACGACGGTGAAGAAACGAGCCCTTCTAGGTTGAACCGATCACTGTACATCAGCAAATGCGCCATCGACTGGTTATCATCCGGATCGGTTCCCCCAATATCCGTACTCACCAATATACGTGGCTTAACCGGCACAGGCTGTTGGGCGATCAATGCAGTTGAATAGATACACAGCAAAAAAATTAATATCAGCTTACGCATTCTATTTTTATTGGTAAACCACTTCACCAATGTTAATAAATAGGACAACGGACAGGGCTTGCTGCTGTGGTGACATTCATTGAACGTCCAGCCCCGAACCACAGCTGAATAAAAGTATTTCGTTTAATGTTTACTATTGCTATCCACCTGCGTTCCGTCTGTTTGAACTAAAGCCGAATAGCGATTATATTCTGATAACTTATTTGTCTCCCCGCCATATTGCCAATGCACTTTAGCGGCAGTTATTCATTTACAGCTTTGCTCAAATCATCTAGGTCTTTTTTTATTTCCTTAAGATGGTCTGTATTAATAAATTCTCCAAATTGACTAGCAATAACATCTAATTCAACTTTTCTGGAACGAGCCATTAGATTAATTAGTGTCTGGAATTTTTGGTTTGTTTTGTCAACATTTTTTGTAGCGTCAGCTAATTGATTAAATCTTTTATTTTCCCGAATGCCATTTTTTTCTATTTCATTTTCAATTCGGGTACAACAAGCACCTAGCGATGATTCTAAATTCCCGTTAGAGTGTAACTCAAAATTCGCCATTGAGATACCTGCTAAATCAGAGGGGATTTTTATTTTTTTTGTTCTGTCATACACAACGTAAGTTCTATTGCGTCCAATGCCTCCAACAAAAAGACCTAACTCAAATATCACATTATCTCTCGGCGATTCTGACTCCATTTCTCGGGAAATTGTCATGTCATCGGGTGTCAAAACCAAAATTGCAAAATCAAATTTCTCTAATGAATACACTAACTCTTCTAAATAACCTTTGCTAAGTCCAAAAACGCCTTGGCTCCAAATCGTCACTTCACAAACTCTGTCCAATAGAAGCTGTATAGTTTTTGCAATTTTTAGTCCTTCTGTTGAAGAACCGATAAATACGGAAGGTTTGTCCATTTTAAAGTATTTTGGTCTATGTCCTAATTGCTGCTAACGTTAACGTGTTTATGAAGTTGTGGTATTTGAAAAACGTCCGTTTCAATTAACCACAAAAGCAAAATAGTGATTTTATAGTTGAATGCTTAACCTCCGCACAATTTCATAAACACACTGTTGGCTGCAGGCGGATTGACGTCAAACTCTCACGACTTAATTAAATCTATTTTGATTTTGTGCTATTATTTTTTCTGCATTAATTATAGCGGGATTGTCTTGGCGCAAAATAATAATAGTTGAAATATCCCACACACCAAGGTCATCCTTGTTTCCGTTTGTCATTTTGGAACTTTTTCGTTCTCCAAAAATAAAGAAGCCCTTTTGTTCTATTTCTTCAATTTCTTTGTTAAGCTCATACCCAAGCTGAACTTGCCTGCCTATTTCAAAATCGCCAAAGCTGGAAGCCTCACCCCAGTCATGAAGATTTTGAAGAAAACTAGAAACAAACTCTGCTTCTTCTTGTGATTTAAATTCATCGTGATCAAACTGGTAAGCATGAACTTCTCTTATTATGTCAACAATTTGCTTTCCCGTTGTAAGCCTTTTCAAAAACCTTGGTGCATTAGCTTTTGCCTTATTATCCGCATTATCAATTACCGTTCTGATCCAATTTTCGTGATTATTTTTAAAAGTTTTAAGTAAATCAACGGTGTAGGTTTCCCAAAGCTCGTCTATGGTTTTGTGATGATTTTTGCAAAGGAGGATTAAATTTCCATAATCATCGTGGTCTTTGGCGTGATCCGAAGTATATCTTGGTCCATTTGGCTTCTCGCTGATAATATGACACTCGTCACCAATGTTCAAGTTTCTGTCATGTTCATTTCGTTCTGCAACCAACTCTTTTCTGCAAATTGCACATCGATTACCTGAACGAGCCCAAAGAGTTTTTCGTGTTTTGTCTGTAATTGCCATGTGTCACTCTATAACTTCCAATTCCTTCCGAAATTAAATATGCTCGAAATGCTTGCAGCCAACGTCTAGGGCTTTCTGCTGTGCTGGTATTCAGGGAACGTCCAGCCCAGAACTGAAGCCGATTGAAAAACTGAAGTTGAAGTTATATTCTTTTGTTGAGATTTATTCGTCCAGCCCGAACCACTGCTGATAGATGCAAACAGATGAAGATATATTCGTCTGCCAGCATAGCAGAAAACCCCATGTTAGCGGCTTTCGTTTTATGCATTTGAAATTCCCTCAGCACCTACATCTAACTTGTTTAGATAAGTCGTTAAAATAGTGTCACCGGTAGCAGAAAGGGGGTCAACTGCGAAAATGAAGTCGGAAACATTTAGATTTACACAGGGTCTTCTTAATCTTCTTGTGCCAACTGAATCTAACTGTTGTCTTGTTGTCGATGTTAGATGTGCTGCTGCGTTTCTTACTGTTTTTAAATCAAAAAGGTCTGTCATCATTGAGCTAATGAATGTGTCGAATGGGTTAGCTCTATCGAAAAACAAGTTACAAAGTCTTTTTACAATATCTGGGTTAGACCAATCAACATATTTCTGAGTACCAATTAGAAGTTTATGTGCATGCTGTTCATCTATCGGTTGCACATAGCGAACTATAACTGTTCCTAAGATTGAAGGTTCTCCAAGCATATACTTAATGAAGCTATGCTCAAGAAATGTTTCCCAAGCAATAAACAGCTTCAAAAACGCAGAATCAGATATGAAATCTCTTTGATTTTGAGGTAGTACATATGCGCCTGAAGCATCTTGTTGAAATGCAAGTGCTATAAATCCGTTTGCTTCTGCAACTGAAGCTCTAAAAGTATTTAAAGAGTCAATTAAGGGCATCTCACTGAAGAATTAAATCAATCAAATAATTTGTCCTCCTTTCCCGAACAGCTTTATCTGTAGTTGCCCTTCGACTATCTTCAAGGAACCTTTGTTCTTCTGCTGTTAATTGTTGTCCTTCTTCAGTTACAAATATTGAATTAATATTATCGAGACGGCTTTCAACTCTTGCAAAATCGTTTTCTGTTATTTCCCTCTGCGGTTTGTCAATTCCAGGAATTCCAAATTTTAAATGACATATTCCAGTGAAAAGTGTATAGAAGATATGTATTCTTCTAAACTCTGTTTCTTTTAATCCATTAGTAAAAATACCTTGGATTGTTTCTATTGTAGATGAGAAGTTTTCTTCTAGTAAAACCGGGTCATGATTAAATTCTCTTTCATAAGAAGCATAGAACCCTTTAATTTGTTTTTTACTTTTAATGCCTTCTATCATTGCAATCAGTAAATCAGCACTAAGATTAACATCTGCCATTCTTAGTATTTCTTTGTCGGCTAGTATTTTATTGTCCAACCAAAAGCTATTAAAAGTGTGAGCTACTCTATCAGCTAAAGTTTTAAACGGACCAAAGTGATTTGCATTAATTTTCTCTTGTTCATTAAGAGTTACTGAATAAGAATTGAGCCGTCCAAAAATATCTAATATTTCAGGGTCAGGCATGTTTACTAAAAGGTCAGTTGAAATTTCGTAATTTAAAATGCTTCCTTGTATATTTTCATCGACTTGGTTTAACTGAGAAAAATATAACCCACCAAATATTGGATGATGTTTTTTGCTTATCATAAATCCATCCTTTAGATATGAGAGGATTGTTCTTAGACGTTGTTGTCCATCAACGACCTCTCTTATTGACTGTCTTGTTTGAACATTAAGCTTTTGTCTAATGAAAACCTTGGGAATTGGTTTGCCTCGAACAATCGTATCCATTAAATAAGACCGAGCAGTATCTGTCCATACCGAACGTCTTTGAAATTTTGGATTTAATTCAAGTTGCCCATTGTTTGACCACTCTAAGAAGTCATTAATGCTATATGTCCTACTGTCAAAATTTTTCATATTTTATCGATGTATTAGTCGCTGTAAATTATTATACTGTTCAAAGTACGATTGCCGCTAACTCATAAATAGACGCAACTCAGGTGCGTCAATACAACCAAATAAGCTGTATTGACGCAATATAATTCGTTACAAGCAAAGTGACTAAATGAATATTCGTTTATTCTTAGAAGGCATCTACTTTTCGAATAGGATAGCAACACGCAGTTAATTAATTTCCTGATAGTGAATCACTTCGCTGCCACCCAAACCTTATACGGGTAAACGCCCCGGTTGCCGAAGGTGTAGAACGGTATGGCAGTGAAGGATACAGGCTTAGCATTTTTATCGGTGGCCTGTCCCGTAATTACGTTGACGCCGTTCAGCAGGTCAGCTTTATAAGTTAGCATCAGTGAGGTGTTGGCGGGGAGCGTCAGGTCGTTCAGGCTGGGGTTGTCGATGCCTTCCAGTCCGTAGACGATCGGGCCGGATGCCAGCGCTATCTTTCCTTTAATCGTCTGAATCGAATCGTTGGGCGAGACAATGCGGGGCTGCATCGGTAAGGTTAGCTCGATGCGATCGCCTTTTTTCCAGGTTCGGCGGATGGCTACGTAGCCGTTCTGCGGCTGCACCGCCACAGGTTTGCCATTCACCTTGAGCGACACCGGCTCACTCACCTGCGAGCTGTACAGGCCGTAGGGATTTTCTTTGCTCTGCGCCCAGCCCGGTATTCGCACCTTTACGGTAAACACCTTCGTAGTCGCCGGGTCAACCTCAAGGATTGATTCGCCTTTCCAGGGATATTGGGTGATTTGCTTTATGGCTACGTTATTGCCTTTGTGCGGGATCGTCGCATCGCTGCCGATAAACAGATTGACGTAAACAGCATCGTCGTCGTACGCGTAGATGAAACCCGGCAGGGCCGATACCATTTTCAGCAGCATTGGCGGACAACAGGGGCAGCTATGCCAGGCCCAGCGTTTGTGATCGGTCGCCACCAGTGGGTTCTCGTAAAAGTAATGATCACCCTGGAGCGAAATGCTCGACAGCAGGTTGTTGTATAACACCCGTTCCATCTCATCAACATATTTGCCGTCGGCTTGCAGTTCATTCATTCGCTGGCTGAAAAAAGCCGAGCCGATGGCCGCGCAGGATTCCAGATAGGCTGATTCGGGCATGAAGAAATCTTTCCCAAAACGTTCGCCATCGGCAATGGCCCCTTCGCCACCGGTGATGAACATCCGCTTGCCGATCATATTGTCCCAGTACGCATTGGCCGTTTTTACGTAACGCGGGTCCTGATTCTCCAGCGCCGTAGCCGCTACGCCCGTTGCCAGCAGCGTCGCCCGAACGGCATGACCCTCGATGGTTTTCTGTTGAAAGACCGACATGTGGTCCTGGTTGTACGACTCATCGCTCTTGCGGGCATGGCTACCGTCTTTTTCGCCGTAATAACCTCGATTTTCGATCCAGAACCGGGCCAGTTGGTAATATTGATTCTCATTGACCGGTACGCTCATTTTAGCTTTCAGAGCCGGCTCGTCCCTGAACAGCCAGTAGAGTTTCAGGATGGCTTCTTCGGGGCCGCCATGTCCGGGAATAACGTTCTTTTTGGGCGATGGCCCCATTTCCCGGTACATGAAGTTGCTGAATTTGGTGGCTACGTCGAGCAGCTTCGTCTTGCCCGTCGCCTTGTAATAATGCACGGCCGCTTCAATCAGCATCCCGGCATTGTACACATCATGCTGCCACTTATCGTCCCCGCCATTGGTCCCCCACCGCTGATCGGGTTTTACCAGTGTCGTATACGTATTGAGATAACCGTCCGGATCAACGGCCTGAGTTGCGGCAATGCGGTCGATGTAGCTGTCGATTTTCTGTTCCAGCTTCGGGTCGGGGTATTCGGCCAGCAGGTCGGCGGCTCCCCGGATGGTTTCATACACCAGCCCATCGTACCAGGGCGGGCCGTCGTGCTGCCCCGTGTTTTTTTTGCCCTCCGCAACGAGGTCGAAGTTCAGAAAGGCGTTACGTGTCCGGCCGAGCTTGGCTTTCTCTTCAATCAGGTCTTTACGGTCAGGTTCGTACTTACCTTCCAGCTTGTCGAACACGTCATACACCGTTTTTGAATCCCAGACATTCAGCTTAGGACTCCAGAACAGGTCGTTCACCTTTACCTGCTCCAGCTTCAGCGGGTGGATGATATGCGTACGCTGTACTGACTGCGCAACGGTCACCTGCGCCAACAGACTGATTTGTAACGCGATACCCAGACACAACAAGCGCATACCGAAATTTCGAAGGGAAGCCATAAGAACACGGTTCAGGTTACCAGTGAAAGCAGTCTGAAGCGTATATTTAATGACTTGTGCCCCTATGTTTTACGTAGTGAGGGAATCGAATGCACTTAGTTATAGTGAGAAGGAATCAACTTAGATGGCACGTTACCCACCAAACGATTAAGCCAGCATTTTTTCGGTAGACGAGCTTCGTTGAATGGCCCTTAGCAATCGGGGGCGATTGTACCGCTGTACGAAAATTGGATATAGGTTTAGCAGCACATTCAAACTAATCAGCCAAACGGTCTCAGACAATCCAGACGTAACACCGACCAGAAGAGTGACGGCTAATACCGCGAAGAAGATAATCAAATGCCCGAATTCGGATTGGCGAGACGTATATTCCAAATGGGTTAACGCATCCAGCTTCTTTTTTACGGGATTGGTCGCTTTGTTGGCCTTTTCCCAGCCGACCCATACCAGGAGCTTTCTATACACATTAACGCCCAGCCATGTATAAACTTTTCCGTCCGCTTCCCAGGGCTGGGGTCTGTAGTAAGTCGATGCCAATTGCGGCTTAAAGGTCTGCGTGAAGGAAAGCACCACCATCATGAGCATGAAATTCAAGATCCATGCAAACACAAAGGAGTTCATACCCCGCCACATAGCTACGGCCACTATCGTCAACGCAGCGACTAATAAAACAGCAGGAAGCACTACATATTTAGTCATTATCTGTACCTGGTTGCGTCATTGGAGCGAACTGTACAATACCCAATTATCGGGCAATGTACGCAACCTACCGATCGGCTACCCGCAAACGAGAATAAAAGAATGACAAAAGCCTGTCCAGGTGAAATTTCCTGAATAATTACCAGCTTATTCAGGTCGGCAAAACGACTTTGCTGATGTTCCGCCGAATTCCAGCCATGTTAGGTCAGGTACTACCGGTATAAAAACAGCCTGACACGGGTTGCATCAGGCTGTTCTTAAAGAATTTAAACCAGAAGATTAATAGGCTCTCGCGAAAACGACCCGACCTTTTGAGGGTTTGCCGGAAAACATGTCAACGCCCACTTCGTCTTCCTGATCAAAGGGAATACAGCGGATGGTAGCCTTCGTCGCTTCTTTGATGGCTTCTTCGGTTTCCGACGTACCGTCCCAGTGCGCCAGCAGAAATCCTCCTTTTTCGATCTGCTCCTGAAACTGTTCGAACGTATCCACCTTGAACGTATTCTCCTGCCGGAAAGCTTTTGCTTTTTCGTAAATAGTCCGCTGAATATCATCCAGCAGGGTTTTGATGCGCTGCGTCAGACCCTCGAACGGCACGGTTTCCTTGGTTTTCAGATCGCGCCGGGCAATTTCGACGGTGCCGTTTTCAAGATCGCGCCCGCCCATAGCCAGCCGCACGGGAACTCCGCGCAGTTCGTACTCGGCAAATTTCCAGCCGGGTTTGTTCGCGTCCGAGTCATCGTATTTCACCGAAATGCCCGCCTTACGTAGCTCCTGCACGAGCGGCTTGAGCCTAGCCGAAAGGGCTTCCAGTTGCTCGTCGTTCCGGTAGATCGGCACAATCACAACCTGAATGGGCGCAAGTTTCGGCGGCAGCACCAGCCCATCGTCGTCAGAGTGGGCCATGATAAGCGCCCCCATTAGCCGCGTTGAAACGCCCCAGGATGTGCCCCAGACGTAATCCAGCTGGTTCTGTTTGTTCAGGAACTGCACGTCGAACGCTTTGGCGAAGTTCTGCCCCAGGAAGTGCGACGTACCGGCCTGCAGCGCCTTGCCGTCCTGCATCATGGCCTCAATGCACAGCGTATCGTCGGCACCCGCAAACCGTTCGTTTGGCGTTTTGTGACCTTTGATAACCGGCATCGCCATCCATTCCTCCGCAAACTGCGCATACACGTCCAGCATCTGTCGGGTTTCAGCCTGCGCTTCGTCGGCGGTGGCGTGGGCGGTGTGCCCCTCCTGCCAGAGAAATTCGGTCGTTCTGAGGAAAATCCGCGTGCGCATTTCCCAGCGCACGACGTTGGCCCACTGGTTGATGAGCAGCGGCAGGTCGCGGTACGACTGAATCCAGTTTTTGTACGTACTCCAGATTACCGTTTCGGATGTCGGCCGTACAATCAGTTCTTCTTCAAGCTTGGCTTCGGGGTCCACGATCACGCCTGAACCGTCTTCGGCGTTTTTGAGCCGGTAGTGCGTCACCACGGCGCATTCTTTCGCAAAGCCTTCGACGTGGGAGGCTTCCTTGCTCAGAAACGACTTCGGAATGAACAGCGGGAAATACGCATTGCTGTGGCCCGTTTCCTTAAACATATCGTCCAAGGCCCGCTGCATTTTCTCCCAGATCGAGAAGCCATAGGGCTTGATGACCATGCAGCCCCGAACGGCCGAATTCTCGGCCAGATCAGCCTTTTTGATTAACTCATTATACCACTCGGAATAGTTTTCACTCCGGGAAGGAATCGCTTTTGCCATGTTGGGGATGTTAAACAATGAACGCTGCAGATCCAGCCCCGACCAGTTGTTTTCGCAAGGAAACGCGCTGAACCAGATCATCCGAAGCTGACGTACATTTATTTTTTCTGATAGGTTAAACCTTAACCCGTAATTTGGAGTCTAATAGATTGAAAAGTTGCAAATATAGGTTTTTATCCTATTTTTGTAATCATTCCGTCTGGGCCTGCGTTATGGATACGAGACGATTCTCATCACGATCTTTTACTTAAATTTCCCTTGCCAAATGAAAACCCAACGTCTATATCGCTACCTGACGCTGGCTGCTCTGATGGGGTTCTGGAGCTGTTCCTCCAGTCTTCAGACCGCCCAGAACGCTGGCGAGACGGATGATTTGTATGGCAACTCCGGTAATGCGGAGGTTTATGCCAGCAACTCATCTGATCCCTCGTCGGTGGCTGCACGGCCATCCCGTCAGCAGCAACGTGCATACCGTAACGCCAATCCGGATTATACCGACGAACAGCAGGGCTATAGCGCCAATACGGATGAATATTACACCGAGTTGAGCGCCCGCAAACTGAACCGGGGCCTGTCGGCCGATCCGGGCTGGAGTGACGTCGGCACGAATGCCTACAACTCCGGCTTTGTCAACGGTTACAATGCTGCGTCGACTTCGGCCTATAGCTGGAACCGCTGGGGCTTTAACAACACCGGTTTCTACAACGGCCTGGGTCTGGGCTTAGGCCTGAGTACGTTTGGCTATGGCTATAACAGCTTTTCGTTCGGGCTCGGTAATCCGTTCTATTCACCGTTTTACAACAGTTATGCCTACAGCCCGTTCGGTTACGGGTATAGTCCGTTTGGCTACGGTGGATTCGGCAGCTACTACGATCCGTTCTACGCGTACAATAGTTTTTACAGCCCATTCTATTCACCGTTCTACGGTGGATTTGGTCGCCCGGCTTATTACAACAACGTAGTTGTATCCGGAGCGGATCCATACCGGAGAACGTATAACTCGCGTTATGACCGTTCATCTGGCCGTTATAATGATGGGTTTGTGAACGCTCCCCGTTCCAATGATCCTAACAGTGGCGGACGTCGGTATAACGGCTCGGGCACCAGCACGGCTAACTCCAGCGATCCGTATTACGCCCGTCCCCGCCAGAACAGCAGCCGGGGTGGCTACTACTACGATAATGGCACGGCCAGCGGTGGTCGTTCGGGTTCGTTCAATAACGCACCTTCGACGGCGCCGTCTTATAATAGCAACAGCACGTCCTCGAGCGATTATTACGTCCGGCCTCGTCAGAACAGCCGGGGCAGCTACTCGCCCTCGAACGATGGGTACAGCGGCAGCCGGGGTAGTTACCAGCAGCCCAGCTATCAACAGCGGACGCAGCCGACCTATCAGCAACCAACCTACCAGCAACCGTCGTACCAAAGCCAGAGCCGGGGCAGCTCACCAAGTTACAGCGCGCCTAGCAGTAGTGGCGGATACTCAGGTGGTAGTAGCTCATCAGGTGGAGGAAGCTCGCGCGGCCCACGCTAACCGGTAGTCCCTTTTTAACGAATTTCGATCCCGCCGACGACAATCGGCGGGATTTTTCGTTTTATAGCATGGAGACGTTAAACACTCACCAACGAGTTTTGTCTTACGGGTATTAGACGCTCCATTCCTGAATAATACCATGAAAAAAATCAGTTTTCTCTTCGTTACCGCCCTGATCACGCAGGCTTCGTTTGGGCAGGGTCCCGCTGTTGACTATGCCGATGATGCATTTCGCTATTCCGATCAGGTTATCAACGGTACGGCCCGCTTTCGGGGAATGGGTGGCAACCAGACCGCCCTCGGTGGAGATGCCAGTTCCATTTTCGGCAACCCCGCCGGTCTGGGCTTTTATAACCGCTCCGAGCTGAGCATCAGCCCTTCGTTTAATATCACCAGCAACCAAAGTAACTTTCTGGGCAGCAGCACAACCGGACTCAAGAATAAGGGAAGTGTAGGGCAGTTTAGTCTGGTGCTGGCTGGTGGCAACAACGGCAGCCGTCGGTGGCGCCGGTCAGCCCTGGGCATTTCCTATTCGCAGTCACTTAACTTCAACGAGACAATCGATGCTGCCGGGCTAAACCGGAACAATAACTCGTCATTTCTGCAGCAGTATATTAACGATGCGAACGCGCGGAACATCAACAGCACGGATCTCGATAATGAGTATAACTCCAATACGAATTCAGCCGCGTCGGGAGCCGGAGCCGCTTATCAGCTCTATCTGATCAACCCAACGGAATACAACAACGGCTCGGCCGGACCACCTTATACCCGCTTCGATAATTCACCGAATCAGCCACTCAATCAGCGGGCGACGCTGACCCGCACGGGTGCCCAGTCGCAGTGGACGATCGCTTACTCGGGTAACCTCGATGATAAGCTCTATATTGGAGGTGCTCTGGCCCTCACGCGCCTGCGGTACAACTCCGACTATACCTTGAATGAGTCAGTGCAGAGTAGCCGGGCCTTTAGTGGTTACTCTCGTAACAGTGTGCTCGACGTAACGGGGAACGGTATTCAGCTATCGTTCGGATTGATTTACAAACTTGATCCAAGTTTACAGATTGGCGCTTCGCTCCATTCGCCTTCTTTCTACGGAGTACGGGAAGATTATAGCCAGACGCTGTCGGCACAGGCCATAAACCCCAACCTGCAGACCAATAACAACAACATCGCCATCGCGCCGGAGCCGACCTTTACGTATTCGCTCACGTCGCCGTTTCGGACATCGGGGGGCGTAACGTACTTTCTGGGTAAAAACAAGATCGGTCTGATTACAGCCTCGGCAGAATACGTTGGGTATGGTGGTATGCGCGTTCGGACGACCGAATTTGATGTGCAGGGGAATACCGATTTCCGCAATGATGTGCGCCTGGCGGTGCAGGACCGGTATCAGAATGTGGTTAACTTCCGGGCCGGGGCCGAAGTTCGGGCGGGCCTCCTACGCTTACGGGCAGGGGCTGGTTATTTTCCAACGGCGTATAAGCTGAACCTCTTCCGTGTTGTTCCGGAAGATCGGGCTAAGGTGCTGTTTACTGCGGGCCTGGGCATTCGCAACGAGCGCTTCTTCGCCGACATCGCCGGCAGTTATTATACCTTTAAGTCGGGCCTGGCTCCCTATGAACTACCTAACGATCAGGATACCCCAACCGTAGCGACGTCTGCCCAGCGGACAAACGTTACCTTATCAGTAGGTGTGTTCTTCTAGGAAACCTAAAAGCAAAGACTTGGTAGCTATAAGAAGAGGTAAGCTGGGTGCTTACCTCTTCCTGTTTATAACCACTTGCCGATTTCTTCCAGAAGATCATCGGCGGTGGCTTCGCCAGGAAGGGTTATGTCAGCCTGACTATAGAACGGCAACCGGCTTACGTAACGCTGTCGCAGATCATTAATCAGGTCAGGATCGTTCGCGTTGTATAGCGGTCGGTCGTCCTGCGCGTGCGCCACCATCCGCTGCACCAGCGTCTCGACGGGTACGTCCAGAAACACTGATACGCCCGTAGCGTTGATATACGCCATGTTGTCGTGGAAGCAGGGCATCCCTCCGCCCGTTGATACTACCAGACTATCGCCGGGCCGGATCGTGCGCAGTATCCGCCGTTCGGCTTCCCGGAAATAAGTCTCTCCCGATTCGGCAAAGATGGCTGGGATCGAGCGCCCCTCGTCCCGAACGATTAGTTTATCGGTATCAATAAACCGGTAATGAAGTACATCGGCAATGCGCTTGCCCAGCGTGCTCTTGCCGGACGATGGCATACCGATTAAGAAGATGTTTTTCATTCGCAATGAGCGAATGAGCGAGTGAGTGACTGAGTGAATAAGGCTTGCGTCAGCGAATCACTCATTCACTCATTCACTCATTCACCAAGTTTTTAACCTCTGCCGCGTCGGGCGTTGTATTGTAGTGCCATTTGCCACGCACCACGCCATTGTGCATCAGCCACGTACCCGGATTTGAGCGCATGATCGTTTTCAGAACCGTTGCATCAACTTTGTAATACGGCACATTCGTTAACTGAAACTCCTTGCAGAACGCCTGAATCTGATCGTCACTGACGGATGTCAGGATATACGGCTTAACGCTCGATCCCTGCAACCCTTCAACCAGCTCGCGAATGGCCGGCAGGCTTCCCGCATCGATGTCGGTGGTGTTCTTGACAATGATAAACAGTTTGTCGCCTTCGAACGTCTCCTGCGTGAAATCGCTTTCGTCGTTCCAGACGCGGTAGTCCGTAATCTTGGGCTTGGCGCTTTCGTTGATCAGCACCATCTCCCTGAACTTATAGCCCGGATCGGACGGATACTGCTCGAATTCGCTGGTTTTACCGTCCTTTTCCATAATGTATTTGTAACGTAACGGCTCCGAGGGCTTCATCTGGGCCGGAATATTTTTCCCCACAGCATAGGGCAGCAGATCGAGCGGGGGCAGGAACGAAATGGCGTAAATACCCAGCCCCAGCGTCAGTACCGTCGTCAGGGCGACCAGCCAGCCGGTATTACGGGGTTTTATCCGATTGCGATGCCCGATGATAAACAAAATCAGCACCGTCAGCACAATGTCCTTGCCGAATGAGGTCCATGGTTTTAGCTTGATGGCATCGCCGAAGCAGCCGCAGTCCGTTACGCGGTCGAAATAAGCCGAATAGAATGTCAGGAACGTAAAGAAGACGATCAGGAAGAACAGGAGCCAGGTCGTTAGCTTGGGTTTATAGGACGCCAGGAGCGCTACACCCAGAATGATTTCGGCCGCGCAGAATAGTACCGACATCGCTAACGTAAATGGCACCAACGCCATGAAAAAATCGTGCAGCACAGGCACATCCTGTGCAAAGACCTCAAAGTATTCTTCAAACTTAATCTGTGTGCCAACCGGGTCGTTGAGTTTGATCAGACCCGAAAAAATAAAGACAATCCCGACCAGGAAGCGGGCAATGCGGGCGGCAATCAGCATGGGCTGGGTGCCGGTCTTGATTTTAGGCTGCGGAGTTGTTGTATTCATACAGATAAGGCCGTCGGAACGCCAACGGCAATGGATCGTTATACGGCCATTCGGTCCGCACTACTTTTTATCAGACAAAAAACCGCGTAATTGATCATGTCCATATAATTGGCCTCAACGCCTTCCGACACCAGCGTATTGCCGCAATTATCTTCAATCTGTTTCGTACGCAGGAGCTTCATCAGAATTATATCTGTCATGGAGCTGATGCGCATGTCCCGCCAGGCTTCGCCATAATCGTGGTTTTTGGCAAACAGCAAGTCCATGACCCGGCCGATCTGCGCGTCGTATAGCTGCTCGAGCTCGTCGGTCGGAATATCCATCCGGGGCTGTCCGTTGTGTTCGCTGCTGCGGCTGATTTCAACCTGAAAATGAAGCTGAATCAGCGCCATAACGCAGTAATTGATGATGCCTACAAATTCCAGCTCGATTCCTTCGCCAACGCGACTAACGCCGGTTTCCTGCAGCGTTCGGATTCGCTGCGCTTTGATGAAAATCTGGTCGGTAATGCTCGGCAAACGCAGAATTCGCCAGGCCGTACCGTAATCCTGGTTTTTTTTCAGAAATAAATCCTTGCATCGTTGAATGACCTGCCGATATTCGGTTTCCGTAGTGGACATAATTTAAAACGGTCCGCGATTGCGGTTTGTAGGTTGACGTTTGACGGTACTCCGCTCGCTTCAACTCCAAACCGCCCGGCGGTCCGGTTTAAACGACAAACCTCAAACTGAACTGTGTTCAAAAGTACAAAAAAAACGCTGAACTGCCGGGGACGGCTGGTCGATTTGACCACGCCGGCGGTGATGGGTATTCTGAATGCAACCCCGGATTCCTTCTTTGCCGGAAGCCGAATCGGGCTGGACGAAACGGTGGCTACCGCCGAAACCATGCTGACCGAGGGCGCCACGTTTCTGGACATCGGCGGTTATTCGACCCGGCCCGGCGCAGCCGACATCAGTCCCGCCGAAGAAGCCGACCGGGTGCTGCCCGTCATTGAGGCTATCCTCGACAGCTTTCCCGAAGCACTTATTTCGGTTGATACGTTCCGGGCGTCGGTGGCCCGGCAGGCCGTTGAGACGGGCGCAGCTATGATCAACGATATTGGGGGCGGCACCCTCGACACAGCCATGTTCGAAACGGTGGCTCAACTAGGGGTCCCTTATGTCCTGATGCATATGCGGGGAACACCCCAGACCATGCAGTCGCTGGCTACGTATCAGAATATCGTTACGGAGGTGATCGACGAGATGGCTACGCCACTGGCCCGATTGCGGGCGCTGGGCGCTAAAGACATCATTCTGGACCCCGGTTTTGGGTTCGCCAAGACGCCCGCCCAAAATTTTTCTCTGCTGAGTCAGCTCGAATCGTTCAGGCAGTTTGACGAGCCGCTGCTGGTTGGCCTTTCACGTAAAACCACTATCTGGAAAACCCTGAACATCACCGCTGAAGAAGCGCTCAACGGCACTACGGTCCTGAACACCGTAGCCCTAATGAAAGGCGCTTCAATCCTGCGCGTGCACGACGTACGAGAGGCTGTTGAGGCCGTAAAACTGACCCAAAATCTAACTTTTTTTTAGGCTACTATTGCGTTTAGTGAATCAAAGCCCTACTTTTGCATTCCCAAACGACAACGACCGGTTGTCATGGGAAAAACGATCTGGTAGCTCAGCTGGTAGAGCAATACACTTTTAATGTATGGGTCCTGGGTTCGAATCCCAGCCGGATCACTAAAAACGTCAAAAGCCGCTCTTATGGGCGGCTTTTGACGTTTTATAATTCCTTACAGCAGCCTGTTGGCGCGGATCACCTCCGCCAGTTGCCGGGCCACTTTCCGATGCCCTGACGAATTGATGTGGTTGTCCAGCATAAAATAATCCGTAGGCGTCAGAACACCCGAGACATCCGCCAGATAAACTCCTGGCAAGGGATCATTTATCAGGTAAGACTGAAAGGCCTGTATTGTTTCGGGGCCCGTTCCGTTGGGATTCAGGCAGGTGATAATAATTGGCCCTTTATAATCCTGGCGAATACGCCGGATGGCATAGAAAAACGATTCCTCCGGCGACAAACTGCGTCTCGTTCGAGCTATCTGCCTGCCAGTCGGCCCCGGCAAACCGGCGGTTTTGATTGTCATTCGCTGCATCCGCGCTCTGAGCACAGCATACAAATATTTAAACGGATAATAGTCGGCCGTCAGGGTATTGTAACGAACAGCGGCATCATACCGCTCCCGGGGTGAAGGTTTAAACGTCTGCAGCGCCAGTTCTTCGTTCTCGGGCTGGTCATTTACGCAGTACTGAACAACCAGCACCCGGCAGGAATCGCGCTGAATACGCTTGAGCAACATGGATTCGCGGGCCGTTCCAAAGGAGGAAATACCGGCATTCAGTACTTTACGGCCCAGTTGCTGTTCCAGCCTTGATGCGTAGCAAATTGAATCAGCAACCCCCCACCCCATCGTAAACGAATCGCCTAGGATAATGATGGTAGGGTTTGTTAAAGAGGCCGCATCGTCACGAACGCCCAGCGCATTCGTCCGGATTGGGGTATTTATTTCGAATCCGCTTTTATAGACTACATTCTGCAAGTTTGGCTTCAGCGTATAAAACAGGGCGGGGTCGTACTGACTAAGCTCCGGATCATACTGAATCAGGTTCTTATCCCAACCATCCACGACCTCCTGAACGAAACGGCGTCCACGCCTATGCTGATGTTGCCCTTCGGCCAATCGATACGCAAAGGCCCATACGCCCAATTCAAGTAGAATAAATAATCCGGCGAAAAACCACCAGGGCTGTTTGGCCAGCCGGCCTATCAAGACTGTAAGCAACAGGAACTGCCCGGTTACCAGGCATTTAAACAGCCAAACGCCCGTTGCGCTAATGGCAAATAGCTCCGTGCGAACGAGTGTAATGGTAAATAATAAGACAATAAATAGTAAACCAATCAGAGTACGCTGAAAAGCAGTCATTGTTTATTTAAACCTTTACTGAACCCTACCTATCGCTGGGGCCGCCTGTCCTTTCCACCGCTCGTTGGCAAGCCAACTTTATAGAATCTCCCCAGTTTTTAGACTAAGCCGAGGTTCGCTGGTCATTCTGATACGTACTGCTGTGCATAACATTCACGCATAATAAGACCAAAAGGCGCCCGTTTAGGCCAGACAATATTCACTTTTCAAGAACAATTATAATCATAATGGTAATAATGCTTATTGATTATAAAATTTCGACAAAGCCTGTTTTTGCCAAATTTTTTTGGTAGTATATTGCAAGACTTTGTCACAAACGCCCGTCACCCTGGCCTTTATCTTCGGAATTGATTCCCCGCCGGGACGTCTATAGATTTCTATTTTCTCAATAATCGACGTTGATTTTTATCATTTTCGCAAAGCGAGTGATAAACAACGACATAACCCAACGCTGTACGACCATGTCTGACCAGGTTGACCAACAAAGACAATCCAGCCCGGGCCTTTACCGCCCCGAATTTGAACACGACAACTGTGGCATCGGCTTTATCGCCCATATAAAAGGGCGGAAATCCCACCAGATTGTTTCGGATGCCCTTCAGATGCTTCGGCGTATGGAACACCGGGGTGCAGTGGGTGCCGAAGCAAATTCAGGAGACGGCGCTGGTCTGCTGATTCAGATTCCCCACGAGTTTTTTCTGGACGAAACCCGCAAGCTGGGCGTCCACCTCCCCCCGCGCTCGAATATGGCGTAGGTATGGTGTATTTTCCGAAGGACGTATGGCTGCGCGAAGAATGCCGGGCCATCCTGAACCGGAACATGAAAAAGCTGGGCCTGGAACTGCTCTGTTACCGGGTTGTGCCGGTAAACAACACGGACCTGGGTCATGGCTCCCGTTCGGCCGAACCGCAGATGGAGCAGGTGTTCATCAAACGCCCGTCTGACATTACCAACCCCGACGACTTTGAGCGTAAACTTTACATTCTTCGCAATTACAGCACCCGTATTATTAACGAGACGGTAGCGGGCGTTGACACGTTTTATTTCTCGTCGCTTTCCTGCCGGACCATTACCTATAAAGGGCAGCTGACAACGCTGCAACTGGAGCCTTACTTCCCCGATCTTCAGCAGGAAGAAGTCGTTTCGGCCCTTGGCGTAGTGCATTCGCGGTTTTCGACGAACACATTCCCCTCGTGGAAGCTGGCGCAACCGTTCCGGTATATCGCTCACAATGGCGAAATCAATACTGTGCGGGGTAACGTCAACTGGATGAAGGCCGCCGAAGGTCTGCTCAAATCCAGCAAGTTTACCCAGGATGAGATGGATATGCTCTTGCCCATCTGCGATCCCAAACAATCGGACTCCGCCAACCTGGACAATGCCATTGAGCTGCTGGTGATGAGCGGGCGGTCGCTGCCACACGTTATGATGATGCTCATTCCCGAAGCCTGGGATGGTAACGAGCACATGGACCCCGTCCGGAAAGCATTCTATGAATATCATGCAGCCCTGATCGAGCCCTGGGATGGTCCGGCTTCGATTTCGTTTACTGACGGTCGCATCGTCGGCGCAACACTCGACCGGAATGGTCTGCGCCCCTCGCGTTTCTGGGTCACCAACGAAGACATCGTCATCATGGCTTCGGAAGTGGGCGTACTGGACATCAATCCGGCCAAGGTAGTGTCGAAAGGTCGTTTGCAGCCCGGTAAGATGTTCCTGGTCGATATGGAGCAGGGACGGATTGTTTCCGACGAGGAGATCAAAGCGTCCATCAGTTCCCGCAAGCCGTATCAGGAGTGGCTGGACCAGAATAAAATCCGCATCTCAGACCTTGAAGCGCCTATCCGGTCGTACAACCACTACGATCCGGCCAAGCTCCTTCGGATGCAGCAGGCCTTCGGCTTTACGTCCGAAGACTTACGGATGATCCTGGCGCCGATGGTGGAGACGGGTAAGGAAGCCCTTGGTTCCATGGGCACCGACGTACCCCTGGCGGTGCTGTCGGAGCAGAGCCAACACCTGAGCCACTACTTCAAGCAACTCTTCGCGCAGGTTACCAACCCGCCCATTGACTCCATCCGGGAGCGGGCGATCATGTCGCTTATCTCGTTTGTGGGCGCGACCTATAACCTGCTAAGCGAATCGCCCGAGCATTGCCGCCAGGTAGAACTTGATCAGCCCGTGCTTACCACCCAGGAATTCGACAAACTGCGGTTCATTGACAAGCCGAAGTTCCAGGCCAAAACGATCAACTGTCTGTTTACGGCCGATGGAAACGGTAAATCGCTCGAACGGGCGCTGGAACGGATCTGCCGTTACGCCGAAGATGCCATTCAGGATGGCTACTCGATCCTGGTACTGTCCGACCGGGCGATTGATTCCAGCCACGCTCCGATTCCGTCGCTACTGTCTACGTCGGCGATTCACCATTACCTCATCCACAAAGGACTGCGGGGTAAGGTTGGGCTGGTTGTTGAAGCCGGTGACGTCTGGGAAACCCACCACGTAGCGACGCTGATCGGCTACGGTGCTTCGGGCGTAAACCCCTATATGGCTTTCGAGACCATTGCCAACATGCAAGAAAAGGGGCTGCTGCAGGTAGATTACGACCTCGACAAGCTCTACAGAAATTACATTAAAGCGGTCAATGGCGAATTGCTCAAAATCTTCTCGAAGATGGGCATCTCGACGCTTCAGTCGTACCAGGGCGCGATGATTTTCGAATGTCTGGGCCTGAACAAGGACGTGGTAGACCGTTACTTCACGGGGACAGTCTCGCGCATTGGTGGTATGGGACTGGACGAGATTGCCCGCGAGATTCTGGTTCGGCACTGCATCGCCTTTCCATCGGCTCCGGTGGCGAATCCACGGCTAGAAGTAGGTGGTGTTTACCAGTGGAAACAGCGGGGTGAACGACACATCTTCAATCCCGACACGATCCACCTGCTGCAGCAGTCCACGCAGCGGAACGACTACTCGATTTTCAAAAAGTACTCGAAGCTCATTAACGACCAGACGCAGAAAGCCATTACGTTACGCGGTCTGCTGAAGTTCAAGAAAGCAACACCCGTGCCACTCGACGAGGTTGAGCCAATCGAGAACATCTTCAAGCGGTTCGCAACGGGTGCCATGTCGTTCGGATCAATTTCGTGGGAAGCCCATACAACGCTGGCCATTGCCATGAACCGCATCGGCGGCAAGAGCAATTCCGGCGAAGGTGGTGAAGACGAGCTGCGGTATAAGCCGCTCGAAAACGGCGACAGTCTGAACTCAGCCATCAAACAGGTCGCTTCGGGCCGGTTCGGCGTAACGAGCTATTACCTGACTAACGCCCGCGAGCTGCAGATTAAAATGGCGCAGGGTGCGAAACCCGGCGAAGGTGGTCAGCTGCCCGGCTTTAAAGTCGACGACTGGATTGGCCGGACCCGCCATTCAACGCCCGGCGTGGGTCTGATTTCGCCCCCGCCCCACCACGACATTTATTCGATTGAAGACTTAGCCCAGCTCATCTCCGACCTGAAAAATGCGAACCGCGATGCCCGCATCAGCGTAAAACTGGTATCGGAGGCCGGCGTAGGCACGATTGCGGCCGGGGTAGCCAAGGCCCACGCCGACCACATCCTGATTTCAGGTCACGATGGCGGTACGGGAGCCTCTCCCCTGTCGAGCATTCGCCATGCTGGTCTGCCCTGGGAGTTAGGTCTGGCCGAAGCCCATCAGACGCTGGTTCGCAACAAGCTCCGCGGACGGGTAACCGTACAAACCGACGGACAGATGCGGACGGGCCGCGACCTGGCCGTGGCGGCCCTGCTGGGTGCCGAAGAGTTCGGTGTAGCCACGGCGGCTCTGGTCGCTACTGGCTGTATCATGATGCGGAAGTGTCACCTGAACACCTGCCCGGTGGGCGTGGCAACGCAGAATAAGGAGCTACGTGCGTTGTTTACGGGTAAGCCTGAGCACGTCGTGAATATGTTTACGTTCCTGGCGATGGAACTGCGCGAAATCATGGCGGAACTCGGTTTCCGGACAGTGAATGAGATGATTGGTCAGGCACAGATGCTTGAACTCCGCTCCGATCTTCCACACTGGAAATACAAGAACATTAACCTCGACGCTCTGCTGTATAAAGAGCCAACCAACCTGGATGTAGCGCTCTACAAGCAGGAAGAGCAACACCATTACCTGGACGACGTCCTGGATCGTAAACTGATCGAAGTTGCCAAACCGGCTCTGGAATCAGCCGAGTCAGTCTATGCTGAGTTCCCGGTGCAGAACATCGACCGGAGTATCGGGACGATGCTCTCCAATGAGATTTCCAAAGTATATGGTGGTCCGGGACTGCCCGACAGTACTATCCATATTAAACTGCGTGGTACGGCGGGCCAGAGCTTTGGCGCGTTCGGCACGAGCGGGATAAAACTGGAGCTTGAGGGTGACGCCAACGACTACTTCGGCAAAGGTCTCTGCGGAGCCCAGCTGATTGTCTATCCGGACCGGACGGCTACGTTCAAGCCCGAAGAAAACAGCATCGTCGGTAACGTATCGTTCTATGGTGCGACGTCGGGCGAAGCCTTTATCCGGGGTATGGCGGGCGAGCGGTTCTGCGTTCGTAACTCAGGGGGGAAGGTCGTAGTCGAGGGCGTGGGTGATCACGGTCTTGAATACATGACCGGCGGTCTGGCCATCATCCTGGGACAGACAGGCCGCAACTTCGCAGCTGGCATGTCGGGCGGTGTGGCTTACGTCTGGGATCAGGATGGTACGTTTGCCTCGAAGGTTAATCCCGAAATGGTAACGCTGGAGGCTCTTACGGAAGAAGATCAGGCGATCGTTCGCGAATACGTTGACAAGCATTTCCAGTACACCACCAGCAACGTAGCGCTGGCGTTGATGCAGGACTGGGCAAACCTGATTGGTCAGTTCGTGAAGGTGATGCCGGAAGATTTCCGCAAGGCGCTGGCTCAACGGGGTATTTCGCTGGCCGAACAGATTCGCGATAAAAACGTCGTTTATCAGGATATTGTCGTGGATGTGACCCACGGGTGAGCCTGATTCTGCCACCTCCGTATCATATCGCAGAAACCAAGTTAACGAAGTACCTGCTTGTTTCGCTGCCAAAGAATGATAAGTCGAACTACTTAACCGGGGCCGGTTATTCTCTAGCAAACTTGTCCAAGTTAAGTCAAGACCTAATAGCACTTGTTCAGCATACGGAAGCTGTTTTGGAGCGAACCAGTCGTTATGGTATGTCTTACAGCGTAACGGGTCAGCTGATCAGTCCAAGTAGACGGCCCATCTGGGTGAAAACGATCTGGATGAGAGATGCAGATGAGGAAATAACTAAATTTATAACGTTATATCCTCCAAACTGACTTATCATGAAATGGCCGCTGTATAAACAAGTTGCTCTCCTGAAAGACTTTCCTGGAGAAGGGCTGAAAAAGGGCGACGTTGTTACTACTGTTGAATTTTTAGAAGGGCGTCGGGACCTGCCAAACGCTTATTTCGTAGAAGCGTTCAATGCAGTCGGCAAGACCATTGCAGTATTTATTGTCGAGGAGGACGCGCTGGAAGCGCTTACTGAACACGATATACTGTCGAAGCGAAGTTTAGAGATTGTTTAGACCTCATGGGAAAACCAACCGGATTTTTAGAATTCACGCGCGAACTGCCCAAGAAGCGCGACCCGCAGCAGCGGATTCATGATTACAAGGAAATTGAAATGCCGTTTTCCGAGCAGGATTCGCAGCGGCAGGCAGCCCGTTGTATGGACTGCGGCACGCCGTTCTGTCACAGTGGCTGCCCACTCGGAAACATCATTCCGGAGTTTAACGACGCGGTTTATGAGCAGAACTGGGGCTATGCCTACGAGATTCTGAGCACGACCAATAATTTCCCGGAGTTTACGGGCCGTATCTGCCCCGCCCCCTGCGAAGCTTCCTGCGTACTGGGCATCAACAAGCCGCCCGTAGCGATTGAATTTATTGAGAAATCGATTGCTGAGGTTGCCTTCGAGAAGGGTTATGTTACGCCAAAACCACCCAAGGTTCGGACTGGCAAGCGCGTAGCCGTCGTAGGTTCAGGGCCGGCAGGTCTGGCGGCAGCGGCTCAACTTAATAAAGCGGGCCATACCGTAACGGTGTTCGAGCGGGCCGATCAGATTGGCGGCTTGCTGCGGTACGGTATCCCTGATTTTAAACTGGAAAAGTGGACGATTGATCGTCGGCTGGCCGTCATGGAAGCGGAGGGCATTACATTCAAAACCGGCGTAAACGTTGGCGTCGATCTGACGGCTAAAGATTTGCTGGATCAGTTTGACCTGGTTATGCTCACGGGTGGTTCGACCGTTCCGCGCGACCTGCCTATTCCGGGACGAAACCTGAAAGGCGTTTACCCCGCCATGGAATTCCTTAGCCAGCAGAATAAGCGGGTGGCTGAGCGTCCGGTACAGGTCAATCACCGGGGTGTTCCCTACAGTGACGGTGAACTGTGGGCGACCGGTAAAAATGTCGTTGTGATTGGTGGGGGTGATACCGGCTCCGATTGCGTAGGTACGTCGAACCGCCACGGAGCTACGAGCGTAACGCAGATTGAACTGATGCCCATGCCGCCGAAAGATCGCGCAACCAATACGCCCTGGCCAAACTGGCCCATGATGCTGCGCACCAGCACCTCCCACGAGGAAGGTTGCGAGCGGCACTGGTCTATCAATACCAAAGAGTTTATCGGCGACGAGAACGGTAACCTGAAAGCCCTGCGAATCGTAGACCTGACTTGGGAAAACCGCGACGGTCGGATGCAGATGGTTGAACTGCCCGGCTCGGAGCGCGAAATTCCGTGTGAGCTGGCTCTGCTGGCCGCTGGTTTTCTGCACCCTGAACACAATGGGCTGCTGGACGACCTCGGACTGGAGTATGACGAGCGCGGTAACGTAAAGGCGACGAACTACCAGACAACCACTAACCCGAACGTCTTTACGGCCGGTGATATGCGCCGGGGACAATCGCTGGTGGTGTGGGCTATTTCGGAAGGTCGCGAAGCCGCCCGGGCCGCCGACTGTTACCTCATGGGTGAGACGATGCTCGAAGCCAAAGCCGTTTCATTGCTGGAAACCGCTTAACGCCCGAATAATCAAGGATGATAGAGCCGCCTTGAAAATCAGGGCGGCTTTATCATTTATGTGCCTATAGCTATTCTTTTACGGCTACAACTTCGACCTCGATAAGAACATCGTCGCGAACAATTTTCGGGATGCTTTTGATGTCTGCAATCTTGGGAGCGCCCTGCGTAAAGTAAGCAGTTCCAACATTGTTTACCTGCTGGGAGGCCTGAGCGTCAACCTGTCCTTCTATGCCTTTGATGTGGTAGGTGACCTGCCTGACATCCCGGAGCGACATGCCGACTTTACCCAAAGCAGTTTTTAAATTCTCAAACACCTGCCGGGCCTGCGCCGACAAGTCCCCCGCACCGACTAATTCACCTTTTGCGTTGAACGGCCGCTGACCGCTGATATAAACCTGCTTTCCTGCGACGCCCGCATCAACTTTATACGTATAGCCTGGCTGCGGAACCAGAGTTGTCTGTGCCTGAGCAAACGACAGCAGCAGGACATTGATCAGGACAAGGAAACTACATTTTACCATTAATCCGGCGGTTGGTTTATAAGGTGATGGATTCTTCTTTTTCGTCGAAAAACAGATAGTTCAGAAAGTCGCAGTACGGCTTCAGGAGTTGACAGCCACGTACAATCTCATCAGCAAAATTTGGTTTCAGGACTTCTTTGTCGGTATAACGGTGCATGAAAAACAATTCCTTCCGACGTAACAGGTCAATGTTCGGGTGATCGGCCGAGTAGCCTTTGGGCGTTGTTTTCATCACCTCGCCCGCAGCTTCGGGAAAGTAGGCTTTAAACGCATCGGCTTCGATGATATTTTTCAGTTCATCTACGTTGTAGTCCACCTCCTGCCGGAACTTGGTCAGATTGGCGGGCGTTGGCTGCCACATGCCCCCGCCCAGAAACGACTGGTTGCCGGGCTGAATCTGAATAAAGTAATCAATACGACCGGAATGCCGCCCACCGGGTCCAATTGCAAAAGCCAGGTTTGATTTATAGGGCGCTTTGTCTTTCGAAAACCGAATGTCGCGGTTGATACGAAAAATACAGTCTTTAACAGACGTATTGGACAGTGGCTCAAACGCGCTCATGTTCGTCAGAACGCGTTCGACAACCCCACACAGTTCGGTTTTGGCGGCATCGTAGCGGCTGCGGTTAGCCTGAAACCACTCACGGTTATTGTTCTGGACGAGATCGCGGAGAAAATCAAGAGTTGGGGCTGTAAAGGCAGCCTTTGCTATATTCTGTTTTGCCATAACAACCAAAGATAGGTAATCGCTGTCAACGTTACCCAATCCGGCAATCAGTTCACACCAAAAAGTTGCCGTTTAAACTGACGGGGGCACATGCGTTCGATGGAGCGGAATGCATTGCTGAAATGTGTCAGGCTGTTGAACCCCGATTCGTAGCACGCATCGGTAATGCTTTTGCGGGGATTACTTAAAATAGCCTTGGCCCGGCGGATACGCTCGGTCAGGATAAATTGAGCGGGCGATATGCCAGTCTCGTTTTTAAACTGCCGGAAGAAGTGGGACTTCGACAGACAGGCTTTCTCCGACAATTCTTCAATCGTCAGATTCCGGGTCAGGTTCTCGCGAATGTAAGCGACAACGTAAGCCAGCCGGTGAGTTGTCAGGCTCTGACGGGTTTGAGCGAGCAGTCCCGTCCGGACCTGCTTCTGGGACAGCCGCACGATGAGTTCCTTCAGTGTATTCTGGATGAAAAACAGCCGGAAGGGGGTATTCTCCCGGAACAACCGCATGAGTTTATCAACCAGCGAACTGACTTCCGGATCATTCTGCAGTAAATAATCGTCTGTACCCAGCTGCCATTGATCGGTGGCTTCCGTACGGGGAAACTGCTCGTTCAGCTCATCAACGGTCTGCTGAATGAATTCATCAGCAATGGTCAGAGCGAGACAGCGTGTTGGGTCGTCCAGTGTCGCATCCGGAAAATCGATAGACATCAACCGACCGGCAGGCATTAGCAGCGACTCGCCAGGCCGATAGTCGAACGGAGTAGTCTGGCCGAGGTGCATCACCTTACGTCCGCTCAGCATACTCGTTAGCACTGGCGCATCAAAGCGCAGTTCAATTCGCTGAGCCTGTTGCAGCGTTTCAAAGAAATGCAGTTCCGCCGAATCATGGCTTAACGTCAGCTTATTCTCAACGAGCGTATCCAGCCGGGATCCCCACGAGCCAACGGCTTTTTCTTCAGACACTCCCCTTACTTTTTTCATAGGTATAGAATGGGACGATTCTGCAAGTTTTCGAGACTATGGCGCAATTAAGCTTGTACAATTACGCCAAAATTTGTGAAGAAATTAATCAACTAACCCAAAAATCCTTCACAGATGCAAACTGTAGAATCGCCGAGCAAGGTTTTACCCCGGCCGATGTTCAAAACGCAGTATGAGAACTATATCGGCGGAAAATGGGTCGCGCCGGTGGATGGCGAGTACTTTGCCAACCACTCACCTATGGACGATAGTCTGATTGCACGGGTGCCCCGCTCCAAAGCCGCCGACATTGACCTGGCGCTGGATGCTGCCCACAAGGCGTTTCCAGCCTGGTCACGCACGTCGGCCACCGAGCGCAGCAATATGCTCCTGAAAATTGCCGATGTCATTGAGCAGAATCTGGAGTTCCTGGCCCGCGTCGAAACGGTTGAAAACGGGAAAGCGGTACGCGAAACCATGGCCGCCGACCTGCCGCTGGTCGTTGATCATTTCCGCTACTTTGCGGGCGTAATACGGGCCGAAGAAGGCAGCATGACGGAGCTGGACAAGGACACCGTTTCGCTGATTGTGAAAGAACCCATTGGCGTTGTCGGACAAATCATTCCCTGGAACTTCCCCCTGCTGATGGCAACCTGGAAGCTGGCTCCGGCGCTGGCGGCTGGCTGCTGCGTGGTCATGAAACCCGCCGAACAAACGCCTACGTCTATTCTGGTCCTGATGGAACTGCTGGAAGGTCTGATTCCGCCGGGGGTTGTCAACATTGTGAACGGCTTCGGGCCGGAAGCGGGCAAGCCCCTGGCGCAGAGTAAACGGGTCGCGAAAGTGGCCTTTACGGGCGAGACCACAACGGGTCGCCTGATTATGCAGTATGCCTCCGAAAACCTGATTCCGGTTACCATGGAACTCGGGGGTAAATCGCCGAACGTCTTTATGGAATCCATCGCTGATGCCGACGATGAGTTCTTCGATAAATGCGTGGAAGGTGCGGTGATGTTTGCCTTGAACCAGGGCGAAATCTGTACCTGTCCTTCGCGGCTGCTGATTCATGAGCGGGCTTACGACCGGTTTATTGAGCGCGTGATTGAACGCACGAAAGCCATCAAAATGGGCCACCCGCTCGATCCCGACACGATGATGGGCGCACAGGCTTCCAACGATCAGTTCGAAAAAATCCTGTCGTATATCGACATTGGCCGCAAAGAAGGCGCTGAAGTGCTGACGGGCGGCAACAAAGCTAAAGTTGATGGACTGGAAAGCGGCTACTACATCGAGCCGACCATCTTCAAAGGCAACAACAGGATGCGGGTATTCCAGGAAGAAATCTTCGGGCCGGTGGTATCGGTCGCTACGTTCTCGGATGCCGACGAAGCGGTGGCGATGGCTAATGATACGCTCTACGGTTTGGGGGCGGGCGTCTGGACCCGCGACGCCCATGAACTGTACCAGATTCCGCGTCAGATTCAGGCGGGACGCGTGTGGGTCAACTGCTATCACAATTATCCGGCGCACGCCCCGTTCGGCGGTTATAAAAAGTCGGGTTTCGGGCGGGAAAACCACCATATGATGCTGAACCACTATCGCCAGAGCAAGAACCTGCTGATCTCCTACAGCAAAAGCAAGCTGGGCTTCTTTTAAAGAGTGAACGAGTTAATGAGTGAAAGAGCGACTGTTAACCGGAAACGCTCTTTCACTTCGGTTCATTCTTTCGCTCTTTCACTCATTCGCTTTTTCGCTCATTGATTCCTTTCTCCTATGAATCGTGTTGATCTAACGCCGGCGGCTGCCGAGGTAATTGAAAAGCTCCGGACGCAGCACGGACCGCTGATGTTCCACCAGAGCGGAGGCTGCTGCGATGGCTCTTCGCCCATGTGCTACGCGCAGGGTGAGTTTATTATCGGCGCATCGGACGTTCGGCTGGGGCAGATCGTCGGTTGCGACTTCTGGATGTCGGAAGACCAGTTTGAGTACTGGAAACATACGCATCTGACTATCGACGTCACGCCGGGACGGGGCGCATCGTTCTCGCTCGAAATTCCGTTGGGCGTACGGTTCCTGATCCGGTCGAGGTTACTGGAGCCGGAGGAACTGGCAAACCTACCACCGGTACATACGGGACCGCTGGAAACGGTGTAGGCAGACGTCTGCCTTCCGGGTACAGCAAACAATAAACGGCACGGTCTCAGGGCCGTGCCGTTTATTGTTTGCTAGTAATCAACTACTTACCGTTCACTCAAAAACCTGTTCTGTCCATAAGCCAACCCGATAAATTTACTGTAGAGCCTGCATAAAACACGCAGTGGTTCATGGAAAATCTGATAAAGTCCTTGGTCGACTGGGTCAAATCAATTCTGCGCGTCAATGAAACGACAGCCAGGGCTATTGTTATGCTGTTCGTTTTAGTACTGACCACCTTGTTTATTATGGAGTATATCCGGCGCGTCTGGAAAGACGATTTTGTTATCAGGGCTGCCGGAAAGGGAATTATCTTCCATTCATCGGACAACAACAATTTTCAGCAGTTGATCTTTCTGGTGCCCGCTTCCCAGTGCTGGATCAATACGGGACTTGCCTTTGATCCGGGCGACGAAATTCATTTCAGGACCTCGGGCCAGGTACATCTTGCCCAAAACCAGATCCGGCAGGAAGAATTATCCACTGTGCAATGGTCAAACCCATCGGGATCAGCCTTCGTAGAACCGCCCAGAGGAGGAGGGCGCAGCAAATTTTTAATCTGTACGTTTCACGATCAGGACGATTATCGGCCTCTGGTTGGCAACCTCGTGGGCTACTTTCAGGTAGTAGGTATTGATGAACCGCCTGGCCTCGAAAACCCCAGTCCTTCCGGTAGGGGCAGAAGCCTCGTTTTCCATATTGGCAGTGAACTGACAACTACCAATGAAACCGGTCGGAGAGCGTATTTATGGCTCTCTGTCAACGACATCGTCTTAAATGCCAGTCAGGCAGCCCGAGAAGCCTACATTGGCGACAGCACCGAGTTTCAACGAGATGAGTTACGATATCCACCACTCGGCGGACTGGACAGTGCGGTACGTAAAGCCTCTGCCATTGCTAAGTGGAATGCGCATAAGCGCTACTGGGATACAATTACTAAATACCATAAGTGGGACCTATTTTTCGCTGATAACATCGGCACTTATATGGTTTTCATTGAGCGCCAGAAAAAAACCGAGTTCTGATGACTGCAGGCTGAATGAGCTGAGTCTTTCATAGAATAACTAACTGGGAACCAGTTTGCTTTCTTTGGATCGGCTCTGTATATTAGGTTAGTTTTCACTAAACCGCATACGGGTATGAATATGTTGCATCGAATTGAACACTGGGGGGATACGCATCACCCCAACTGGACCGATGCCCTACGCATTATGCTGGGCATTATTCTGGTTCTGAAAGGTATCAGCTTCATCAGCGACACCCGGTATCTCTCCCAACTGGTGGGAGGGCTGCATTTTGATTTGCTGCCGGTTGTTCTGGTGCATTACGTGGCCTTTGCACACCTGATGGGGGGCTTTTTGATTGCAGTCGGCTGTCTGACCCGTTTGATGGTATTACTGCAACTGCCTATCTTGATTGGTGCCGTTTTCTTCGTGAACATTTCGCGGGGCTTCTCTCCGCTCAACTCTGAACTTTGGCTGTCCATCATCGTCCTGTTCCTGCTGCTGGTTTTTCTGGTAATTGGCTCCGGGCGGTTCTCAATGGATGAATACGTCAAACAGCATAATCACTGAGCGATCTGCTCCTAAGTACTATAACTTTATTTGCCTGAACAGCTGCTTTAGTGAGCCACCTGCTCCTGAAGCAGCTGTTCATGTTTAGGGAGCAGGCGGCTCCTTTTCTCTGCATAGATGAGCCGCTGATGGCCCGTCAAAAATTAGCTATTCTTTAAAACACCAGCCCTATAAACAAGGTTAATCTACCAGCTAAATTGACTAATAACCTTTTATACACGCAACGTCATGGCTGATAAAACCTTGGAAAAAGTCGAGAAGGAATACGAAGATCAGCGTATTACGGGTAATCAGGACAACGGTACGCAACATGGCCAGAAAGGCAATGGCCGTAGTTCGACATCGCACAAGAGCGCAAAACACTCAAAGGGCAATAGTAGCGCCGGACATGCAACTGGTGGCAACAAAGGTGGCCACAGCAATTAATTGATTCTTTAGGGTTCTCTGGCAGGCAATAGCGAATCGCTATTGCCTGTTTTTTTTTACCGCTGCCTCATTCCTGTGAATCAATATGGCAGTTTACGAGTTTATTGGAGGTACTTGTTAATTATAATTTATCCACATCAAAATCCTATCATGCAATGACCAGGCAAGTAAGAATGCAGGGAAGTAATGAAGCGAACAAATCGGTGCAGGGGGGCACACATGAGCAGCACGTAGCCGCTGGGCGGAAAGGAGGCTTAAACAGTCGGGGCGAAAAAAAGAAAGCAGGCCCCAACGATGGCCGTCACCGTAATCCGGGGCGACCCAAAGGTTCTAAGACCAGTAAGCATTACGTAACTGGTCCTAATGACTAAATTTCAACTCTAACATCTCAGCCTTATGAATCAGTTCGTGAAGTATTACTCTCCGCAGACAGGCGGAGGCAACAGTCACAAAAATCAGAAGGAAGAAGGCAAAGCCGGAAAAGACGGCAGCAACCAGCGTTCGACAAAGAAGGTAACCGAGAAGAACGACCCCGACAAAGTCGAACAAACGAAACGTAACGCAAATAGCGTCGATTGATTCCTTACATCAACATAGCGGGTAGTTAGTCATCTAAAGCAAAGACTAACCTCCCGCTATGTTCGTGTATCAGAAACTATAGCGGATTTCGCACCAGGGAATTTCCTCGGTTATCAAGCGCCCAAAAACCTCGACCATCTTGCTCTTAAGCTGGTGGTCGTAACGAATATTCCAGCCGCCGTACTGGCTCCGCTTGTTTTCCTGCAGTTCCGGCACCCACAGCAACTCCTCTGCCTTCGGGTTAATGGCCAGATTGGCCTGGTGCTGCCACTGGTTATGGGTTAGAAAAATAACCTCGCACTTCAACTGCGCCTTAACTTCAGGGCGTAACTGCGCATCCACCTGCCGGAACAACTCCCGGTAGTCGTCGCGCCACTGCTTGCCGCCGTACACAATAACGGGCGAGAAGTTGACGTGCACTTCGTAGCCTGCATCATAAAAGTCGTTGATGGCGGCAATCCGTTTTTCAATTGAATCGGTTCGGACATCGACTAGTTTGCTGACGTGCGAGGGCATCAGGCTAAACCGCAAACGAACCTTACGGTGTGGATCAAACGCCAGCATGTCGCGGTTTACGAACTTGGTAGCAAACGTAGCCTTGGCGCGGGGATGGTCGCGGTAGAACTCGAACGCCTGCCGGATGCCGTCCGACAGGCTATAATCGACTGCAATGTCGGAATTGCAGCCAATGTCATAGGTCCAGTAGACCGGATCAGTCTGGTTGGCGGGTTTTGGCCACGGCAACGTATGTACGTGCTTGTCGACCGACGCCAGAATTTCTTCAACGTTGGTGAATAACGTAATAGGATTCACTTTTTTGTGCCGGTCAACATAGCAATAGGCGCAGCCGCCAAAGCAGCCATTCGCCAGACTCGGCGCGATGTAATCGGAACTCCGACCGCTCCACTTGATGTCCTGCGTCTTGAGCTTACCCAGCACCAGCACGTCGGACTTCACCTTGAAGTGATTCATGCCCAGCTCTGGCAGCCGGTTGTGCTGCTTTACTTCGAGCGTTTCGGCATCGGGATACTGAGCAACAACGGCTTCGCCCCGCTCATTAAGAGCATCGGCCGTGTATAGGATCAGATTAGGATTGAAATCAGGCATGAAAAGCGTTGAGTGTGACTCTATTATAACACCTGCCAGACCGATTACGTTCACCCGACCACCTCAATAACCCGTTGACAAACAAGTAGTTATACACCTAAAGCGACCTAATTAGACAGGTTTATCTAACGCGGGTCCAGCTTTGGGTTTTACCCAGAAAGGGGATACCGAGCACATAGCCACGAACATCGAGCGTGTTCGGATCTTTCAGCGTTACTTCGCAACCGTAGGTCTTTCCATCTTCAGGATTATAAATCTGCCCGTCATTCCAGACATTCCCGCCTTTAAAATCCAGATTACTCATAATCATCAGATTAAGCAGCGGCCGGGTCCGCAGTTTCTCGTCGGGGTTATTATCGTCCATCCTGGGCTTGTTCGAAGCTGCGTAAGTCGGCTCTTTCATCCAGACCAGTTTCCCGAAGTAGCGATTACCGTGTTTGTAGATCTGCACCTGATTTCGTTTCCGCGCGCTCAGCCAGCGGCCAACGATAGCATCGGGGTCATTGGGCTCAGTAGCCGAACTTAGCGTAATCGAAAACAGAAGGAGTATAGCAACCAGACGAAACTTATTCATAACCAAGTTATAGTGCGGTTAATCAACGATCACATGAGTCAAATATGATGAAATCTTCCGGTTAAATTTAATTCTGGCTACCAATGGCGTTTTCCGCGAAGCGGTACAGGTACGGCGCTTTATGCGCGCCACCACTGTATTTCTTATCGAGCCGCTCCAGAATTCCCAGACTAAGCATCTTCCGCTGGAAACTGGTCCGCCTAAGTTTTTGTCCAAGAATAGTCTCGTACAGGTTTTGCAATTCGCCCATCGTGAAGGTTTCCGGCAGCAATGGCGTAGCCAGGTGCCTCAACCCCATCTGGCGCTGATCAAGATTAACCCGTAGGGTCTCCAACGCCTTCTGCACGATGGTTTTATGGTCTAACATCAAAACCGGCAAATGAGTTAGATCGTACCAGTCACAACTGTCCGCCAGCGCATCGGCCTTTGGAACCGCCTTCGTGAAATCGACCAGGGCGTAATAGCCTACCGTCACAAACCGGCGCAGCAGCCAGTGTGAATCCGCAGGTTCAATTCCTTTTGCGGTCATGATTGCCCGGAGCGGAGCCGGGTTATGCCGGGACTGATCGCCGAAAAGATAAAACTGCTCCAGATAAATATCCTGCAAACCAGTCCGTTCGACCAGCGCCCGCCGGGCGGCATCATTGACGTCCTCGTCCTCGCGGACAAAGCCTCCCGGCAGGGCAAACAGGCCTGTGTTCCGGTATTCAAGCAGCAGAATTTTCAACTGATTCTGATGAAACCCAAAAATGACGCAGTCGATCGCCAGCCCCGGCAAAAAGCCCTGCCCATTCGCGCGGATTTCTTCAGCAATAAACGGGTGATTCATTCCATTCTATTTTTCCAACAAGTAACAATAAAATTTGGAGAGAAAAAGACCAGATGTTATTATTGTAACAAATTGAGACAATAATAGTCTATCCGATTCTCTATTGACCCCAAAGTAATTCATCTATCACGCTTTTCCAGTTTTCCTAACCACATACGATGAAAACAAGCCTGATTCTTTTAGCGATGGTTCTTCAGCTTAGCCCGGCGGCTTTTGCGCAGGAGGGCAAATCGCCCCAAGCCAAAACAGCCAATGGTGTGCTTGAAGGCACCCTTGAGCCGAGTGGCATCCGTTCTTTCAAAGGCATTCCCTTTGCTCAGCCGCCCGTTGGCGACCTGCGCTGGCGGGAGCCGCAGCCAACCAAAAACTGGACGGGTGTTCGTCAGGCCAACAAGTTTGGTCCCCGCGCCATGCAGCGCGCCATCTTCGGCGATATGGGGTTCCGTTCGGATGGTATGAGTGAAGACTGTCTCTATCTGAACGTCTGGACACCCGCCAAATCGGAAAAAGAGCGGCTGCCGGTGCTGGTTTATTTCTACGGGGGCGGCTTTGTGGCCGGTGATGGCTCGGAGGCCCGCTACGACGGCGAAAACATGGCCAGCAAAGGCATCGTAACGCTTACGGTGAACTACCGTCTGGGCGCCTTCGGCTTTATGGCCCACCCGGAGCTAACCAAAGAGTCTCCGCACCATGCGTCGGGTAATTATGGCTACCTGGATCAGAGCGCGGCTTTGCGCTGGGTTCAGCAGAACATTGCCGCCTTTGGGGGCGACCCGAAGCGGGTGACCATCGCTGGTGAGTCGGCGGGATCGATTTCGGTGAGTGCCCAGATGGCCTCTCCCCTGTCGAAAAACCTGATTGCGGGCGCCATTGGCGAAAGCGGTTCCCTGCTGGGTACGCTGCCGCCGACCTCCCTGTCGGAGGCCGAGCAGAGCGGTGTGAAATTCGCCGAGCAGGTAGGTGCCAAATCGCTGGCTGAACTGCGGGCGATGCCCGCCGAGAAACTCCTCGAAGCGACGGCTAACCCCAACACGCCCCGTTTTTCATCGAACGTAGATGGCTACTTCTTCCCAAAATCGCCATTCGCCATTTTTGCGGCTGGCGAACAGGCTAAAGTCCCGCTGCTGGTTGGCTGGAACTCCGAAGAAATGAACTACCGCATGGTTCTGGGTAAAGAAGCGCCGACAACGGAGAATTATACAAAAGCCGTTCAGAAACTCTATGGCGAGCGGTCCGCTGAGGCTTTGAAAGCCTATGCCAGTGCCGCCGACACAGACGTTGAGCAGGTAGCTACTGACCTCGCCGGCGACCGGTTTATTGGCTACAGCACCTGGAAATGGGCCGATCTGCAAAGCAAAACCGGGGGGGGCCAACCTGTTTATCGGTATTTCTATACGCGCCCTCGTCCAGCCATGACGCCGGAAATGGGTGATGCCGCACCCGGTCTGGCGGGTGGTGTTGTCAAAGGCAACAACACGGCCGCCATGAAGGTGCCACCCGCCCGTGGGGCCGTACACTCAGCCGAGATTGAGTACGCGATGGGTAACCTGGCCACGAACAAAGTCTATGCCTGGACACCGGAAGACTACAAGGTTTCGGAAACTATGCAGAATTATTTCGCCAACTTCATTAAGACCGGCAACCCCAACGGTTCGGGCCTGCCTAACTGGCCCAAAGCCAATAGCGGTAACACCGTTCAGTATATGCGCCTTGACGTTGATTCCCGTGCCGAAACAGAGAAGAACCGGGATCGGTACCTCTTCCTGGATCAGTTTTCGACCAAATAGACCGGACTGCTTTACTCAGTTCTATATAAGCAAAAGAGTATCCAAAGTTGGGTACTCTTTTTGCTTATACAGGCTGTAGCGCCAATAATGGGGGCCGCATTGGTCCGTAAGGCGTTTGTGCTGTATGTTTACGGTACTACGGCGTTACGGGGTGTTCATTCGCTTGATTATGCAGAAACTTGGACTGATTGCGGGTGTCTTAGGGGTGTTGATGGGCGGTTGCCAGCAGCCGCAAACCGAGCGCCCCCTGCTGTTCTGGTGTTCAAACAACGCGGCCGAAATCACCTTTGCCCGCGAGTTTACCAACCGCTGGCAACGCGAGCATCCCGACCAGCCCCTGCGCTACCAGCCCATCCCCGAAGGCCAGTCGAGCGAGGAGATCATCCTGGCGTCGGTCGTAGGCAAAACCACCCCCGACATCTACGCCAATATGTGGCAGGGCAGCGTCGAAATGTATGCCCGGGCCGGAGTGCTGGTGCCGCTCGACACCATCAGCGGGTTCCTGCCCTTCCTGCGCGACCGTTGCGACAGCAGTACCATCCGGGAGATTACGTCGTCGGACGGTCATATTTATCAGGTCCCCTGGAAGGTGAACCCGATCATGACGCTCTGCAACACCCGACTGGTCAACGGGCCGGGTCTGACCGGGCCACCTTATACGTATTCCAGCTATCTGAACGCCGGTAAACACCTAACCAAAGATCTAAACCATGACGGCTACACTGATCAGTGGCTGGGCTATACGGAGGTGAAGGCGATCTGGTACCAGCGGTTCTTCAACTTTTACCCCCTGTATCTGGCTGCATCCAATGGCGGTTCTTTGGTAAGCCGAGAACCCGGACAACCCGCCCGGGCCGCGTTCAACAACCGTCATGCCGTAGACGTTTTTCGGTTCCTGCAGCAGTTGTACCGTAACGGCTATTACTCCAAAGAGCGGCAGTCGGCCACACGTGACCCGTTCCTGGATCAGCGCATTGCAACGTCGTTTACGGGGCCGTGGCAGGTTGGCTTTCTGGAACGTTACAAAGACCCCAGGCTGCAATACGACGCCTGGCCAATGCCCGTCCCCGATACGCATACCGGCCCGGTTTACACCTACGGCGACCCGAAGAACATTGTCATTTTCAACACCTGTCCCGACCCACGAGCGGCCTGGGCATTCGTGAAAACGCTGATCGATGAACCCGGCGACCTGCGGCTCATGGAACTGACGGGGCAGTTTCCGCACCGACGTAACGTCGACACCGACCCGTACTTCAGCGACTTTCTCAGAAAAAACCCGAAACTTCTTCCCTTCGCTAAACAGACGCAGTACATCAGGGGTGTGGACAACAGCGAGGTGATCGTGGAGGTATTCGACATTATTTCGCAGGAGTACGAAGCCTGCGTGGTGTATGACCGAAAAAGCCCCGAAGATGCCATCCGCGATGCGGCAAAAGCCGTTGACGTACTATTAATGAACGACCGCGGGAAAGATCAGGCAAGCGTATTTTAACGCCGGTTATTTGCTGAGCTGCACCCGTTGCGCATGTATGAAATGAAAAAGCTTCTTCCCTACTGGCTGGTTTCGCCCTACATTCTGTATTTCTGCGTGTTCATCGCGTTTCCGGTGGTGTTCTCTGTGGTGCTCACCTTCCATAGCTGGAATATTATCTCGCCTATGGAGTTTATTGGGCTGGATAACTATATCCAGCTCGTCAACGACCGCTTGTTCTGGCAGGCGCTGTATAATACGCTGCGCTTTCTGGTTGTGCACATTCCTTTACAGATTGTCGTGGCGCTGGCCCTGGCCGAGTTTCTGAACCAGAAAATCCGGGGACAGGCGTTTTTCCGGGGGGCATTTTTCCTGCCGGTCATTGTGTCGGGGGTGGTCGTTACGATCCTCTGGCAGCAGTTACTGGGGTTCAACGCGGGTATCCTGAACCGGGGACTGACGGCCCTCTCTCTGCCGAAAATACCCTGGCTGGAAGACCCCGACATCGCCATGTATGCCATCGCGTTGATGGCTACCTGGAAGAACGTCGGTCTTTACGTCATTCTGTTTCTGGTGGGTCTGCAGACCGTGCCAGTGCAGTATTACGAAGCCGCCGATATGGAAGGCGCTACGCACTGGCAGAAGTTTCGGTACATAACCTTGCCGATGATCAACCCAACGATTTTTATGGTTGTCGTGCTGTCGACTATCGGTGGCTTTTCGCTGTTCATCGAGCCGTATATCATGACCGAAGGCGGCCCGCTGAACAGCACGCTTTCGGCCGTCATGTATATCTATAAACAGGCTTTTCAGTATTATCACATGGGGTACTCGGCCACGCTGGGGTTCTTTTTTGCTTTATTGATTCTGGGCGTCGTGGCCATTCAGAAACGCTACGTCGAACAGGAGGTATAGTTAAAGAGCGAACGAGTGAATGAGTGAATGGAACAGGCGGTTCAGTTTCTAGATTTGGATTTTTAACGCATGAAAATAGTCCGTTACGTATTGCTTCTTCTGGCGGCTCTGTCGTTTGTTTATCCGTTTATCTGGATGATCAGCGCATCGCTGTCGTCGGAGCATGGCATTGGTTCGCTGACACTACTGCCGGTTGACCTGACTCTCCGCAACTACACGACCGTCTTTGAGCGGATACCGCTTGGGCGGGCCTTCGTTAATAGTTTGCTGGTAGCGCTTGTCACCACCAGCCTGGTCGTCGTGCTGGGCGCAATGGTTGGCTACGCCCTGGCGCGGCTACGGTTTCGGGGACGTAACGCGATATTCTACCTGATCATCTTCACGATGACCCTTCCCTTCCAGATTACGCTGATCCCCAATTACATTACAATGGTGAAGCTGGGCTGGGTCGATACCTATTTCGCCCTGATTGTGCCGTTCGTGATGAACTCACTGGCGGTGCTGCTGTTCCGACAGGCGTTTGCGGGTCTGCCCCAGGCCCTGATCGATGCCGCCCGCATCGACGGCTGTAGTGAACTGCGGATTATTTTTCAGATTCTGCTGCCCAACATTCTCCCGACCGTACTGACCGTAACGATCCTGACTTTTATGGGTTTATGGAACGAAGCCCTCTGGCCGCTGATCGTTATCCGCGACGAATCGACAATGACCATGCCCCAGATGGTAACCCTGTTTTCGGTGGGTGGCCGGGCTGATGCCCAACTGGGGGTAAAATTGGCCGCAGCCGTCATGCTGGCCCTGCCCATTCTGATTGTGTACCTGTTTTTTCAGAAGCATTTTATCCGCAGCATGGCCTCGTCCGGCCTGAAGGACTGAATTTTTGTTTACGTCAACGCATGATCAACGTTAACCGCACTGCCATTCGTTTTTCCGCTAATCCCGAACGGCTCATTGCCCGCTATCTGTTTCTTCATGGTCCACACCGCGTCCTGCACATCAGCGAGCGAATCGCTAAATTTTCGGAGGATGAGGTAGATGCTATCCTGGCCGAAACCCGGCAGCGATTCGGCGAACGGCATCGCAACCTCGAAGCCGCCTTCGAGCGAAATTATACGAAAGCCGTTGAACAGATGGAGCGTGAACCCGCCGGGTTTTCGCCCAATCGTCGGCTGCTGCTGGGGGCCTGCCTCACCATGGAATACTCAACCCAGGCAGCTGCGCTCTTTAACCCTTCGATTGTGCCTCACCCCGATCATTCGGGTCTGGAAGAAGGCACCATTCGGTTTGTCATGAGTTTACGGGCAACGGGCGAAGGTCATATTTCGTCCATTGAATTCCGGACCGGCACCGTTTCGCAGCAAGGATTTATCCATCTGGACGAAGCCGACCGCTTTGCGACCAGTTCCGAGAAAGATCTGCGCAAAACCTATACCCGCGAATTCGTCAAACGTCGGCTTTCCTACTTTCCGCATACCGACGACGGCCTGCTTGACGCGCTTCCGGCTGAGTTCGATCTGGCTCAGGCGACAAAACGGCTGAATGAGCTGGCAACGCAAACCAGCAGCCCGACGTTTCAGCCAACGCGCCGGGCCATCCTGACCATTCTAGATACGAATTATGACGTAACCACGGATGCAGAAGCCCCCTTGCACGAACGGGTCATTTTCCCAAACGCCAAGGGCGAGAGCAAAGGGATGGAGGACGTTCGGTTCGTTAAATTTCGCGATGACGACGGCTCCGAACGCTATTACAGCTCCTACACGGCTTATGACGGTAAGACCATCAAAACCCAGCTGATGGAAACCACGGACTTTATCCGCTTCAGCGTCCGCACCATGTATGGCGACGCGATTCAGGATAAGGGCATGGCGTTGCTCCCCGAAAAAATAAACGGGCAGTACGTCATGATCAGCCGACAGGGTGGCGAATATATCAACATCATGTTTTCCCGCGATCTGTATTTCTGGGATACGTACGAAACATTGCTGACGCCCAGGTTCCCCTGGGAGGTGATTCAGCTAGGCAACTGCGGCTCACCCATCAAAACCGATCAGGGCTGGTTACTGCTTACGCACGGCGTGGGTCCGGTCCGGCGTTACGTCCTGGGCGTAGCTCTACTGGACCTCAACGACCCAAAGAAGGTGCTGGCCCGAACGCCGGAGCCGCTGATTTACCCACTCGAATCCGAGCGGGAAGGCTACGTTCCGAACGTAGTGTACACCTGCGGCTGGCTGGACCACGGCGATCTGATCGTTGTTCCCTACGCCATGTCCGACTCAGCCTGTGGTATGATTACTCTATCCAAACAGGAACTGCTGGATGAACTGCTAGCCAACCCGTCGGTATGACCAATTGCTACCGTTTGCATTGGCTTTGCCTGGTTCAGCTTTCCCTGCTGCTGATTTCCTGCCATAAGCCCCGGCCGACTCAGTCGGCGCAAGATCGGACCCGGCTGGTCAACACGGCTCACCTCGATCATCTGTATCAGGTCGTTCAACTGAATGGCGTGGCGGTTGGCCTGATCAATATTTATAGCGAGTACCCGGACTATACATGGGTCGCGGACGACGACGAAGGAGCCGCCTGCGTGGACGACGTAGCCCGGGCGGTTCTCTTTCTGCTGCATGAGCCCGATCTGAAAGTCAACGCTGGCAAGCAGGATAAACTCCATAAGCTGACGGAGTTCGTGCTCCAGATGCAGGCCAACACGCCCGACGCCGGGGGAGGTTATTTCTATAATTTCATCTTCGGCAACCGCGTCATCAACAAAACGGGCAGCACCAGCATCAACCAGCCTAACTGGTGGTCGTGGCGGGCGCTGTGGTGCCTGACCGAAGTGTATCCCTATTATAAAACTGTCGACCCGGCTTTTGCGCTACGTTTGCAAACGGCCAGTCAGCGGCTCGTGGCCAATATCATCCGTGATTTCGGCAGCAAACCCCAGGCGTACAATCAGGTTGCGGGGCTGAACATACCGACCTGGCTGCCCTACGGTTCCGGCTCGGATCAGGCGGCTATCATGATTCTGGGTTTGCTGAATTATTATCAGCAAACCCCCGACCCGCAGGTACTGAACGTAATGACAAAGTTAGGCGATGGCATTGTTCAGATGCAGCAGGGCGGAACCCGGCAGGTACCGTACGGCGCGATTCTGAGTTTCGAAAACAACTGGCACGCGTATGGAAGTGATCAGGCCTATGCCCTGCTGCGGGCGGGCAAAGCGTTGAACCGCCCCAACTGGCTGGCCGTTGCCAGACGGGAGGTTGACCAGTTCTACCCGTATCTGCTGAAGGAAGGGTTTCTGGAGTCATTTACAATCGACAAAAAAGGCCAGGATTTGTCATTCATCAAAAAATCGCGTTTTTCGCAGATTGCTTACGGTGTCCGGCCGATGGTCTGGGCCGCGCTCGAATTATACGACCAGACCCAGAACGCCCGGTACCTGAAACTGGCCGGTCAACTGGCCAGCTGGTTTCTGGGCAGTAATCCTGCAAAAGCGCTCATGTACGACAAAACGACGGGTATGGCCTTCGACGGAATTAGGTCGGATTCGACCATCAATAAAAACTCGGGGGCCGAATCCACCATTGAATCGCTGCTGGCCTTTCAGCGGCTGGAGCAGTATCCGGCTGCCGTAACGCAGGCAACTAACTCCCGTTCCTTATGGCCGAAGTAAAACTGGTCCATGTTGCCAAAGCGTACGAGACGGGCCCCCGCGTGATTCGGGACGTCAGCATCGAGGTCAAAGACCACGAATTTCTGGTGCTGGTCGGGCCGTCGGGCTGCGGCAAATCGACAATATTGCGCATGATTGCCGGCCTGGAAGAAATCACCGAAGGCGATTTGCTGATCGACGGCCAGCGCGTTAACGACGTACCGCCCAAAGACCGCAACATTGCCATGGTCTTTCAGAATTACGCGCTCTACCCCCACATGACCGTATTCGACAATATGGCCTTTGGATTAAAGCTCGCGGGTTTACCCAAAGACGCGATCAGGCAGCGCGTCGGCCGGGCCGCCAAACTGCTCGAAATCGAAACCCTGCTCGACCGCAAGCCCAAAGACATGTCGGGTGGGCAGCGGCAGCGGGTGGCGATTGGCCGGGCCATCGTCCGTAATCCCAAGGTGTTTCTGTTCGACGAACCCCTGAGTAATCTGGATGCTAAACTGCGGGTGCAGACGCGTATTGAGCTGCAAAAACTCCACCGCGAGCTGAACGCAACGATTATTTACGTCACCCACGATCAGGTGGAGGCCATGACGCTCGGCGACCGGATTGTGGTTCTGCGCGATGGCGACGTAGTGCAGCAGGATACACCCATCAACCTGTATAATCACCCCGCAACGCAGTTTGTGGCCGGGTTCATCGGCACGCCACCCATGAACTTCGTATCGGGTTATATTGCCGAAGACGCGCCTATTCGCTTTATCAGCACGGGCGGGCAGATACAGATCAGCCTTGAAAACGCTCCGCAGGCCGATCGACTACGGCTGTACATGGGGCAATCCATTACGCTCGGTATCCGCCCCGAACACCTGTGTAATCAGCCGCCCCAGGCGCAGGCGGTTCATGAGCAGCGCGTGGTGCTTGAGGCCATTGAAAACATGGGCAACGAAACACTGGCGTACTGTACCGTCGAGGGTACTCAACTGATTGCCCGTCTGGCGCCCAACTTCAGCGCGCCCTTCGGCGAGTCGATCGAGTTGCACTGGAATCTCGACAAATGCCATTTCTTCGATCTCCAGAGCGGTATAGCTCTGTAGCGCTTCGGTTCACAAACCTTTTCCAAAACGCCATTAATGAAGGCGTTTTTTTATTTCCTACCACCCAGATATCTTATTGAAAATCAAGAACTCAATTAGCTATTGACTTACATTTAGCCGAACAAAACCTTCTACCCTATGCAATCAACGCTTACTTTCCGGGCTTTTCTGGCCCTGACAGCCCTCCTGCCGTTCGCTGCAGCTGCGCAAACCAATTACGTGGCCAATACGCCCAACTCGGTCGTGCCCAGCACCAACAATACGCTGGTTGGCCCGAGTGCGGGTAATCTGATCATGAGTGGCGACAACAACACCTTTCTGGGCACCAATGCGGGCCGGTCGAATACTTCCGGCCAGAGCAATGCGTTTGTGGGTTCCAGCGCGGGCTACAGCAACACCAGCGGCAGCTATAACTCGTATGTCGGCACCTTTGCCGGCTACTACACCACAACCGGCAGCTACAATGTTTTTTCCGGAATTGCGGCTGGCAACAACAACACGTCGGGCAGCAACAACGTCTTCACGGGCGCCAACGCCGGGCGCAACAATACTTCGGGCAGTAACAATACCTTTCTGGGCTATTATGCCGGCTACAACAACCTGACGGCCAGCAACAATATCCTGGTCGGGTATCAGGCCGGCTACTACACCAACGGCCGCAGCAACGTTGCCCTCGGCGTCCGGGCGCTTTACATCAATCAGTCGGGCTCCAACAATACGGTCCTGGGCGACTCGGCGGGTTATTCCAGCAACGCATCGGGGAACGTCATGCTCGGCAGCAAAGCAGGCTATTCGAACCAGACCAGCACCCAGAATACATTTGTGGGCTACCAGGCCGGTTACAGTTCGACAGGGCCCTCGAACACCTTTATCGGCTACGCAGCCGGGCGCGCCAACACCTCGGGGCAGTTCAACACGTTTGTCGGTGTACAGGCGGGCTTATCGAACACGACCGGCGCGTCGAACTTCATAATGGGCACGAATGCAGGCAGCAGCAATACCACCGGTTCGGCCAATTTTTTTCTGGGCGATAACGCCGGGGGCCAGAATACCACGGGCGGTTACAATGTCTATTTAGGCGCGAATGCCGGCAACGGCGCGGGCGTCAACGGCGACAACAACGTAGCCATCGGTTTTGAAAGCGGCCGGGCCAATAGCGCGGGAGCAACCAACCTGTTTGTAGGTTTCCGGGCCGACGCGGGCGCTAACGGACTCACCAACGCAACGGCCCTTGGCCCCAACGCAAAAGTGAACGTAAGCAACGCGCTGGTGCTTGGCAACGGCGCAAACGTAGGCATCGGCACCTCGGCTCCAACCACCCGCCTGCAGGTAACCAGCGGCACCAGCGGGCAGTCGGGCCTTCGCTTCGAGAACCTGACCTCGGCCACTGTACCCGTTACTTCGGCCAGCAAGTTCCTGACCGTTGATGGCAACGGCAATGTAATTCTGGCCAATTCGGTTAGCGGGACGCGCGTTGGCGATTCATCCGTTGAGAGCCTGTGGCAGCGTAACGGTCAGTTTCTGCAGAGCACCAAAGGGGAAGCCATCATCATTGGTCAGGGCGTGGGCAAGACACCGGCCGGTTACCGGCTTTACGTGGAACAGGGTATCCTGACCGAGAAGGTAAAGGTGGCCGTCAAGAATACCAGCGAGTGGTCGGACTACGTCTTTGCTGATGATTACCGCTTAAAAAGTTTGACGGAAGTCAGTCGGTACGTTTGGGCCAACAAACACCTGCCGGGCGTTCCCTCGGCCGCTGCGGTAGTTCAGGACGGCATCGACGTCGGCAAAATGACCGCTACCCTGCTGGAAAAAATCGAAGAACTGACGCTCTACAGCATCCAGCTGGAAAACGAATTGAAGTCGGCCAATCAGAAACATCGGCAGGTTAGCCAGCAGCAGGAAAGTCGCTTACAGGCCATGGAGCAGCGCCAGGCTGAACTGGAAAATCGGCTGAAAACGCTTAGCCAAAAGCCCGCCAATCAGAAGTAATTCCCTGACTACGTCCGTCAAAAAAGCCGGAACCTTCGATTCCGGCTTTTTTGACGGGGTTGAATCAGTATGGATACCTCCCGAATGACTTTTTATATAAAGCATTACGATTCTGGCAACGGCCCTGACGGGCCCGAAGCGAACAATACCCGAAACCATCGATTCAAATGTATCACTTTCACATTGACCGTCGTAAGTTCCTGCAGGGAACTACCGCATCGCTCGCGCTGTCGGCCCTGAGCGCCAGCGGCATGAAGACTGACTTCTTTAACCAGGCAAAGACCTACCGTGTGGCCCTGATTGGCACCGGCTGGTATGGCAAAAGCGATTTGTTCCGGCTGATTCAGGTCGCTCCGGTTGAAGTGGTGGCACTCTGCGACGTAGATAAGAACATGCTGGATGGAGCCGCCAAACTGGTTAGCCAGCGTCAGAAGTCCGGCAAGACACCGAAGCTCTACGGCGACTACCGGAAGATGCTGGCCGAAAACAAGCTGGACATCGTACTCATCGGCACCCCCGACCACTGGCACGCCCTACAAACTATCGACGCGGTGAAATCCGGCGCTCACGTTTACGTTCAGAAGCCAATCAGCGTCGACGTCATCGAAGGGGAAGCCATGGTGGCTGCGGCCCGTAAATACAACAAAGTCGTTCAGGTAGGTACGCAGCGCAAAAGCACTCCTCACCTGATCGACGCGAAAAAGAACATTGTTGATGCGGGTCTGCTGGGCAAAGTGTCCCACGTGGATATGTGCTGCTACCTGCACATGCGCAACAACGGCAATCCGCCGGTGCAGCCCGTTCCGGAGTTCCTGGACTACGAAATGTGGACCGGACCGGCCCCCATGCGGCCATACGACGGTCTGCCGCACGTTCGTTGGTGGCGTACATTCATGGAATACGGCAACGGCATCATGGGCGATATGTGCATCCATATGTTCGATACAGTACGCTGGATGCTGAAGCTGGGCTGGCCTACCCGCATCAGCTCGACGGGTGGTATCTACGTCCAGAAAGATGGTAAGTCAAACATCCCCGATACGCAGTCGGCTCTGTTTGAGTACCCCGACCTGAACTGCTCGTGGGAGCAACGCTCCTGGGGGACGGCCGTCAACCCCGACTATCCCTGGTCGTTTACGCTATATGGCGATAAGGGCACCTTGTGGGCCAGCACCATGCAGTATGATTTTATTCCCGTAGGCAAGGGCGAGAAGATTCACAAGGACGTTGTCTACGAAAAGGAAAAATATCCGGAAGACGTGACCGAGCCAACCAACCCGAAAATTGAGTTGAACGCGGCCCCGGCTACGCGCCTGCACATGCTCGACTTCCTGAACGCCATTGAACACAACAGCCGTCCGGTGGCCGACATCGAGGAAGGACACATTTCGACGGCCAGCTGCATTCTGGCGAATCTGTCCATGCAAACCGGTCGCCCGATGGTTTATGATCCGCAGAAGCGCGAAGTGGTAGGCGATAAGGAAGCGACCAAACTACTACAGCGGCCGTACCGTTCGGGCTGGGTGCACCCTGATCCTAAACGTGTTTAACAGCCTACAGAGAATGACGTATTGCTATAAAGCCGGCCTGTTTGCAGCGGCTCTCCTTACCATAGCGGGGCATGCCTTTGGGTTGCAGAACGAGGCCCCTAAACTTGATTCGGCAAGAGTCGTTGCGCCCGGCGCTCAGCCCAGGCAGATTTCCAGTCAGTTTACGTTTACCGAGGGCCCGGCCGTCGATAAGAAGGGGGTAATTTATTTTACCGATCAGCCCAACGACAAAATCTGGAAGTTTGACACCGACGGGAAGCTGTCGCTTTTCATGGACAAGACCGGCCGCTCAAATGGCCTGTATTTCGACAAGAAAGGCAACCTGATTTCCTGTGCCGACGAGAAAGATGAACTCTGGTCGATCAGCCCGAAGAAAAAGGTTACGGTGCTGCTGAAGAACTACCAGGGTCAGCGGCTCAATGGCCCGAATGATCTCTGGATAGATTCCAAAGGCGGAATCTATTTCACCGACCCTTACTACCAGCGGGACTACTGGGATCGAAAGAAGCCGGACATCGACGGCCAGAAAGTGTACTACCTGCCGAAAGGCAAACAGGAAGCCACGCTGGTTGCCGACGATCTGGTGCAGCCCAACGGGATTGTAGGCACCCCCGACGGTAAATTTCTTTACGTCGCTGATATTCGGGCCAACAAGACCTACAAGTACCAGATCAATGCCGATGGCAGCCTGAGTAATCGCCAGTTGTTTGTCGAGCAGGGTTCGGATGGTATGACGCTGGATGAACAGGGCAACGTGTACCTGTCGGGCCGGGGCGTAACGGTCTATGATCCGAGCGGTAAAAAGATAACCAACATTCCCGTTCCCTCGCGCTGGGTTGGCAACCTGTGTTTTGGCGGCAAGGACCGGCGTACGTTGTTCATTACCGCAACCGAGTCGGTCTATACGCTGCCCATGCAGGTCAGGGGCGTCGAATAAAACAACGGGCGACTTAACAAACCGGTCGAAACTGAGACAGCTTGTAGACTCAGTTTCAACCGGTTTACTTGCTTTTACGTAAGCGATGTAGTAGCTTTTGTACGGTAACGCATACCGTTATGGAAGCAAGCCTCTACTCACTCATCGTTGGTCTGTCGCTGTTATTCGTCACGGGCCACACGCTCGCTCAAAAGCCCGTCAGCGGCCTAAAGGGCGAGTATTTCAACGGGCCAAACTTCGAGAAAAAAGTGTGTACCCGCACCGACCCGCAGATCAATTTCCGCTGGGACTGGGCAAGTGAACCGGCGCCGGGGGTTCAGCGGGAATACTTTTCGGTACGCTGGACCGGTAAGCTGTATGCGCCAACGTCGGGCGTCTATCATTTCAGCGCGCTCGTCGACGATGGCGTTCGCGTTTGGGTGGGCAACCAGAAGGTCCTTGACGAGTGGCGCAAACAGGACGACAGCAATTTCATCGGGTCAATCCGGCTCCGGGGTAAGCAATGGTACGACCTGAAAGTCGAATATTACAACGACTGGAAAGGCAGCGTCATTCAACTGTTCTGGGCCCAGCCTAACGACCAACGAATTGGCCTGATTTCGCAGAGTATCTATCGAACGATTATTCCGGGCGACTATCTGGCGCTGCCCACTCCTTCCCGCAAGCCAGTGGCAGTACGGCCCGCCCAAGTCGCTGCGGCTCCTCCCCGAAAAGCCGCCAATCAGCCGATAGACAGGTCAACGCCGGTTGTTAACGCCCCGGCTAAAAAATCCCTGGCGGCATTCGCGCGGGTAAGCACCGTAAAAGCCGATCATGAACCCGCCGAAGCAGCATCCGAGCCGGTAGCGGCAAAACCATTCGTGATGCCGGAGCGGGGTAAAACGCTGGTCTTGCAGCAGGTTCGATTTGAACAGAGCAGCTACGTGCTGCTTTCCGAATCCTTTCCGTTTCTGAATCAGCTGGCGAAGGCCCTGAAAGAGAATCCGGCTTTACGTATTGAGATTAGCGGCCATACCGACAACGTGGGCGACCCGCGATTGAACCAGACCTTATCCGAATACCGGGCCAAACAGGTTGCCTCCTATCTGATTCGACAGGGTGTTGCCGAGGGCCGCCTGGAAGCGAGGGGCTACGGCAGCACACGGCCCCTGTTCGACAATAGCATTGCTGCCGAACAGGCCCGCAACCGACGGGTTGAAATCAAACTGCTCTGACCCGAATTCCCTAACAACCCTTAGCCAATGGACACCACACGACGCCGTTTTTTTGCGCTGCTGTCGGCTCTGCCGCTGTTCAGCTTTTTCTCGACCGTCAACTACCGACGGTCTGTAACTTTACTGCCAACGCCCCCCTGCGACGACCACGACGAGCCCACGCCACCGCTGGAAGAGGGGCCGTTTTATTCGCCCCGATCGCCCGAACGGAACAGCCTGCTCGAACAGGGTATGGCCGGCACTCCGCTCGTGCTGAGTGGCCAAGTGCTGAACACCAATTGCAAACCCGTCGCCAATGTGCTGCTGGACTGGTGGCAGGCCGACAACGGGGGTGAATATGACAATAAAGGTTTCCGGCTGCGCGGGCATCAGTACTCTGACCGCAATGGGCGTTTCCAGCTGGAAACCATCGTTCCCGGTCTGTATCCCGGCCGTACGCGGCATCTGCACGTAAAGGTACAGGCTCCAAACCAGCGTATTCTGACTACGCAGTTGTTCTTCCCCGACGAGCCGCATAACCAGCGCGACCGGATTTTCGACCCTGCTCTGCTGATGGCCATCCGCCAGAAAGGTGACACGCAACGGGCCGATTATACGTTCGTCGTGAACGCCTGAACAAGCTACTGCACACTCCTTACGTAAAAGCCTCGTTATGAATCGTTCATAGCGAGGCTTTTACGTAGTTTAATTTACTTACCAGTTAGCCGACTTTAGCGACATCGCCTGCGTGTCGTTCGGGCCGTCGCGCAGCACTAACTGCTTCTGTCCCTGCACCGTTACGGTTTCGTAGTAGAACGTACTGGATTTTAACTCACTGGGCCTGGCGTCACGCTTAAAATTGCTGTTTGGATAGCAGGAATAGAAACCCCGGTAATTTCCACTGGAGGGCGTCAGGGTAAACGACTGCTCCGCTTCGTTAAATTTAACTTTGCCCTTGAAGTACGAAAAGGCTTCAGTGCGGCAGCTATAGCTGGTGGTGGAGTTGATGACGTATTCTTCAAATTCGCCGTTGGGCTTAAAGTCCAGGACGAACGCCTGCTCGTATGGTTTTCCCTGATAACTTCCGTCGTAACCCCAGAAGTTGCTCATGGAAAACGTACCCCACATCCATTTTCCGGAAACGTCGCCCGGTACGTTGCTTTGAATGGCGGGGTCGATCCTGTCCGAATTGGGTGTGCAGGCAATGGACAGCGATAGAATCGCAAACAGGGTAAACAGATGTTTTTTCATGGTTCAAAAGAGGATTTGTTGTTAAAAAAGATCAGATAAGAACTGCATTCGGAACTACCGGCTTCCCTTCCCGGCCTTTCAGCACGACGACGGCCAGCAGCGACCAGGCAATGATTGTATGCAGGACGACAAACGGAAACGTGAAGTCATTCGGAGGAAGCAGCTTCGTGGCCATAGCCACTGGAAACCACAGTCCGCAGAGCAGGGGCACGAACCGTTGCCAGCCAGTCAGGCGGTTAGCTATGATGACCGTTAGGCCATAAATCAGCATCAGGACGTTGCTCAGCGGCCAGAACATATCCAGCCGCCAGAAGAGCGTGGATTTATTTGTCGGGGCAACCAGTTGCCAGACGTTCGAAAGGTTGGCGATAGTCAGGAAGCCAAGAATGACTAGCGGAAAGACCCGGCCAAAGCGGCTGTTACCCGCAACCTTCATCCGTTGTAGGGCGACCATACTACACATCCAGGCCGTAATATAGATCAGTCCCCAGACGCCCGTAAACCAGGAATCGGCCAGCGATTTGTCTTGTTGCTCGACCCATATGCCAAGCCCCATACTTGGTGCGCCCAGCAAGGCCAGCGCTCCCAGCGTTTTGTTGTTCATTGGAGTTGTTGTTTTATTGGTTAAAAGAAATGAAAACGTATGATCAGCCCCCCAGCCATTTCTTGAACTCCGGCGCGCGGTCGCGACTCACGAAGAGCATTTCGTTGATAGCGGGCTTCAGGGTAAGTTTCAATTTGCCGTTCAGGTGCACATACACGCCGGTAACCGCCGGTCGGGCAACTAAATACTGGCGGCTGGCCCGAAAGAACTGCCGCTCGTCGATCTGCAGCTCAACCTCCTCCAGCGTCTGGTCAACTGGGAAGTAGCGGCCGTCGTGGGCTTTCAGAAACGTAACGCGGTCTTCGCTGTAGAAGTAAGCCACTTCATCCACCCCAACCGAAATCAGTCGCTGCCCCTGCCGAACCAGGAAGTGCTCCCGGTGCGTGAGCGAGGTCGGGGCCGTGGCACGGCGGAGCTCATCAATCAGCGCGTTTACGTCGAAGGTCGGTGTCACCGATTTATAGACCTGGCTGAGCTGCCGGAATTTCGTCAGGCTGTTGTGCAGTTCTTCGCGCTGGATGGGTTTAAGCAGGTAATCAATACTATGGACTTTGAAAGCACGCAGGGCATATTCATCGTAGGCCGTCGTGAAAATGACCGGACACGTAATCTCCACTTCCTGAAAGATTTCGAAGCTCTGCCCGTCAACCAGTTCAATATCCATCAGAATCAGGTCAGGGTCGTCGGGACCGGCTTTGTGCGTCTGCAGAAACTGAACGCTGGCGTCAACGCTATCGGCCCAGCCGACTATCCGGGCGTCGGGGTCGATTTGCCGGATCAGTTCTCTGATGCGCTCGGCCGCCACCACTTCGTCTTCAATAATAAACAGGTTCATAGGGCAGTTGACGGAATAAGTGGAACTTTCACCGTAAAGTATGTCGGCTCTTCCAACACGATCACGTTGGGTTGATTTAACAGTTTATATTTTGCCGCGATGTTGGCCAGTCCCGTGCCGGTAGTGGGTACGCTGACGCGCTTCTGCTGCCGATTGTTCGACACCGTCAGCCACTGGCCGTCTTCCACCTCAATCCGCACGCTCAGCGGTTTACTGATCGACACCTGATTATGCTTAACGGCGTTCTCGAGCAGGATTTGTAGCGTCAGCGGTGGAATCAGGTGGTTTTCGTATTCCTCCCCAATTGTTGTGGCAAGCTTAATGCCCTGCCCAAACCGCGTCTGCAACAGAAAGAAATAAGCCTGCGTAAACTGCAGTTCGCCAGTCAGTGCGATCAACTCTTTTTCGTTGCTCTGTAGCAGATAGCGGTAAACTTTCGACAGCTCGGCGATGAATTTTACCGCCTGCGTCTGATCTTTCTCGACCAGAGCCGTCAGTGTGTTCAGGCTATTGAACAGAAAATGCGGCTTCACCTGATTCTTGAGCGAGTCCAGCTGACTCATCAGATTCGCTTTTTTAAGCTGTTCGGCTTCCTGATTTGCTTTTTGCCAGGCTTCCATATAGATCAGGAGTTCGTAAAATGCGGCCGTCAGCGCTCCGTACAGATAGGTGTAGAACAGCCCGAAGATGTGAAAAAACAGCGGTGTCGACTCCCGAGAAAAGAACTGTTCGAAGATCACCGCCCGCAGGCCGTACACCCCTCCCATTACCAGCAGAAGCATCAAAGCCTCCTGACCGAACCGCCACCCCGAGAGCGCACTGAGCGGATACCGGCGATGCATGTACAGAACCACGGCCCGGCTCGACTCCCAGATCAGGACGGCGGCTATCAGCGTGTTGTCGAACACCAGTATAAGCGGTACGGTGCCGCGCCAGATTTCTCCACTCATCAACCCGAACCGCAGCGTGGCGACAATGACAATGCCGACAAGGCGAATCCAGCCATCGTTTACTAATTTCATCAGTGACGTTTACGGGGTTAGGTGCGTACTCAGGTTAAAGTTTGTTGTTCACAGTTCAGCAGGTTTGCAGCAACAACTCCGGGATGGCGATACAAAACAAATCGATGGCTGTGGCGTAACCAACGCGGCCCTGTTCGACTTGTCGACTGTCTTGCCCGAGTCGTCCATAAGCGCGACTGAGTCGTCACGATGGCTTGCCGGTGAAGCGTGTTTAGGGGTATCTTTTACGGTATCGGCGCGCAGCCAGCAGGAAGCTTAAATGAGCTGGTTTTCGACCGCTACCCGCACCAGAGCGGCTGTATTTTTGACTCCGAACTTGGCCAGAAGGTTCTTTCGGTGACTATCGACGGTGAGTGGGCTTACGAAGAGCTTGTCGGCGATTTCGTGATTGGTCAGACCTTCGGCGATGCAGGCCAGCACTTCTTTTTCGCGGGAAGTCAGCAGCGGAACTGGTTTGGGTGTCGGACCCGACAGCAGCACCTGCGAAACCTCCTGACTCAGATACATGCGCCCGGCCTGCGCCTGCCGGATGGCCTCGATCAGCTCATCGCTCGATACGCTTTTCAGCACGTAACCCGACGCGCCCTGCTCGATCATGCGGGTGATGTAGCTCCGCTCCTTGAAGGTACTCATCGCCAGAATTTTCAGGGTCGGAAACTCGGCTTTCAATTTCTGGCAGAGGTCGATGCCGCTAAGATCAGGGAGGTTTATATCCAGCAGCACTACGTCGGCGCGATTGGCTTTGAGGAACGCCATCGCCGAAAAGGCATCGTTCACCGTTCCGACCACCTCAACGCTGTCGGCAGCGGCCAGCAGGGCCTTTACGCCCTCAATGACCATCGGGTGGTCATCTACGATCAGAATCTTCGTCATTCGCTTCGCGTCTATTGGTAGGCATTCAGGATCATTCGGCTGTCAGCAATGAATGGCCCTGAACGATTAGGAAACCATAAACTCAACATGAACCGCCGTCCCTTTTCCGGGAGCTGATTCAACTTCCAGCGTACCGTTCAGGTAATCGACCCGGGAGCGGATATTGAGCCAGCCGATTCCCTGCTGTTGAGCCAGATTGGCCGTATCGAACCCCCTGCCGTTGTCTTCGACCGTCAGGTGGAAGCGTTCGCCATCCCGAATGAGCTGCACGAGCGTCTGGCTGGCCCCCGCGTGTTTCTGGACGTTGTTGAGCAGTTCCTGCACAATTCGAAATACGATAATTTCGGTGGCTTGCGGCAACCGTTCGCTCAATCCGAACGTCTGGTAATCAATTTGTTGCCCGCCCGGCCGATTCAGGTAATCGACGTAATCCTGCAGGGCGTCTTTCAGCCCAAAGCGAACCAGCGCTTCGGGCATCATGTTGCGGGCCACCCGGCGCAGTTCCTGAATTGAGGTTTCGAGATTGTCGATAACCCGTTCAAACGTCTGTGCCGCTGCCTCGGGAATAATCTGATTTCCGTTCATAGCCATAAGAGATGATTTGATACCCGACAGCATACCGCCCAGACCGTCGTGCAGGTCGCGGGCCAGTCGGCTCCGTTCTTCTTCCTGTCCCCGCAGAATTCCTTCGGCGGCCGACAGTTGCTTTTCCTGCTCTAACTGTTTGATTTTCTGCTCGCTAATTTGATGCGCCTGTTCGGCCAGCCGCTGTTTGTTCCGGGTGTTTCGGTAATACAAACTGCCAATGATGCCTAGTAAGACCAGCAAGGCCGCCAGCCCCGCAATCAACAGATTTTTTCGCTGGAGCGACAGTTGCTGAATCTGCTGCTGCTGACGTAAGGCGCTGATCTGCGCCGTCTTCTGCCTGGTCTGGTATTGGGTTTCAAGCTCCTGCGTTGCCCGCAGTACCGTTTCGTTGCTGATTCGGGTACGGATGTCCTGCCATTTCTGTCGCCACTGGTCACCTTCCCGCAGTCGCCCACGACCGATTTCAATATCGGACAGTAGCAGATACAGGTTCGTTACGTACTCGTTGTACTGGTTTTTCTCGGCAATCTGACGCGCCTGCTGGGTTAGGTCGTAGGCCGGTTCCCATTCTTTTTTCCAGTAATGCTCCAGCGCAATACCGTGCAGCGCCCACATTTCGATTTCATGATTCTGGTTGGCACGTGCCAGTTTCAGCGACTGATCGTAATAGTCAAGGGCTTTGGGGACATTGCCTTCATGGCTGAAAATATCGGCCAGATTCGACAGCAGAGATGCTTCCAGATACGGGTCCTGGGTTTGTCGGGCGAACCGCAGTCCTTTCTGAAAATAATAGCGGCTTTTAGAGAGTTGTTTCAGCACCAGATAGATCTCTCCAACGCGCTGGCAGTTATAACCGGCCGCGTTGATCGCTCCTACGTTTTCGGCCCGCTCAATCACCCGCAGGCCATACGTAAGGGCTTTGGTGTACTCCCGCAGATCAATGTACAGCTTAACAATATTGCCTTCAATGGTAATGGGGAAATGAACCGGCACTACCGCCTGATTCACTTCAGTTAGGGCATTCAGATAGTTTTCCAGGGCCAGTCGCTGTTCACCTTTGGCAGTGTGCACGTTACCAATGTAGTTATACAAGGCCCCCAGCGTTTTATGCGCTTTCAGGGGGCGGGCCAGACGGATGGCCGTATCGCAGTTCTTCAAGACCTGATCATACTTCCCTTCGATGTACAGGTAATAGTTGTAGTTGGCGAGGCAGTTGGCCACGCCCAGCGCGTAATTGGTTTTGCGGCTCAGGGCCATGGCTTTGTCGATCCAGGGGCGCGACTCAGTGGCCGTGTAATACAGCTTGCCAATATCCAGCAGGGTCTGCACCCGGGCCGAATCGGTCCGGGCCTGCTCCAGAATGCGCAGCAGACTGTCCCGGCGGGCCTCAGACTGGGCCGCGCAAAGCCGGGCGGTCAGGCCCATCAGCAGGAACAGAGAGAGGATACGTGGTCGCATCGGCTTCGGGCTTATTTCCAGTCAAGTTTTTCACTTTTTAGGTCTCTTCCAAGCCTTCACCGCAAAATCCCCTTTTTCGGGGAGAAAAAATCCCTGCTTTTACGGGATTGATTCACAGCGGTTTAGCAAGCGAACTTTGCATCGTCAGCGACGAACTAAACCCGTTGAACCAGCCAATCATGAAAACAAATCAAGAAATCGTACAGGCCATTTACGAAGCCTTCGGACAGGGGAACATCCCAGCTATTCTGGACCACCTTGCCGACGATGTGCAATGGGAATCCTGGGCCGATAACTCGGCTCAGCAACAGAACGTCCCCTGGCTGAAAGCCCGCCAGGGGAAAGAAGCAGTACCTGAATTTTTCAGTATCGTGGGCCAGTTGAACCTTACCGATTTTCAGGTATTATCCATCATGGCAGGTGGCAATCAGGTAGCCGCCGAGATCATCGTCGAAACGGCTTCCTCGGCCCTGGCGACGAGCTTCCGCGACGAGGAAATGCACCTGTGGACCTTCAACGACGAAGGAAAAGTAACCCGCCTGCGCCATTACACGGATACGTTCAAACACATTCAGGCGGCTAAAGCAGCTACGACTGTACCGGCATAACCTTCTATTCCTAAACCCTTAGCAACAATGACTTCCCGTGCAAACCAGCCACGCGCCCATGCAATTGTGATGGGTGCCAGCCTCGGCGGACTCATGACCGCCCGCGCCCTGAGCCACCATTTTCAGAAGGTAACCCTGATCGAACGGGATGTGGTGAACCGTCAGCCCGAATCGCGGCAGGGCCAACCTCAGACCCGCCATCTGCACGGGCTGCTGCCCGGTGGCTTCCGGATTATGATGGATTATTTTCCGGACCTCCGGCAAGCCCTGGCCGACGCCGGTGCCAACGTGTGCGATTTTGCCAATACGATGACCTGGTTCACCCACGGCGGCTACCGGAAAAGTTTCGACATGAATCTGCCCGCCGTTACGATGAGCCGCCCGCTGCTGGAGCACCTCATCCGGGAGCGCGTGCTGGCTCTGCCCAATGTTCAACTAATCGACAACTGTTCGGTACAACGTCTGGACACCGACGCCGACCGGCAACGGGTAACCGGCCTAACCGTGCTGCACAAGACGAGCCGGCAACTGGACTCGCTGACCGCCGATCTGGTGATCGACGCAACAGGGCGGGGTTCGAGAAGCCCGCAGTGGCTGGGCGAGCTGGGCTACGACGCCCCGCCCGTCAGCGAGGTTAAAGTAAAAGTAGGCTACACGACCCGCATCTATGAACGCGACCCGAACGACCGCCTGACAAACCACTGGATTCTCTGCACGCCTGCTGCCCCGAGCGAACGGCGGTTTGGTGGTCTGTTCCCCGTCGAAGGAAATCGCTGGGTCGTAACCGTCGGTGGCTGGCATGGCGACAGCGCCCCGGTCGATGAACCGGGTTTTCTGGAATTCGCCAGGAGTCTGCCGGCTACCGATATTTATGACATCATCAGCCGCAGTGAACCGCTTTCCGATCCCATTCCGTACCGGTTCCCGTCGAGTCTGCGCCGTCATTATGAACGTCTGAACCGGTTTCCGCTGGGCTATCTGGTCCTGGGCGATGCCATCTCCAGCTTCAACCCTACTTACGGCCAGGGCATGACGTCGGCCACGATGCAGGCCGCTGCTCTGGACAGGCTTCTTGCCGACAACCCTTCCGACGAGAAGCTGGCGAAAACTTTTTTCCAGCGGGCCGCCAAAGTCGTGGACATTCCGTGGCAACTGACAGTGGGCGAAGACTTCCGCTATCCGGAAACCGAAGGTCCAAAACCCGCTGCCGTCGATTTTCTCAATAAATACGTTTCCCGCGTTCAGCGCGCTACACTGCGCGACGAGGTAGTCTGCGCGGCTTTCCTGCGGGTGATGAGCCTGTTGAAGCCGCCCACATCGCTGTTTCACCCGCGAATTCTCTGGCGGGTCATGACGGCTGCCTGATGCTATTGTATTCTCAAACCCTTAATCAATAATCCAATGAAAACGAACAGCACAAAAAAGTCTATTCTTTTAACCGCTTTACTGGCAACGGGTCTGACGATGGCTCAGGGCACAGCCAACGCCGACAACTTCGACAGCATTCTGGCCCGGAAACGAACGTCGCCGACAGAATCGGCTTTAGTGGCAGATTCTCTCGAGGAACGAAACAAAAAGCTTACCCGGGAGGCATATGAGGCCATTGCCAGGCGCGACCTCGACAAATTCATTACGTATATCGCCGACAATGCCATCGACTATGGTATTGGGCCAACGCCTGTTCAGGGCAAAGCGGCCATTATAGCAGGCTTAAAAGATTTCTTCAGTGCCTTTCCCGATTACACGGTTATCGTAAGTGGCATAGCCGCCGACGGCAACAAAGTTTACGTGCAGAATACCTTTAAAGGCACGCAGAAAGGTGCGATCGGGATGATTCCGGCGACGGGAAAACCCGTGATCTGGAACGATGTGGACATCCTGGAATTTGATCAGAGCGGTAAAATCTCCGCCCACTGGGCCAATAACCCCAACGCCGTGCTGGACCAGATTGGCTTCCACAGTTTTTCTAATCCGAACACGGCGGTCGTTATGAACGGCTATGCACTGTTTGGCAAGGGCGATATTGCGGGTATCCTCGCAGCCTGCGCCGACGATGTGGTCTGGGATACGTCGGAGAGCCCTTCCGCGGCTGTCGCCCGGGTTTACAAAGGCAAAACTGAGCTGGCCGCGTTTTTCAAAGCGTTGGCCACTAACGTGCAGATCACCAAGTTTCAGCCGTACCGCTTCCTGGCCGATGGCGATGATGTCGTTACGTTCATTAACACCGAATATAAGCTGAAAGGCTCGCCAAAGCCGTTTAAAGTGACGGTTATCCACCACTTCGTTGTGCGCGATGGTAAGATTGTTTTCAGCAAAGAAATCATGGATAAGCCGCAGGCCGTAACGGTAGCCGTCAAATAGATTACCATTGACCGTACCATCCTCTTTTCTGCAGACCAACCGTCGATGCTGAGCAATATCAGAAATTGGTCGATAAGGCAGGTTTTGGTATTCGGCACTTAGGCCACCAGGCTCTATTTTGCGGATAATCGACGGCTTAAAACGCTGACGTGCCAGAGTACGGAGCCCCTTTACGAAAACTCTTGACAATCAATCGTAAGCACTTGTTTGCCAAGAGTTTTCGTAAATTTCATACAAAACAGAACCTGAGATTTATCCGGCCGGTTCTGCCTTTCCCGAAACGACTCCTATACCCCTTTCAAACTATGAAACCCGTACAACTCGCAGCTGACCTCGACAGCTACCCCAACCTGGTTGTTATTTACCTCGGCATGACCCACGATTCGTTCAAAGGGCTTCGAACCATGTTCAAAATCGGTCCGCAGATTCAGAAAGCGGTGGATGCTAAGCCCGAAGGACTGTTGCGGCACGAACAATTGTTTTTTGGCTTTGCCCCGCTCCATCTCGGTATGCGTCAGTACTGGCGGGATTTCGAATCCATGGAAAACTGGACACGCGCCCTGCCGCATCAGGGCTGGTGGAAAGATTTTATGAAAGACCCGCAGGGTACGCGCTTCTGGCACGAGGCCTACTGCATGAAAGGCGGTATGGAAGGCGTCTATTTAAACATTGACAACGTAGGTTTTCTGCAATTTGCCCCGAAAGTCGAGAAAGCCGGGCGTATGTTCTCTTCCCGCGACCGGCTTAACCTCAAAAGCGATACACCCATGCCCACGCCTGTTTATACGGAAGCCGATTTAAAGAAGCTGTGAAATCTAATACGAACGCTTATCATTTTGTTACGCACTGGCACCTTGCCGCTTCGCCCGAAGAGGTGTATCGGACGCTTGAGGATGTCAATTCACTGCCGCAGTGGTGGCCCTCAGTTTATCTCGACGTAAACGTGCGTGAAAAAGGGCAACCCGGCGGAGTCGGGAAAGTAGTGGAACTGTTCACCAAAGGCTGGCTGCCCTATACGTTACGCTGGACATTCCGGGTAACGCACACGAGTTTTCCCCAGGGCTTTTCACTCGAAGCCTATGGCGATTTTGAAGGGCGGGGCATCTGGACCTTTACGCCCGAAGAGTCGGGTACGCACGTCACCTACGACTGGCGGATCGAAGCCCAGAAGCCGCTTTTGAAGAAGTTCTCGTGGTTGTTAAAACCTGTTTTTTCGATGAACCACGAATGGGCAATGCGGAAAGGACTGGAAAGTCTTATCCTTGAACTGCGCCGACGCCGGGGCGAGGTCCATGTGCCGAACCCGCCTAAACCAACCTTCCCGCATAATCGAACGAACAATCAATTATTGTGATCATTTCCAGAACCTCTTACCGATCATGAAACGGTGTTTGGTTTTCCTGATTCCGCTGGCACTCGCCGGTTGGGTGTTAACTGATTTGCTGATACCCCGACAGGTTAATCTGCGGCATTTTGAACCTGAAGAAGTTGCCCGACTGGACGGCGCCATGTGGCGGTCTTATTACGAGAAAAAACCGCTGCTACTGTTCTGGCAGTCGGCCAGACTCATTCGGGAGCAGATGAATGCTCCGTTCTGGCGGTCATTTATTATCGCCTACCATGCCGCCAAGGCCGCTTTCCTCTTTAAGAACGGCAGTAGTCGTCTGGATTATAACCAGGCCTTACCCGATCTGGAAGCGTTCTATACGGCTATCGGCAATCTCAGCGACCAGCCGCTGAACGTAACGGCCACCGCCCGCAACGAACTGGAGTGGTGGATAATCCGACGCGAACGTAAGCAACACCCACCCGCCGAATGGGCCGCCCTGCAGGCGCAGATAGCCGCGGACCTGTACCACATTCCCGTTGCCAGCTGTTTAAAATACGGTCAGTTAAGAACCGAAGCCATGGTGTTCCGCGATCACAAAGGTGAGGCCATTACCGAATCCGACTGGCAGCACGTTGACAGCCTTTTGAACCAGTCCTGGCAGTCGCTGGCCAAATCCCTGAGTTGACCCAGCAAGCCGGACTGGTACCTGCACACTCACTGACCTTCGAGCGTTACCGAATCCGGCACGGCAATGGGCGCGGCCAGTTCGGTTAACTTATCCGTCTGGGCTACGAAGTGCGTAACAAGCGGAGGATTCGGGCCGACATGAAACTGACGGACCATGCGCTCAACGGCAACATCATCCTGCGTAAACCGCTGATGCTGGCGCAGATGCTCGCCCCAGGAAGCAACCGTAAAGAACTCGACCTGCCGTTCGGGCTGGGCTATATCGGTGAACACCCCAACCCGCAAGGCGCCGTCCCGCAGCCGGACTCGTTTCAGGTCTTCGACCGCTTTGAGGAAGGCGGGTAGTGTAGCCGGATTGATGCGGTATTCAATCATGACCACTACCGGTCCTTCTTCGGGATCAACCCTGGCCAGATTGTCGGGGTCAGTCCAAGTGTTGGCTGGCGCCAGGTTTAACTGTTCCCCCTGGTTAATCGGAAACGGTATCGCCAGCAGCGTGCTCAACAGCAACCAGCCGGCTGCAGCTCCGAGCGCGGTTTCCAGACCAAACCGGCTGGCCACACTACCCCAGATCAAGCTGCCGAACGCCATGCCGCCCTGAAAGACGAGCAGGTAAATGCTCAGTACCCGCGCCTGCACCCACTTGGGCAAATTGAGTTGCACCGATACGTTGAAACTGGTCAGGGTCAACAGCCAGCAAACGCCGGCTACGTACATGATTGGATAAAGAAAGGTCACGGAAGGCAGCACGCCCAGCGACACCGTCGCCAGCGCGAAGCCAAACAGCCCTACCAGAATCCGCCGGTTGGTGGTCAGCATCCGTCGGATGGAATCCATCAGTAGCGCACCACTGACGGCCCCGGCGCCCAGACACGATAGAAGGGTACCGTAAGTGCCCGCTTCGAGCTGAAATTTGCGGGCAATAACCAGCGACAGCAAGGCCCACAAAGCACTGGCCCCAAACGTAAATGCCGACGCCCGAATGAGGATGGCATGAATCGATGGCGAAAACTGGACGTAACGCAGTCCCGCCCGCAGGGCATTGACGAAATTTTCGCTCGGCAGATTCGACAGCACAGCCGGGCGTCGCCAGCGGTACAGCACCCAGCACGTTCCCAGAAACGACAGACTATTCAGCAGAAAGACGTAGCCCGGTGAGTAGTAAGCGATAATCAGCCCACCCACCGCCGGGCCAACGGCGCGGGCCGCGTTGATACTAACGCCGTTGAGCGTCAGGGTTGCAGGCAGCAGGTTACGTGGTACCAGTTCAGAAGCTACTGTTTGCCAGGCCGGCGCGTTGAAAGCCGCACCAATCCCGAGTACAAACGTCAGAAACAGCACCGACCAGCTTGTTGACACGCCCGACAACGTCATCAGCGCTAAGGTCAGAGCCGCAGTTGCCATGAACAACTGGGTCACCAGCAGCAGCCGACGACGGTCCAGCAAATCGGCAATGACGCCCGCCGGAATACTCAGCAGGAACACGGGCAGGCTCGTAGCCGTCTGCATCAGGGCAACCAACACCGATGAGGTTGATAAGGTCGTGATAAGCCATACACCAGCCGTGTTCTGCATCCAGGTTCCAATGTTGGAAACAAACGCAGCAATCCACACGGCTCTGAACATACTCACCGAAAAAGCCTGCCAGATAGTAGGCGGTTTCTCGGCTGGCACGTCGGTGTCGATGGTTTTCATAGACTCGGTTTATTCAGCGCAAATGCCGGCGCAACAGCTTACTTATCGACCATCTGCGGTTGCTCTTCCGGTTGGTTCTCCTCAGCCTTTTTCTGATCGGCGTTCTTTTTAAGCTGCTCCAGCCCTTTCTTTCCATAGGCCAGCCGGGTGATGCTCACGTATAACACCGGCACGATGAAAATGGCCAGCGAAGTAGCCGCCAGCATCCCGCCCAGTACCGTCCGGCCAATGGTGACCCGCGCCACAGCACCCGCGCCACTGGCAATGGCCAGCGGAAACACACCCAGAATAAACGCCAGCGAGGTCATCAGGATCGGGCGCAGCCGAAGCCGCACGGCCTCAATGGTGGATTCCAGCAGATCTTCGCCCCGGTCGACGCGCTCCTTGGCAAACTCCACAATCAGAATGGCGTTTTTAGCGGCCAGACCGATGAGCGTAATCAACCCAATCTGCGCGTAGATGTTGTTGTTCAGGTACGGGAACAGCGTCAGGGCCAGAATAGCCCCCAGCGCGCCAATGGGCACCGACAGCAGGACCGAAAATGGCACCGACCAGCTTTCGTAGAGAGCGGCCAGGAACAGAAAGACGAACCCAATCGACAGCGCGAAAATGAAGACCGAGCTGTTACCCGCGTTAATCTCTTCGCGGCTTAGTCCCGAGAAATCATAGGAATACCCGGCGGGCAGCACCTTATCGGCCACTTCACGCAGGGCGTCGATGGCCTGGCTGCTGCTGTAACCGGCCTTGGCGCCCCCGTTCAGCTCGACCGAACGGAAGAGGTTGAAGTGCGAAATCAGCGGAGCGTTTTCGATAATGCTCGTCTTGATGACCGTACTGATCGGAATCAGCTGCCCACCCGAATTGCGGACGTAGAACTGGTTCAGCCCTTTTATATCGGTTCGATAAGACGTATCGGCCTGCGCGACAACCCGGAATTTACGCCCGTAAATAATGAAGTCGTTGACGTACTGACTACCCAGATAGGTTTGAATTGTTCTGTACACATTACTCACCGAAACACCAAGCTTCTTCGCTTTTTCGCGATCCACTTCAACGCGGTAGGCGGGTGTTTTGGCCGTAAAGTACGTAAACGCCCGCCCAATCTCCGGTCGTTTGTTGGCTTCGGCAATGAAGTTCTGCACGACACCGTCGAACGCCCGGACGTCGTCGTTGGTCTCCCGCTGCTGAATCTCGAAGGTAAAGCCCGAACTCTGGCCCAGCCCCGGAATAGCCGGTGGCTGAAGCACCTGCAGCCGAGCGTCGTTCAGATCCGCCAGCGCCCGCTGGAGCTTGCCAACCAGCGAATCGGCCTGCATATCACGTTCCTTCCGCTCTGCCCACGGTTTTAACTGAATAAACACCGTTCCGCTGTTTGATTTCGACGCAAACGTAATGGCGTTCAATCCACCCAGGGCAGAGAAGTGGGCTACATAAGGTTGCTGTTTCAGGGTTTGCATGATGCGGTTAAGCACCACCAGACTGCGCGCAGTTGAAGCTGCTTCGGGAATTTCGTAGGTTACAATCAGACGTCCTTCATCTTCCGTCGGGATAAAGCCTGTCGGCTTGGCCCGGAACAGCAGACCCGTTCCGACGTAAAGCACAATCAACCCAACAATGACCAGCGGAGTAGCTTTGATAAGCCGCTGAACGGCATTCGAGTAGCGGGTCGTGACGCGCTCAAACCACTGGTTGAACTTATAGAAAAACTTGTTCAGCCCTTTCGCGTTTTCGTCGATATGCTGGGGCCGAAGCAGGATCGTACAGAGTGCCGGGGTAAGCGACAGAGCGACAAAGGCCGAAATCAGCACTGAAACGGCGATGGTGATGGCAAACTGCTGATACAGCCGTCCGACAATCCCCGGTATAAAACCGACCGGCACGAACACGGCCGCCAGAATCAGGGCGATGGCGATAACCGGCGCCGATATTTCGCGCATAGCATCCAGCGTAGCCTCCTTCGGTGATTTTCCTTTGTCGATGTTGGCCTGGACGGCCTCCACGACCACAATGGCATCATCCACAACAATACCAATAGCTAGCACGAACGCAAAGAGCGTGAGCGTATTAATGGTAAAGCCAAGCGGCACGAACAGGGCAAAGGTGCCGACAATAGAGACCGGAATCGCCAGCAGCGTAATGAGCGTAGCCCGCCAGCTTTGCAGGAACAGAAACACCACCAGCACCACCAGTACCAGCGCTTCGAGCAGCGTTTTAACCACCTCCGAAATCGACACCTGAATAACCGATACCGATTCGAAGGGAACGACGTACTCAATATCATTCGGGAAGTTTTTTTTCAGGTTTTCCATTGCGGCATAGACGCCTTCGGCCGTAGCCAGGGCGTTACTGCCGGGCAGCTGATACACCAGCAGGTAAGCCGCCCGCTTGCCGTCCACAAACGAGTTGCTGGCGTAAGAGAACTTGCCTAACTGCACCCGCGCTACGTCTTTCAGATACACCAGCGAACCCCGCGCCGGATCGCTGCGGACAATGATATTGTTAAATTCCTCTTCTTTACTGAGCCGGCTGTTGGTGAAGACGGTGTACTCAAACGCCTGCGTCGACGGTTGTGGCGATCCACCAATGGACCCACCGGCCACCTGTAGGTTCTGCTCCTGCAAAGCGGCCACAACCTCATCGGACGTAATGCCGAGCTGAGCCAGACGGTCGGGCTTCAGCCAGATCCGCATACTGAAATCATCAGCCCGGCTGAAAATGTCGCCCACGCCCTGTACCCGCAGCAGAGCGTCGCGGATATAAATGTTGGCGTAGTTATCCAGAAACGAGACGTTGTGAGTGCCCTTCGGCGAATAAATCGCCACCAGCATAAACAAAGACGGGTTCCGTTTCCGGACCGTTACGCCCAGCTGGTTCACTTCTTCGGGCAACTGCGGCTCGGCAATACCAACGCGGTTCTGCACGTCCAGCGCGGCAATGTTTACGTCCGTGCCGACGTCGAACGTTACGTTCATACTCATGCGGCCGTCGTTCGTCGCGTTGGTTTGCACGTAACTCATGCCCGGTGTTCCATTCACCTGGGTTTCGATGGGGGTTGCAACGGTCTGCTCCACCGTCTGCGCATCGGCACCGGTATAGGTACCGGTTACCTGAACCACCGGGGGCGTAATGTCAGGGTACTGGCTGACAGGCAGGCTCAGCAGCGACAGCACGCCCAGTGCCACAATGACGACAGACGCCACGATGGCCGTAACAGGTCGGTTGATGAATATTTCTGCGAACATAATCTCTTGTTTGAGCGATTGAGCGAATGAATGATTGAGTGATCTGGTATTTCACTCAATCATTCATTCGCTCAATCACAAATTACTTACCTTTACAACGGCCCCTTCCCGGATCTTCTGAGTACCCTCCGTTACAATCAGCTCACCTTCGTTCAGGCCATTTTGAACCACAACCTTATCGTTGATACGGGCCCCGAGCGTTACCTTTTTTTGAGTCACCTTGCTACTGTCACCAACCACAAACACGAAGAATTCGCTCATCTGCTCCGTTACGGCCTTATAGGGAATCAGGAGTTGCGGCTGATCGGTGCTGTTTTTCACCCGCACATTGCCGTTCAGACCAACTTTCAGTTCCTTATCCGGATTAGGGAATGCAATCCGGACCCGAAGCGTGCCGGTCTGCGGATCAACGGCCCGGTCCACAATACGGACCTCGCCGGGGTATTTGTATTGACTGCCGTCGGGCAGCATGAGAATAAACGTAGAATCACGGGCTGCCTTTTTCTGGTTCTGGAGTCTCAGGAACCGCGGAATCTGCGTTGCATCGACCTGAATATCGGCCGCAACCGGATCATCGGCCGAGATGGTGTTCAGGGGCGTCGAGCCGGGAGCTACTGCCGCGCCAAGCCGCACCTGCGAAATGCCGATGGTACCGTCCAGAGGGGCGTAGATTGTTGTGTATTTAAGGTTGGTGGCCACCTGCCGGATGTTGGCCTGAGCCGCGGCAACCTGCATCCGGGCTGCTTCGAGAGTGGCCGTCGCGTTGTCTACCACCTGCCGGGCAATGGCGTCCTGCTGCGCAAGCGTATTATAGCGGTCGGCGTCTTTCTGGGCGCGGTTGAGGTTCGCCCGCTGCACGTTCAGGTTCGCCACCGCCTGGTCGTATCCCGCCCGGTACTGCTGCGGATCAATGGTGTACAGCTTCTGCCCTTTCCGTACGCGCTGCCCATCCTCAAAGAAAATCCCCGTAATATTTCCCGATACCTGCGGCTGAATCTCTACTTCTCGCAGAGCCGTTACCGTGGCCGGGAACTCGTCATAATAAGTTGCATTGCCTTTGATCGCCCGCACGGCCGTAACGGCCGTTGGTGGAGGAGCCTGCTGTTGCTGATCATTTTTTTTCTCCCCGCAGGCCGTCAGAAACAACCCGCCACCGGCAATTAAGATAAACTTGATGTGGTTTTTCATAGTACCGTTACTCTACTCGCTCCCGAAAGTCTTTTCAGGTATCTAGAATTGTCTTTATTGACTTGTCTTAAAATCGAATCAGGCCCAGCGCCCGCTGTACGTCCAGCTTACTAATCAACACGGAATACAGTGCGTTGAATACGTTCAGCCGGGCCGTTCGCAGATCGGCTTCGGCTACGGTTACGTCCAGATACGTCTTTACGCCGGAACGGTATTGCAGGTTAATGATTCGGTAAACATCCTCGGCCAGCGCCAGATTTTCGCGCAGGGCGAGGTAGTTCGCCAGATTCCCTTTATAGTTCGACAGCGCCTGCGCATATTCCGCGTCGACCGCACTCGACAGAGCCGCCAGATCCCACTGCAACCGCCGAACCTGCAATTCGGCAATTTTCAGTTGCTGGATTCGTCGGCCACCCTGAAAAATCGGCAGTGCCACCGACAGACCAATCAGTGAGTTGGGAAATGTCTGGTTATATAGCTGCGGAAAGACGTTGCTCTGGTACAGGAGGTTATAGTTGGCGTTGGCGTTCACCGTGGGCAGGTAGGCCCAGCGATTGTAGCGAACGTTGGCTTCGAGGAGTTGTCCCTGCGTTTGCAGCAGCTGATATTCAATCCGGTTCTGCGGATTCACGAGCAGGGTTGTGTCCAGCATCACTTCGTTTGCCAGTTGCAGGGTGTCGTACGTCAGGGTGAGCTGTGAATTCGGCGGGTAGCCCATGAGCTGTTTCAGCGTCTGCATCTTCGCCCCGACCAGATCGCGGTACTGTTTCTGCTGCGCCCGGGTGTTGTTGAGCGCAATCCGGGCACGCTGGGCGTCGGTTTTGTCGACTACGCCACTCAGATACTGATTCGTGGCATCCTGAAGGCTTCGCTGCTGCCGCGTAATATCTTCGCCCAGAATCTCGACCTGCCGCTGGGTCAGGATTACGTCATAAAACGCCTTGCTGACATTGACCACCACGTCGATTTTGTTGCTGACCGTTGCCTGACTGGCCTGCACACGGTAGGTATCGGCCGTTCGGCTGGCCAGCAGCAGATCCCGGCTGAAGATACTCTGGGTCAGCGAGAACGAAGCCGTAGACGTGTTTTTAGCCCCCAGTGATACCGGTCGTCGCTCACCGGTCGTAACGTCCGGAATAAGCGTAACGGGTAGTTTCAGGTAGTGGATAAGATTGTAGCCGGCGCCCAGTTGCGGATACCAGGCCGCCAGCGCACTGCGCACGGTACGATCCGCAATCTCCTGATCAATAACCGATTGCAGGATGAGGGGCTGGTTGTCCAGAGCATATTGAATGCAATCCGGCAAATAGGCCTGTCTCGCTAAAGAATCGGGGGTTTTCTGTGCTATTACGTCACAGGAAAGGCCATGGAGAAGAACAAAGAGGAATACAAACCAGCAGTTTTTCATAACAGAACAAAAGCCAACCTGACCCGCGCTGACGGATAGTCAACAGCGTGTACTATCTCTGAACTACTGAAAAGGGGCCTTTTGTTCGGCAACGCCCTAAATTCTATGCGTACGATTACGCCCCGTCCCCGATTACGTTTGTCAAACCCACCCAATCGCCGTAATTTCGGGGCTTTATCAGCAACCTGGCGCCATGACTGAAGCTCCGAAAGAATCCAATGAACGTGACGAACGCAGCAATGCTGGTGGGTCACTTAACTTTATTGAACAAATTGTCGAAGAAGATATCGCAGCCGGTAAAAACGGCGGACGCGTGCATACGCGCTTTCCGCCCGAACCAAACGGATACCTGCACATCGGTCACGCCAAATCCATCTGTCTGAATTTCGGACTGGCCGATAAATACAGCGGACAAACAAACCTGCGGTTTGACGATACTAACCCCGTTACGGAAGATACGGAGTATGTAGACTCCATCAAGAACGACGTTCGCTGGCTCGGCTTCGAATGGGAAAATGAGTATTACGCATCAGACTACTTCGATCAGTTGTATCGGTTTGCCGAAACCTTGATTCAGAAAGGGCTGGCTTACGTCGACGATTCGACTGCCGAAGAAATCGCAGCTCAGAAAGGTACGCCCACCGAACCGGGCCGGATGAATCAGTACCGCGACCGGAGCGTGGACCAGAACCTCGACCTGTTCCGCCGAATGAAAGCCGGGGAGTTTTCCGACGGATCGAAAGTGCTGCGGGCGAAAGTCGATATGGCGTCGCCCAATATGCAGCTGCGCGACCCGATCATGTATCGGATCAAGCACGCTCACCATCACCGCACGGGTGATACCTGGTGCATCTATCCGATGTATGACTTTGCGCACGGGCAGTCGGACGCCATTGAGCATATTACCCACTCGCTCTGTACGCTGGAGTTTGAAGTGCACCGGCCGCTGTACGAGTGGTTCATTCAGCAGCTCGACATCTTCCCGTCTCGTCAGATCGAGTTTGCGCGGCTCAATTTGACCTATACGGTCATGAGTAAGCGTAAGCTGAAACAACTGGTCGAAGAAGGTCACGTCAGCGGCTGGGATGATCCGCGCATGCCGACCATCGCGGGGATTCGTCGGCGCGGCTACACGCCCGCCAGTATCCGCGAGTTCTGCGACCGCATTGGTATTGCCAAGCGCGACAACCTGATCGATGTGGGGTTGCTGGAATTCTGCATCCGCGAGGAGCTGAACAAAACAACCCCGCGTGTCATGGCCGTGCTGGACGAAAAACCCCTGAGGCTCGTTATTACGAACTACGAGCTAGGCCGGGAAGAAGAACTGAACATCGAGAACAACCCCGAAGAAGAAACGATGACGTATCGCCGGGTGCCGTTCAGCCGCGAAGTGTATATCGAGCGCGACGATTTCATGGAAAATCCGCCGAAGAAATTCTTCCGGCTGTTTCCGGGCGGCATGGTCCGGCTCAAGGGTGCCTACATCATCAAGTGCGATGAGGTCGTTAAAGACAATGCGGGTGAAATTATCGAATTGCGCTGCTCCTACATTCCCGAAAGCCGGAGCGGTTCCGATACGTCGGGGATCAACGTAAAAGGGACGATTCACTGGGTGTCGGTACCTCATGCTGTTGAGGCCGAAGTGCGGCTCTACGACCGGCTGTTCTCCGTCGAGAACCCGGCCGCCGACGAGCGGGAGTTCCGCGAACTGCTGAATCCCAATTCGCTGGAAGTAGTGCGGGCGTTTGTGGAACCCGCCCTGGTCGAAGCCGCCCGCAGCGGATCGCAGACCAACTTCCAGTTCATGCGGAAAGGCTACTTCATCCTGGATTCAGACTCGACGGCCGAGCGTCCCGTTTTCAACCGGACTGTTACGCTGAAAGACGGCTGGGCCAAGGAGCAGAAGAAAGGCTAGAATTTGATTTGTGCGTGTTAAATGAACCAGACAAATGCTGTTAGGAAGTCGGTCTGGTTCATTTAACACGGTCTGTTTGCCTACTCGCAGTGATACGTACCCTTTACGTTTTGCTAATCTCAGAATATGTCGAACGGAGTTTTTAAATCCAGCCGATTTGAGGACGTACCCACTTACGACAAAGCGTACTGGTGGGCCAAAACACCCGAAGAACGTTTAGAAGCCGCGCTAAAACTAATCCAATACGCGAAGGCCATCTACTACGCCAATCCGGCTAACCCGCCCCTCACGAATGGAGCCCGAATACTTAAATCTAATACGCCTATTCAACGAGGAAGGCGTTGAGTATGTGGTGTTAGGTGGCCATGCTGTCATTGCCCATGGCTACCTACGCACAACTGGCGACATTGACATTTTCGTCCGTCCCAGCAACGAGAACGCAACCTGTTTGTTGAGGGCGCTGGAGCGGTATGGATACACCAACGGAGAGTTTGAACATGCTGATTTTACCCAGGTACCTAATTATCTGTCGTTTAGTCGTCACGACGGCTGGATTGACCTGATGACTTTTACACTGGGCGTTACGTTTGAGGAGTGCTACCAAAATCGCGTCGTGCTGACTGTACAGACCATTCCAGTCAGTTTCATTAGCCTACCCGATTTAATTCGCAATAAACAGGCAACGGGCCGTCTGCAAGATCAGCGGGATCTGGAGAATCTTCCTGACCAGGCAGATGTGTAACGTTATGGGTCTTACTGTATAAAACAAGTAGCCCCTGACAATCTAATCTATCTGAACAGTATCCGCTGCGCCAGTACTTCGGCTGGATAACCGACTTCTACCAGATATAAGCCGTTGGCCGGCGCTGCCCGACCGGCAACCGTGCGGTCTCTGGCTTCAATCAACTGGCTGAACTGGTCCAGATTCATACGCCCCTGCCCTATTTCGAGCATTGTACCGACAATGGTGCGGACCATGCCCCACAGAAACCGATTGGCTTTGATGTGAAACGTTAGTCGGTCGTCGGCGTCACGCTCCCAATAAGCAAAGTCAAGCAGACACCGGAAATGCGACACATTCGCGCGGACTTTACTGAAGCTTTTAAAATCCCGGTGCTGCATTAGTATCCGGCAAGCCTCATTCATTTGCGCTACGTCCAGTTCCGGCCGGAAGTGATACGTCAGCCCCGGCTCAAACACATTCTTCTGGCGGGTGATATAGTAGTGGTAATAGCGCGAGATGGCCGAGAAACGGGCATGGTCGTCGGCCCGCACGGGAAAGATTGTTCGGATGGCGATATCGTCGGGCAGGATGCAGTTCAGCGAGTAGACAAGCTGGTCTGTAAGGGCCAGGGGCTCCTCGCGGTCAAAATGCGCAAACTGCTGCCGGGCGTGTACGCCGGCGTCGGTACGGCCGCTGCCGGTAATATAAACGGGATGCTGCAGCCGCTGGCTCAGGGCCGCTTCGAGGGTTGTCTGCACACTCACGCCATTAGCCTGCGTTTGCCAGCCGTGGTAGGCCGTTCCGCGGTAGGATAGCTCAATAAAATAACGCATAGCCCACAAAGGTACCGTCTATCGGCGATTTCCGACGCTTTCTAAAACCGACTACTCTGGGACTTTTGGAATGAAAAAGCCGCCCATCGCATAACGACAGACGGCTTTAGCTTTTGTCAATCTATCTGGTTATCGTGGCCCCCGACTACCGCGCCCGCCCGGATTCACGTCGCGCTGGCCCCCTTCCTGAGATCGCTGCTGCGCCTGACCCCGCTGCGGATAGACGTCTGCGCCCCGGCTTTCGGGCATTCGCTGCTGGTAATTACCTTCCGACCGCTGTCCCCGGCTATAAGGCTGGTTAGGCTGGCTTACGTTCGGCTGTGAGCGCTCGGGACTTTCATACCGACGTTCGGGCTGGGTTTGCTGCGGATAACCGCCTGCGGACTGTTGGCCATAATCGCCCCGGTTCGAACCGCGCCGGTCTGCGCGATTGTCATACGTTCGATTGTTGCCACCGTAGGGCGAAGTTTCATTCGAATAACTGCCCCGCCGGTCGTTTGGAGAATTATTGCCGTACGCGGGACCCGGGCTGTTATCGAACCGATCCTGGTACTGACCATACTCCCGTCCGCTACCCCGCGACGCATCCGGGCGGTAAAGACGTACCGATCTATCACCCACCACCGAACGACCCGGCCGGTCCAAGTTGTCGATCCGGTAGACGGGCACGCTGCGTCGAGTGGCGTACTCAATATCCCGGTGCTGCGGCCCGTACACGTATGCCCGGTTATTGATCCGGTATATGTTGTTGATGATCGTTGTGTTCTGGTAGATGTTCACCACGTTGGGCCGGGGCACGCGGTAGCTGTACAGGCGCGGGCTGGTGATGTAAGCCTGCGGCACGAAGGTCCAGTACGGCGCGGGAATGTTAATGTTTACGTTAATATCCACGCCTGGCCCGAGGGGTGCCCAGCCGTAATATCCTCCTCCCGATCGCCAGGATACCCAGGCCGGTCCCCAGTCTGAACCGGGAATCCAGAGCCAGCCGCCATAGGCGCCGTCAAAAATCCAGCGGCCGTAGTGGAACGGAGCCCAGCCCCATGGATAGTCGGACACCCATGTATTACCAAACTCGGTCACGACCCAATGGCCGGCCGTAGCGTAGGGCTGAAAATCAGGTCCGGCATTGGGCAGCCATACGTCGCCGTAGCCGGGATACCGTAGCCACTGCCCGTACGGAGCCAGCTCATTATAAAACGTTTGCGGAGCCATGCTGTAGCCCGGCTGAGCCGTGGCCGATTGCATAAGCGACGGACCAGCGACCAGCATGGCCATAATACCCAGTCGTATGATGATGTTTGGAATGCCCATTACCCAGTTGATTTAGTCAGTAGGCGACCTACTGCGGGTTAGACCACAAAAACTTTCTAACGTTTAATCCAGGGCAGGAACATTTTCAGGCTGACTAACGGCGAATTAGTAGACCTTTCCAACCGGCTCCGTTAACTGGCCGATCGGCGCAGCCGGTCAAAGACGAACCCGGCAACCAGACCGCCAAACAGATACCAGCCAACCGTCATGACGACCGTAGCTTCGGTGCGTTTAGTGGGCGCTTCGCCCAGGCCCATTGGCCCCGGCAGCGTTACGGCCCCAACGCCCGCCAGAACGCCCAGTGCGGCTCCGGTCAGGATGGGCGCGTTTTTCCCCAGGCCGACCAGGCTATAGTAGAGCGCATTGGACGTTACGTCGCCGAGCATGGCGAGTCCGTATAGTTTGTTGCCCGTAGGTGGCTGCTTGCCCGCCTTCTGGAACCCCTTCGTGATACTCCGCTCGCCCAGAATATCGGCGCGGGGCGCTTCGGGCACAAATTGGCGGACCGTTTCGTGCAGAATGTTCAGGGCAATGGCCCCGGCAAGTCCGCTGCCGATCGCCTGAGGCAAGGTTGATTCAAGTGGGTTATTCATCGTTGACAGATCTTTACGGAATAACCCCTGCAGCCCAGGGTTGTTTACGGCTTGCGTCTATAGCCAGTTTTTCCGCCGGAAAATCCAGACCGTCAGCGCTGATGAAAACACCATCATCGCCAGCGCAAACACGTAGCCGTATTTCCAGTGGATTTCGGGCATATTATCGAAGTTCATGCCCCACATGCTCGCCAGCAGCGTAGGCGGCAGAAACACGAGCGAAACAACCGTAAAGATTTTAACGACCCGGTTCTGCTCCAGGTCAATCAGACCAAGGTACGTGTTCTGCAGAAACTCCAGCCGCTCGAAGATGAAGTTGGTATGATCGATCAGCGAGTTAATGTCTTTGATCAGCGTTCGCAGGCGCTGCTGTTCGGCCTCGCTGAACCAGCCGTCCGAGCGGATCATGGACGATATAACCCGTTGTTTGTCAACCACGTTCTCACGAATCGACATGGTCAGCTCCTGGTAATCGTTGATATTGAGCAGCATCTCGCGGTCCAGCGTAGCGTCGAGATCGAGCAGGCGGTTGATGGCCTTGATTTCGCCCGATACCATCTCGATCAGGTCGGCATCGTAATCAATCCGCGATTCAAAAATATAAATCAGGATCTGCGCTCCATCGCTGAACACCGCCCGGCGCGACTTGATACGCTTGACCGTATCGGCAAAGGATTTGAGGTCGGCGTTGCGGTAGGTAAACAGCGTATCGTCCTTGAGAATAAAACTGACCGGCACCGTTACGTAGCGCTGCTCCTGATCCGGCACCAGAAAGTTGGAGTTGGCAATCATCAGATCGTCTTCCTCAATGTAGCGCGAACTACTTTCAATTTCCAGCTGCTCCTGCTGACTCAGAAAATCTACGTCAAATTTCTCTTCTACACTCTTGATTTCGGCCGAGGTCGGGTTCTGAAGATCCACCCAGAGCGTCCGTTCGGTGTCGGAGAAAGAATCTATGTCGCGGATTTTACGGACGGCGGTTTCGTCCTGTTGGAAGATACGAATCATAAAAGTCGAGCGGACAGATTGTCCGGGCGCAAAGTTCACAAAAAAACGGGCCGACTCAACGCCGACCCGCTTTTGTCTCAACAGCTAACTCTTCCGGCCCTGGTGTGCTTCGCCAGCGGGCAGCCAATCGTTTATTTCTGCTCGTATTTCTCTTTATAAGTTTTGTAGAGTCGCTTGTGCCGGTCGTCCAGATTGACTTTTCGACCCTGCACATACGCCTGTTCGACCACATTCGTCCGCATATCGAGCGCATCGCCCGCCGACACAAACAGGGTGGCCTGTTTGCCTTTTTCGAGCGTTCCAACGAGGTTATCGACGCCCAGGATTTTGGCGGTATTCGACGTTACCATCTTCAGAGCTTCTTCGCGGTCATTGATACCAAAACCAACGGCGGTACCGGCCAGAAAGGGCAGGTTGCGCGTCCGCCACCATTCATCAGCATAACTCAGACTGACCAGCACACCCGCTTTTTGCAGGATACCGGGCATGCGATACGGCAGGTCAACGTCTTCGTCTTCCCGATTGGGCAGACGGTGCAGAGCACTCAGAATAACCGGTACGTTGTTGTCTTTCAGGAAGCTGGCGACCCGGTGGGCTTCTTCGCCACCCACAATCACCACGTTGGGAACACCAAACGACTTAGCAAACTGAACCGCTTCGATGATGTCTTTCCCGTAGTCAGCCCGGATGTATAGATTCTGTTTCCCCGAAAACAAGCCCCGCATGGATTCCAGCTTCAGGTTTTTAGGTGTCTGGCTGGTCAGGGCCGCATAGGCTTTCGCATCGCCGAAGGTGGCCTCAAGCGCACCGATGGTTTCGGAACGCTTTTCGTTTTTCTTAACGACCAGCGAGAAATCGACGATATCGAAACTACGGGCGAAGTAGGCAGGCCAGTTGAGCCAGATACCATCGTCTCGCTTCAGAACGGCGTCTTCCCAGTTCCAGCCGTCGGCCATCATGACACTCGAACTCCCCGACACGGTGCCTCCCTGCGGCATGGCCTGCGTCAGCAGCACGCCGTTGTTCCGGATGGTCGGTATGATCTCGGAATCAGTGTTGTAGGCAATCAGCGCCCGGACGTTTGGGTTCAGGACGCCAATTTCCTGCTTATCGACCGTCGAGCGTACGGCCCCGATTTCCTGCAGACCCACCGTCGATGCGGGCGAAATCAGACCGGGATAAACGTGTTTGCCCGTTACGTCGATAACGTCCATGGTGCTGGTGTTCAGCCGGACGGTCGTCGCGTCGGCTACGTTCGAGATGATGCCGTTCTCAAAAACGATCACTCCGTTTGGAATAACCTGCCCGTTTCCGATGTGAATCGTGCCGCCCATCAACGCTATCATCCGGGCCTGCGGCCGGGCCGGAGCGGGGTTCTGGCCAAAGCTCGTAAGCGAGGTCAGGGTAAGTATGCTAATTAGTATTTTTTTCATTATTCGTAGTCATTAGATGGTCATTAGGGACTGTGAATTATGCGATGAATGACTTCTAATGACTATGTCCTTCTTCGCCCTCGGCAATTACGCCCTCGACATCTTCGCAATGCCACATCCGCGCCCGCTTGAAAGTTGGCTTAACGGCCGAGGCTCCGCCCGCTTTGGCGGCAATCATTTTCTGGATAATCCGGGCACGCTCGGCCTGCATGGCCTCCCGCTTGGCATCTTCGGTTTGCAGGTCAAAATAAATGGCGCCGTCGATGATGGTTTTTTCGGGCCGCGCATAAATAGCCAGCGGGTTCGCATTCCAGAGTACCAGGTCGGCATCTTTACCGGCCCGAATGCTGCCCAGCCGGTTGTCCAGGTGCAGCAGTTTGGCCGGATTCAGGGTCACCAGTTTCCAGGCTTCCTCTTCCGTCAGAGCGCCGTACTCGACCGTCTTGGCGGCTTCCTGATTCAGCCGGCGGGCCATTTCGGCGTCGTCGGAGTTGATCGAAACCGTTACACCCTGCCGGTGCATCAGCGCGGCATTATAGGGAATGGCATCTTTTACCTCCATTTTGTAAGCCCACCAGTCGGCGAACGACGAACCGCCCGCGCCGTGCTTGGCCATCTTGTCGGCCAGTTTATAGCCCTCCAGAATGTGCGTAAAGGTGTTGACTTTAAAGCCCAGCGAGTCGGCCACTTTCAGCAGCATATTGATTTCCGACTGCACATAGGAATGGCACGTAATGAACCGTTTCTTGGCCAGAATTTCAGCTAGTGCGTCGAGTTCGAGATCCCGGCGCGGGGCTGTGGTCTGCGCTTTTTCTTTCGCGCTGAGCTTGTTATAAGCAGCCCATTCACTGGCGTATTCTTTTGCCCGGGTGAAGTGGTCCATATACACCTGCTCTACGCCCATCCGCGACTGTGGAAAGCGCGTCAGCACGTTCGGGTTGGGGTAGTTTGCCTGCTTTACGTTCTCGCCGAGGGCAAACTTAATGAAGCCGTCCGCGCCCTTAATGAGCATGGCGTCCGGCGCTTCGCCCCACTTCAGTTTCACCAGGGCCGACTGCCCACCGATGGCATTGGCTGAGCCGTGGAGTAACTGCGAGGACGTAACCCCACCCGCCAGCTGCCGGTAAATATCCACGTCTTCGCTATTGATAACGTCGGCCATGCGGACTTCGGCCGTGCTCGACTGCGACCCTTCATTGATCGACAGCAAGGCAATGTGCGAGTGTTCGTCAATAATGCCATTGGTCAGGTGTTTGCCCGTTCCGTCGATTACGGTCGCATTCGCCGGAGCCGAAAGACCTTTGCCCACCTGCGCAATCTTGCCGTTCTGCACCAGCACATCCGCTCCCGATACGATCCCGTCTTTCTCGTTCGTCCAGACCGTCGCATTCCGGATCAGCATCGTCTGCGGCTGCGGTTTGCGAACGTTACCCAGGCCTACGAACGGAAACATTACCGTCGTTGCCGAAGCAGGCATCGTCGTTACCGCAGCCGTAGCAGCCGTTGTCGCAGCTGGTGCAGTGGCCTCCGCCGTGCGCGTAATGGACCACGTTACCGGCTTCCCGTCGGGGGTTTGTCCATCGCCTTTGAAGGAAGTCGGGCTGGTCCGGTAACCGGTCAGACGTGTCGTACCCGGTTTCGTTTTGTCGAGCTGCAGCTGAATCGACATCAGGTCTCCGCTCACGGCTACCTTCGGCGTAATTTTCGTGGTGTCGGCCTGGATCTGATACTCCGGCTTTTCCGGTGATTTACCCGTTATGTTCAGTTTCAGGTTCGAGCGATTGCCGATGGCCAGCTGCCACGTACCGCGCAGGTCGGCCGCGTTTTTCTGGTTGACGATGTACTGCTTCCCGCGAATCCAGTTTTCATAGATCACGTTATCGGCGCTGAACAGATTGCCCGATGTAATCAGGAAACTGGCCACGCGCCCCTTCTGCAACGTCCCCACCTGATCGTCTACGTGAATCAGCTTTGCCGGTATGGTTGTCAGGGCTTCGAGCGCTTTCTGCTCCGGCAAACCGTTCTCAATGGCTTTGCGGAGGTTCGCCCAGAAGTCGGCTTTGCTTCTCAATCCTGCCGTTGTCAGCGCAAACAGAACATTGGCAGCCGCCAGCCGCCCGGTGTTCATCGGCGCCATTTCCCAGTGCTTGAGTTCGGCCATCGATACGTTGTCGGCATCCCAGGCATCCTCCACGTCGTAGGGTTGCGGGAAGTTAATCGGCACAATCAGCGACGCTCCCGTTGCTTTAATTTCGTCCAGACGCTGGTATTCGTCGCCCATACCTTTGATGATGTACTGAACGCCAAACTCATCGCCAATTTTGTCGGCCCGGAGAACGCCTAATTTGTCGTTGACTTCAAAAATGGAAGGCAGCGCCTGAATCCGGTTCAGGGCATCGAGCGAGAGATTAGCCTGCTCTTTATTCCCGGCTCGTTTATACCAGTCGGCATCGTACAGAGCCTGCCGCAGCAGGGCTACTGCGCCCATCGCCGAGTTTGGGTTGGTCTGCGTCGAGCTGCCCTTGCTGAGCGAGTAGTGCGCCGTTACGTTCGGCTTCAGAACAACCGAATTCTCGCGGTCGTCGGACAGCGTAACCAGTGCGCCCGTTCCCCGAACGATGCCATCGTGGGGATGCGTCAGAACGGTCGCGAAACCCAGTTTGCGTAGTTCGTCGGCCTTTTTTGCGTCGGCTTTGAAGAGCAGGCTGGCGTCATTCTCAGGCTGAACGGCCTGGTTCCAGTAGTAGGCACCCTTTTTGTTGGATTCGTACTGGGGTGGGGATGTAAAGGCCCGGCGCTCAGCCCGAACTTCGGCCATCCCGTAGTCTGAATCAACGTCGATCAGAGCCGGATAAATCCGTTTGCCTTTCAGATCGGCCACAACCGCTCCGGCGGGCAGTTTTACACTGGTACCAACGGCTTCGACGCGACCGTTACGAATAAGCAGTGTAGCATTTTGAAGGGTAGTCTGTGGGTCAACGACGATCGTAGCGTTGGTGAAGGCATACAGCCCCGGCCGCTCGTCGTAAACACCATTGCGCGGGAACGTTGCCTGGGCCTGCACGTAACTGATCAGACCGACAGCGAACAATCCTGTCAGGAAGTGTTTTAACATGAAGAAAACAGTTGATGATTGGGCATTAAACGGCAAAATTACACAATCTAACGCCGTTTTAACTTGTCTTATCCAAAGAAGATTTTGTCAGTAAGGACTATTACAGGTAATTTATTCAGAAAGTCGGAACCACCTGATTCGTCAGCCAACGGCTATTCCTGTCAGAATACGCTCCGCGAAACCCTGCTAAATCTACACCGTCAATCATCTTTTTTGATTCGTTTTATTCCTTTCCCGCTTTCCCAGGGCTTCGGAGCTGGTTTTTGTCCAGACTGACTGCGCAAAGGCAATCCATCCGGGCAATCTGCTGAAAATAGGGCAACGGCACATTCATAACCGGGTTTGCAAGGTTGTTCTGCGGGAGACGAGAGTAGTCATGCCTTTTGAAAGCGTTTCTTCATGAAGGAAGCAAAAAAACAGCACGAAGGTTTGCTTCGTGCTAGAGAATCTTGTTCGTCAATTATCTATTCGACAGCAGGTACCGGAACAGGCGCATGACTTTGTCCATTCTCACGGTTTAGTCCGTCGTACTGATCGCTCCGTGGCCCGCGCCGACGTTTTTTCCGGCGCTTTGGCTTGTCGGATGCCGGCCCATCACCATTGATCGGTCGGGTCGACGCGGCTGCCGCTGTTTCAACGCCATTTGTGGCGACGTCAGTATTTAAAGGTATGCCTTCGGGACGTGGTTTACGTTCATCGCGTCCGCGCCGATCCCGACGTCCGTCATTCCGGTTGCCTTCTGGCCGTTCGCCAGTAGGTGCATTGTCTTTGTTTGCCCGACGGGGTTCGCCGTTACGGGAGCCATCGCCCCGGCGACCGTCGCGCCCACCCCGACCAGAACCGCCTTTACCGCGCAGACCGCTGAATCGCTTCGGATCAAACACAGGCGACTTGCCCATGCCCAGCTCCTCGGTAATTGACCGCTTCTCCACCTCGCGTTCAATGAGCTTTTCGATGTTGACGATACGGTTCTGATCCTGATCGCTGATAAACGTAATGGCAGTGCCGGTAGTGGCGGCCCGTGCCGTGCGGCCAATCCGGTGCACGTAGTCTTCGGCATCGCGCGGAATGTCGTAGTTCACCACGTGCGTCAGGTTATCAATGTCGATACCGCGCGAGAGAACGTCGGTCGCTACCAGAATCGGGAACGCTTTGTTTTTAAAGTCGCGCAGCACCACCTCCCGGTTGTCCTGCTCCAGATCGGAACTGATGCCCCGAGCTTCGTAGCCCAGTTTGCTCAGCGCCCGCACAATGCCGTTTACCTCCGACTTACGCGACGTAAACAGCACCATACTCTGCACCGGCGTTAAACTGTTTTTAATCAGATGCGCCAGCAGGGGCAGCTTCTGGTTATCGTAGGCCAGGTAAAACTGCTGGTCAATGCCCGCAGCCGGTTTCGATACCGCCAGCCGAATCTCTTCGGGATCGGTCAGGATGCGCTTCGAGAATTCGCGGATTTTGTTGGGCATCGTCGCCGAGAACAGCAGCGTCTGCCGCTTACCAGGCAGTTTGGCTACGATGTTCAGGATATCATCCGAGAAGCCCATGTCGAGCATCTTGTCGGCCTCGTCGAGCACGAGATAGTCAATCTTGTCGAAGTTGACGTAGCCGAGCTGCATATGTGCAATCAGCCGGCCCGGCGTAGCGATGATAATATCGGCCCCGGTTTCGAGGGCTTTACGTTGTTTGTCCCAGTCGTCGCCCTTGCCCCCGCCGTAGATGGCGATGCTGTTGGCCTGTACAAAATAGCCGAAGCCTTCGACCTGTTCGTCAATCTGCTTGGCCAGCTCACGCGTCGGCACCAGAATCAGCGTACTGGTATGGTCGTGGTTAGCGTGCGAAATACGATCCAGAAGAGGAATGAGATAGGCGGCTGTTTTGCCGGTGCCCGTCTGAGCGCTGGCGATAAGGTCTTTGCCTTCGAGAATTTTGGGGATGGCCATCTCCTGGATGGGTGTGGCCTTCAGGTAGTTCATGGCGTCCACGCCGGTCAGCAGGTCGTCGTGGAGGTTGAATTCGGAAAATGTCAAGGTAACGTTTGTGAAAGTTAAAAAACGCTGACCTTGTTTTCCCGGTCAGCAAACCGCTTGATTTGGAAACAAATATAACGAAAAAATAACCAGAAATCAATAGAGTTCCCCCGTGCCAGTGCTCCTTCCAGGCTCATAATCAATTCATACAGCCAGCATTCACTTGGCGATTGTTCCGCTTCTGTTTACCTTTGCGCCATGATCTCCCAGCGGGCCACCGATTCTCCTTTCCGACATCGTCGCCATCATTACGGCCGCTGAGCCGCCGGGTCCGTTACGTCGGGCCGTCATTTTTCCTGTACTTTTGCATCTTCATTTACTGAGTTTACGACCGTAGCGGTCAGTGTCCAGCCGTCGGTTGATTGTTTATCCTGCATTATGTCTTCTGTGTTACGCATTGCCCTACAAAAATCCGGTCGGCTGAGCGAAGATTCGTACCAGCTTTTCAAAGAATGCGGCATCCGCTTCGACTATGGCACCGGCAAGCTCAAGTCTGTTTCATCCAATTTCCCGGCCGAATTCCTGTTTCTGCGGGATGACGACATTCCGGGTTACGTCGAAGACGGCGTGGCCGACCTCGGTATTGTCGGCGAGAACGTAGCTGTTGAAACGGGGCGTCCCGTGCAGACCATTCATAAGTTAGGTTTTTCGAAGTGCCGTCTGTCGATCGCCGTTCCGCGCGGCACCGACTGGACGGGAATTCAAAGTCTGGACGGAAAGAACATCGCTACCTCCTACCCGAATCTGCTGGGTAATTACCTCGCTGGCGAAGGCGTTCGAGCCGAAATCCACGAGATCAGCGGTTCGGTTGAGATTGCCCCGAGCATCGGGTTGGCCGAAGCAGTCTGCGACATTGTTAGCTCGGGAAGTACGCTGCTGAGCAACGGTCTGAAAGAAGTGGAAACCATATTCCGTTCGGAAGCAATTCTCATTGCCCGGCCCGAGCTGGACGAAGATAAGCAGGCCCTGGTCGAAAAGCTGTTGTTCCGGATCAAGTCAGTGCAGGCGGCCAAGAACAACAAATACATCGTTCTGAACGCGCCGAACCACGCCCTCGACCAGATTACGGCGCTGCTGCCCGGCATGAAAAGCCCTACCGTAACGCCATTGGCCACCGAAGGATGGAGTTCGGTCCATTCGGTGCTAAACGAAAACGAATTCTGGGAAAACATCGAAGCCATCCGGGCCGCTGGTGCGGAAGGAATTCTGGTGATTCCGATTGAGAAAATGATCTATTAAACGAATGAATAACCTCGCCCAGGACGGTTCGTCATTATCCATTGTTTATCGTTCATGAATATCATCTCTTTTCCCAGCCGTGCGGAATGGCCTCAGTTACTGGCCCGACCCGTGCAATCGACCCAGCAGATCGAAGCGGTCGTTGCTCCCATCCTGGCGCAGGTCCGAGAGCAGGGCGACGCAGCCCTGATTGAACTGGCGCAGAAGTTCGACAAAACCGACTTATCGCAGAGTGGACTTGAGGTATCGCGGGCCGAACTCGACGCGGCCGAAGAGCAGCTCAGCGACGAACTGAAAGCGGCCATCCGGCAGGCTTACCAGAACATTCGTCTGTTTCACGAACGGCAGAAGCAGCCTGTCGAAAAGATTGAAACCATGCCGGGCGTAGTGTGCTGGCGCCGAAGTGTGGGTATCGAGAAAGTGGGGCTGTATATTCCGGGGGGCACGGCTCCCCTGTTCAGCACAGTGCTGATGCTGGGGGTTCCGGCGCAGCTGGCGGGTTGCCGTGAGGTGGTGCTCTGCACACCCAGCAACCACCCGGCTATTTATTTCGCGGCCCGCCTGGTGGGCGTAACGAAGGTGTTTCGGGTTGGTGGGGCGCAGGCGATTGCCGCGATGGCCTATGGCACTGAGTCAATTCCGCAGGTTTATAAAATCTTTGGGCCCGGCAACCAGTATGTCACGGCGGCCAAGATGCTCGTCGCTAAAGAAGGCGTGGCCATTGATATGCCAGCCGGACCAAGCGAAGTAGCCGTTTATGCCGACGATTCGGCGGTTCCGGCCTTCGTGGCTGCGGATCTGCTCTCGCAGGCTGAACACGGCGCCGACAGTCAGGTACTGCTGGTTTCGACCAGCAAGAAACTGGTCGAGCTGGTGAATCTGGCTCTTCCGACGCAACTGAGCAAACTTCCCCGAGAAGCGCTGGCCACTAAAGCGCTGGAAAACAGCAAAGCGATTCTGGTCGAAAGTCAGGCGGATGCCATTGAGTTGCTCAATGCGTACGCAGCCGAGCATTTAATCCTGAGCGTCGACAACGCCGAAGCGGTTGCCGAACAGATTACTAATGCGGGCTCTATTTTCCTGGGCAACTACACCCCCGAGTCGGCCGGAGACTACGCGTCGGGCACGAATCACACACTGCCGACCAACGGCTTCGCCCGTGCGTACAGTGGTGTATCGCTGGACAGTTTTGTGAAGAAAATCACTGTGCAGCAGATTTCACCAGAGGGCTTACAGGCGCTGGGACCAGTGGTGGAAGCCATGGCCGAAGCCGAATCGCTCGATGCGCACAAGCGAGCCGTGCGTCTGCGGCTGGCGCGTCTGGCCGAAGCCAATCCGGCCTGATTTTGTTATCTTGCTAAAAAAGAAGTCATGAGCCGGTTACTAATCGAAATTAATTCGGAAGAGAACGAAGCCATACTGCTGTCGTTATTACCCAAACTGGATGGACGCCTGATCGAGAAGAAACCCAGTCCTGAAAAGCCATCACTGGCTTCGGTATTGGAGACAATTATCCAGTCGGGCGGGGCGGGCGATTCGTTCGGTGATCCGTCAGAATGGCAGCGGGAGATTCGTAGCTGGGATCGTATTCTGGACGGCCGCGAAGAATGATCTTAGATAGCAACATCATTATTTACTCAGCCAAGCCGGAGTATATCAGGCTGACCCGCTATCTGCAGGCTAATCAGGAAATCGTTCGGGTTTCGTTAATCTCTACGCTTGAAGTGCTTGGCTTTAGTCGATTGTCTGTTACGGATAAACAAATCTTCGAAGCTTATCTGAACAGCGTTCATATACTCCCTATTACCGAGGCCGTCATCACCGAAGCCATTCGCCTGCGTCAGCAACGTAAACGCTCCGTGGGCGACGCCATTATTGCGGCAACGGCACTAATCCATAATCAACCCGTACTCACCAATAACCCAGCGGACTTCGCCGACATCGCCGGTTTACAGGTCATTGCGCTGGCCGAGATTCTGAACGCATGAAACACCTCGCCGATCTGCTTCTTCTGGGCGATCCACGCTTGTACCAATCCTGCGAACCGGTACTCGAATCAGAACTGCCGCTGGTGCCGGACTGGGTAGCCGATCTGCACAACGTCATGGAGGAGATTCGGGCAATGTACCAGTTCGGGCGCGGCATTGCGGCCCCTCAACTGGGCATTATGAAGCGGCTTATCTACCTGAACGTTGATCGGCCACAGGTTATCATTAACCCCGAACTGACGGCCGTCAGCGATGAACAGGACGAACTCTGGGACGACTGCATGAGTTTTCCGAATCTGCTGGTGCGGGTCCGGCGACACCGTAGCCTGACGCTCCGCTTTCGGGATGAACTCTGGCGACCACAGACCTGGGACGTAACGGACTGGGGGCTGTCGGAACTGATTCAGCACGAGTACGACCACCTCAACGGCGTCCTCTGTACCATGCGGGCAGTCGACGCGCAGTCGTTCCGGTGGCGTCCTACGCCAACCCATTAACAAAACCGATCCTTATGTTTGAACTCAATAAGCTTCTCCGCCCGCACATCCTGACGTTAACGCCTTACTCCTCGGCCCGCGACGAGTATACCGGCACGGAAGGCGTTTTCCTGGATGCCAACGAAAATCCGTTTGGCTCAGTCGTTGATACAAAACTTCAGACGCCCGATCACGCCGAGCCGGACGACTATAACCGCTACCCCGACCCGCACCAGGGGGCTACCAAACAGCGCCTGGCTCCGATCAAGGGCGTTCGGCCGGGGCAGATCTTTCTTGGAAACGGCTCCGATGAACCCATCGACCTGCTTATCCGCGCGACCTGTCGGCCCGGTCAGGATTCGATTCTGATTATGCCGCCCACCTACGGGATGTATGAAGTTTCGGCGACAATCAACGACGTTGCCGTGGTGAAAGTCCCGCTTCGACCCGACTTCCAGGTGGATACGGATGCGGTCCTGGCGGCTATTACGCCGACGACCAAAATCATCTGGCTCTGTTCGCCCAACAACCCCTCGGGGAACCTGCTGCAGCCCGACGCTATCCAGACCATCCTCGAAGCGGCTACGCAGTCGCTGGTGGTTGTAGACGAAGCCTATATTGATTTTGCGACTACGCCCTCCTGGACCGAAAAGCTGGATCAATACCCGAATCTGGTCGTGCTGCAAACCTTCTCAAAAGCCTGGGGCATGGCGGCTCTGCGGTTAGGGATGTGTTTCGCTTCGGAGGAGTTGATTCAGGTCATGAACAAAATCAAACCACCTTACAACATCTCGGCTCCCACGCAGGCACTCGCGCTGGAGGCCCTCCGTCATGAGAATACGAAGAACGAGATGGTGGCTAAGATTTTGGCCGAACGGCAAATTTTGGCCGAAAATCTGCGTTCTTTGCCAATAGTACAGGTCATTCACCCGTCGGATGCCAATTTCCTGCTGGTGCAATTTGCAGATGCTAAAGCAACGTTTGAGTACCTGATCGAGCAGCAGGTTATTGTTCGTGACCGCTCGAAGGTGAAACTTTGTGACGGCTGCCTGCGCATTACGGTCGGGACCAGGACCGAAAACGAGCGGCTGCTTGCGGTCCTCCGGCAGATCAAAAAATCGGCTAACGATGGCAATGCACCTATTTCGGACAACCTGCCCCTGGGCACGGGCGAATCGGCAACGAAGCCGGAACTGGTATCGAATGCCTGAGTTTGATAAATTACTTATGAAAAAAGTATGGTTACTGACAGCGCTGGTACTGCTGGGCTGGCTGGCAACACCCAAAACCGCACAGGCACAATACAACAACTGGGCCGTGGGCTTTCGCGTCGGCGAACCGGCGGGCGTAAACGTCCGCAAGTATTTCGGCGAAAACCGCGCGTTCGACCTCAACATCGGCACCTATGGCGGGCTTTACGGTAACGCGCGTAAGTACCGGTCGGGCCGCTACAGGAGTGTCGGGCTGGCGGTTCAGGGTCATTACCTGTGGCACAAAGCCCTGACCAAGAGCGAAAGCGTTCGGGGGTATTACGGTTTCGGTGGCCAGATCAACACCCGACGGTATTACCCCATCCGGCTGAACGGCGAATACGAGAACGCCCTGTCGCTGGGCGGGTCGGGGATTGCAGGCGTCGAATATTTTCCGGCGGGTAAGCCTTACTCCTTTTTTCTGGAAACCGGCTTGTACGTCGAATTACTACAGGCTCCCTTTTTCCTGAATCTGAACTCAGGACTTGGGCTGCGCTATAATTTCTAAGAGCGAAGAAAAGCCGGGGTAGCGAATCTTGTCTCTACTTTCTTCGCTTTCTCTGGCTCCTCCATATGTTTAAGATTTACAGTTCCTCGGCCGGGTCGGGCAAAACATACACCCTGACTAAAGAATACCTCAAGCTGGCGTTACGGCCAGGGGCCGAGGACAGCTATTTCCGGCATATTCTGGCAGTAACGTTTACTAACGCGGCTGCCAACGAGATGAAAAACCGGATTCTTGAACGACTCAGCGACATTGCCGGGGGGAAAGAGCTTCCGTTGTTGACCGATCTGGTCGCTGAACTGTATGCCCACGCGCCCGGCTCCGATGCGTTTGAAATAGCCAAGTCTGAACTTCGTCAGAAGGCCCGGTCGGTCTTCAGAACCATTCTGCATCGCTACGCGGATTTCTCGGTGACGACCATCGACTCCTTCACGCAGCGCGTTGTGATGGCGTTTACGGATGAGCTGGGACTCCCCTATTCATTCGAGGTCGAGATGGAAACCGATGAGGTGCTGGAACTCGCCATCGACAACCTGATTGAAAAGGCAGGCGTTGACGAAATGGACGAGATTACAACCATTCTGAGCGAGTATTATACCAGCACCGCTACCGAAGGTAAGAGCTGGAATCAGTTGCCCGAACTGCTGAAAGAATTTGGTCGCAACCTGACCTCCGATCAATTTTACGAAGCTGTCAATGCCGCGCAGGAATTGTCGCCGGTAGCGTTGCGGGCTATTCGGGCGCAGTTGCTCGACTACAACCAGCAGCTCGAAGCCGATATCGTCGGGCAGGGCCAACGCGCCTGGAAGCTCATCACCGACGCGGGGCTGAGCGAAGAGAACTTCAAGGGGAAACGAAACAGCCTTGCTGCATATTTCAAGACAATTGCTCTCAAAGACTACGATAAACAACCAACGGCAACGCATCGTAAGCAAATCGACGAAGCTGATTGGTATTTACCTAAAGCTCCGCTCTCCGTAACGAGTTCTATTGATCGAATTGCCGATGAACTGTGTCAATGTTTTTCCCTAATAGAAACCATCCGGACTGAGCGCGGGCGTCAGGCGGCTCTGTTTGATTGTCTGTTGCCGCACCTGCAGAAGCTGGCTCTGCTCAAGCAGATGCGCCTTGAATTCGATGATCTGCTGCGGAAGGATGGTCGGGTACACATTTCCGAATTCAACAAGAAAATCCTGAACATTGTCGCTTCGGAGCCGGTGCCGTTTCTGTATGAGCGGCTGGGTACGAAGTACAACCATATCCTTATCGACGAGTTTCAGGATACTTCCCGGCTACAGTTCGCCAATCTGCTGCCGCTCATTGAAAACGCCCTTGGCGCCGACCACTTCAACCTGGCCGTGGGCGACGGTAAACAGGCCATTTATCGCTTCCGCGGGGGCGATATGGACCAGATTGTTTCCCTGCACCGAAACGATCTGGAGAGTCTAAAAACAGCTCACGGTTCCGGAACCTGGACCGCCGACCGCATCGACATGCTCGACGGGCATCTGCAGGGTGAGCTGCTGGATACCAACTGGCGAAGCGCCGAGCCCATTGTGCGGTTCAACAACCAGTTTTTTGAGCACACGGCCCGCCGGTTTGAACATGAGCACCCCAAACTGGCCGATGTGTTCGATGCTGAGCAGCTGTTTCACCAGAAAACTTCGCCCAGGGCCCGGACAGCCGGACACGTTCAGTTAGACTTCGTTGGCAAGGATACAGATGAAGGCAAAGACCTGACAGCGCTCATGCTCGAAACGACGCTGAAACACCTGCACCAGGCCTTGATGGACGGCTACCAATACGGCGATATCGCAATACTGTGCCGGAAAAAAGCCCATGCCCGCGCCCTGGCGAATGAACTGAACGCCCAGCGGATTCCGCTCGTATCAGCCGACTCCTTATCGCTCGAATTCTCCGATCCGGTCAAGTGGCTTGTTACACTTATGCGGTTGCTGCAGCGGCCCGATCAGCAACTGTTACGTTACGAACTGCTATATCTGTTCCACCGGGTTGTGCAGGGCGTTTTCCCCGACGATAAACTCACCGAGCAGCTTCGCGAGGTTGCCCAGGGCGATATCATGGGCGTGTATGATTACCTGACCGCACAAGGCTACCCGCTCGACCCGTATGCCCTTGGTCAGTTGAATCCCTATGAACTTGCCGAGCGGCTGACGGCTCAGTTTGGCTTATTCAATCAGGCTGATCACAACCCGTTTCTGTTCCGGTTTCTCGATGAGGTGCTCACGTTCAACCAAAAACGCAGCGGTCATCTGAGCGATTTTCTGCTCTACTGGGATAGCGTCCGGCAAAAGATTTCGGTAGAAGGCGACGCCCGAAATGCCGTCAGTATTCAGACCATCCACAAGGCTAAAGGGCTGGAATATCCGGTCGTTATCATTCCCTTTGCCAACTGGGATGTCGGCCCCAACAGTAAAGGCACGATCTGGCTCGATCTGGACGATGTTCGCACCGACCTGCTGGCGCATCAGGCGCCGACCGGCGAACTGACGCGGCTGCTGAGCGCCCCGGCCCATCCCACTAGTCAACTCAAAAACACCCCCGTCTCGGCGCAGTATCAGGAGGAACTAACGCGTACGTTCCTCGAAAACATGAACCTGCTTTACGTAGCGTTCACCCGCCCTACCGACCGGCTTTACGTCATCAGCGAGCTCAAAAAGGATTTTGGCAGCGGAAAACCGGCAACGGTAGCGCACTGGCTGTATGAGTTTCTGCGTCACAGTGACGTGGCTCAGGCCTGCGGCTGCCCGTGGCAGGACGGCAAGTTTAGTTACGCAATCAGTTTATGCAGTGAATCATTCGGGCACCACGAACGAGTCGATACGCTGGACGAGATTGTTCTGGACGACGTAATCAGCGGTCACCGTAAGCAGGAGCTGAACCTGCGTCGGCAGGCCGACCGGGTATTCGACGTAGCGACCTTCGAGCGAACCCGCGAGCGCGACCGGAAGCTCTGTGCCGCGCTGAGCCTGATTAAAGGCCCCGGCTGCGTCGAAAAAACGTTACGTCAGCTCGTCAGCGAAGGACTGGTCCGCACGGCCGAGTGCGCCGAATTGCGTGAGCGGCTGCAGTCGATTATTGCCCATCCCGAACTTACGGCTTTGTTTGATCCATCGCTGCGGATCGATACGGATCGAAGTATTCTCAGCAACAAACACCTGCACGGCGCGCCCCACCGCGTGGTGCATTATCCCGACGGCCGAATTGTTCTAGTTCAATATGAGTCGGCACTGGGGCCTGAGGCTTCTTCGAATGACCCGGTCAGCGGTCTGCAGTATTTTACGGGATTGTACCGCGACATGGGCTTTCCCGAAGTCGAAGGCCGTTTAGTCTTTCTGGCCGACGAACCCGATGTCGTGCGGGTGATATAATCTCGGGCCGTTTCCAGTAACCACCAAGCCATTGAAACAAACACGTATCCTCCTTACTTTCTGGCTGACCCTGCAATCGTTCGTCGGTTTTACGCAGGCCAGCGATACCGCCCGAATTACCGTAACGTCCACATCGCCTTATCAACTCCGCACGGGTTGTGAATTAACGTTACTGGGCGCTGGCGTTGTATCATACGGTGCATCAGTGGTGCTCAACCGCGCCGTTAAGCCGCTGACGCAGCAGGAAGTTGCTCTTCTTAACCGGAACAGTATCAATTCGTTTGACCGGGGAGCCACTAAAAACTGGTCAAGAGCTCTTGACCGGCTCGGCGACGTAACCCTGGCGGGCAATCTGGCCATTACGGGGTTGGTTACTTTAGGCACCCGGACGATGCGCCAGGATGTGAAGACCGTAACCGTGATGTTTATCGAAACGTTACTGCTGGCCAACGGCATTGAACGATCCGTAAAGGGGCTTACCCAGCGCATCCGCCCGTTTGTTTACAATCCCGCAGCCCCCCTTGACGATAAACTGACGCGGGACGCCCGGCAGTCTTATTTCTCGGGGCATGCCACCAATGCGTTTACCACCGCTGTTTTTACGGGGGAAGTATTCCGGCACTATTTCCCGAACTCCCGGCTAAAACCCGTCATTTGGATCAGTTCGCTAGGACTGGCATCAACAACGGCCGTATTACGGTATAAAGCCGGGCTCCACTACCCCACCGACCTACTGACCGGTGCGGCCTTTGGTTCACTTGTTGGTTGGGGGATTCCGAAGTTACACGAACTCAAAAACCGAGGTGAGCTGGGTCAGCGGCTGGACGTGCAGCCCTGGAGCAACGGCTCGGCCAATGGAATTTACGTACGGTTACACGTGTTCTCGCGTTAGATTCGCTGCAAATAAATGACTAAGATTACCGACCATATTAAGGCTGCCAACGGCAAACCCATTTTCTCCATTGAAGTAATTCCACCGCTGAAAGGCGACAATCTGAAAAGCCTGCTCGACAACATTGAGCCGCTGATGGAGTTTAAACCGCCGTTTGTTGACGTTACGTACCACCGGGAAGAATACATTGAGCGTCCGCTGCCCGATGGCACTATTCAGAAGATCGTTACGCGCAAACGGCCCGGTACGGTTGGTATCTGTTCCGCTATCATGCACCGTTTCGGTGTCGATCCGGTGCCACACGTTCTCTGTGGCGGCTTCACCCGCGAAGAAACCGAAGACTTTCTGATTGACCTGCATTACCTCGGCATCGACAACGCGCTCGTGCTGCGGGGCGATCCGGCAAAACCGTTCAGCACCTTCAAAGCCAAAGAAAACGGCTATACCTATGCTAGCGAACTGGTTGAGCAGGTCGCCAACATGAACCGGGGCATTTATCTGCACGAAGAAGATACGGCTCTGGCTCCCAGCAACTTCTGCATTGGGGTAGCCGCTTACCCCGAAAAACATTTCGAAGCCGCCGACCACGATATTGATTTCCAATACCTGAAACACAAAGTCGATAAAGGCGCGGATTATATTGTAACGCAGATGTTTTTCGACAATCAGAAATATTTTGATTTTGTCGAACGCTGCCGTCAGGCGGGCATTACGGTTCCGATTATTCCGGGTCTGAAACCCCTCAGCACCCGCAAGCAGCTTCAGATTCTGCCCAAACTGTTTCATCTGGCAATGCCCGACGATCTGGTCAGGGCCGTCGAAGCCTGCGAGAACGATCAGCAGGCCCGGCAGGTCGGCGTGGAATGGTGCGTGCAGCAATGCCGCGAACTTATGGCCGCCGGTGCGCCGGTGCTGCACTTCTATACGATGGGCAAGGCCGATAACGTCATGAAGATTGCCCGGGAGGTATTTTAAGTAGAGCAGGTAACCGTTTACTAATCCCGGCTCTGAGGCTCAGTTTTCTTTCAATAACCGTAGCAACACCCCGTTGGTGGGGCCGTACCCTTGCGGCAGAGGTTCATCGCTCGTCGAACGCCCTGAGCTTGTAGCGTCGTAGGTATTCGGCAGAGTGCCTGTGGCCCTGTAAAACCGCAGGTTCTCTGTTGTCCAGTTTAGTTTGATTCGATTAGCCAGTTCCATCAGGTTGTAATTGCGCAGGCCCTGAATAGCAAACCACTGGATCGACGCATGGACATTGGGCGCATCCCAGGTTAGCTCGGAGCGGGTAGTCGTGGTAGCCATCAGGCCACCGGCTTTCAGAAACTCCCGCTCCAACGTCTGACCGACGTGCTGCGCCTGTTCGGGTGTCGTAATTTTGACGAATAGCGGCAGAACAGCGGCTGCCGAGTAAATCGTCGCAGGCTTTTTCGCCACAAAATCGTAGTCGAAATAAAACCGGCGCCGGTCGCTCCAGCAGTACCGCTGAATGGCATCATGCCGCTGCCGGGCCAGAATCTGGTACATCCGCATACGGCGCGTGTCTCCCTTAAGTCGGTAGCCCTCAGCCAGAGTCCGCTCCAGAATCAGCAGCAGACAGTTCAGGTCTACCGGAATCAGATCGGTGGTACGAATTGAGCGCAGGTTTTTTCCGTCTTTCAGCCACCGGCTGCTAAACGCCCAGCCCGACTCCGCCCCAGCCCGGAGATTGCGGTAGAACAGCGGAACTTCCTTGTCTTTCAGTTTTCTGGTCAGCTCTACGTCCTCGCGGTAAGCTTCGGGGCGGGGCGTGTCCCAATCGTCATAGTATCGGTTCAGATACACGCCCTCGGCCAGCCGCGCCACGCGCCGGTACGCTGGGTTGCGGGCCGTCAGTCGGGTTCGGCCATCCATCCAGAAATTGTATTCCAGTTGCAGCTCAGGCAGATACTTCAGCACGATCCGGCGGCCCTGCACCTCGCTCAGCAAACTCACCATCAATGCAAACACGGGTGGCTGCGACCGACTCAAGGCATACGTCCGGTTGCTAGCCGGCACGAACCCGAATGTTCGAATGAGGTACGCAAAATTATCAATCAGGTTCCGGATGAGCATGGTCTGCCCCGAGGCCTGCAGACCAAGCATAGTAAAATAACTATCCCAGTAGGTTAGCTCAGCAGCGCGGCTGTTGGATACGACGTAAGGCTTTGGCAGCGGAATGAACGAACCACTTTTCGGGCGGCTGGCCGCATTTGCCTGACGTGTCAGCAGCGGCCAAAGACTGGTCATATACTCTTGAGCAGACTGGCCAGTATTGGGTTTCCCGGTCGGTAATACCGGTGGGTCGGTGGTCAGGACGAACTGCTGCTCAACGAAATTTTTCAGACTGAATTTTCGATTTTGACGGGCCTTTTCATAATTCGCCAGAACTGTATTCGGAGAGAACCTGGGCGTAGCGTCAGCAAAGGTTTTTGAATCCGGGAAAACGCCACTAGTCTGTACGTCCTGGAATAACTTCCCAAACTGCTCGTCGGGTGATTGCCAGACTGAGGACTGAGCCTGTCCCATTACGGTACCCCAGAGTATGCAAAACAAGATGGTTTGAAAACGTTGGTTCATTTGTTCAGATACCTATTCTGCAGGAAACGCTTATAATTTCTCTACACTTTTGTTCATTCCAGAGAACGCAGGACGTCTCTATCTTCATTCGGCGTGGCCGATCGTATTGATCGTATTATTGGCTCAACGAAGAACCATTTATGCAACGTATATGCCGTCTTTCAGAATAGAATAGTGCGCTTCAGGCAACCGTCCATAAATCGCTACGGCCCGACTCGGCTGGCGTGCAGGATAGTCAGAACGCATAAAACGGGCTGATCGGCGTTAGAGCAAAAGGCTTTACGGTTAGCATTGGCTTCGGTCGTTCGATTTTAATCAGCGCGAATGCAAAACGGCTTATCCCTTAAAAATTCTTAAATTGGCCCGTTTCCCAGCCGAAACTATTAGTTTTGTCTCATAACACGAACCCTGAATGGCTCGTAAAAAAAAGAAAGTAGGTACGTACCCCAGCGGCATGATTTTGTTTAGTCTGACGCTGGCGCTGTTTTTAGTTGGTTTCTGCGGGATGCTGGCCATTCAGTCCAAAAGACTAGTCACCTATATCCGTGAGAACTACGAAATGCGGGCGTTTCTGGATAAGGACCTCGACACCCGGAAGCTGACCAGGCTGCAGCGGACCATTGCCGAACGGCCCTATATCCTAAAAACCAGCGACTCCGCTCAGATTAGCTTTGTACCTAAGGACGTAGCCGCCAAAGAGTTCATTGCCGAAACGAAAGAAGACTTTTCGAAGTTTCTGGGCGAAAACCCACTGCGCGACAGCTACCGGATCAAGCTCAACGAAGAGTATTTTGAGGAAACGAAACTGCAGCAGGTAAAAGAAGACCTGGAACAGATAGACGGCGTATTTGAGGTAGTGTATCAGGAAAATCTGGTGGACAACATTAATCGGAACATTACAAAAATCTACGCGGTTATGTCGGCCTTTGCGCTGATTCTGCTGATAATTATTGTCGTTCTGATGAACAATACGATCCGACTGGCGCTGCATTCCCAGCGGATGCTGATCCGAAGTATGCAGCTGGTTGGCGCAACAAACGGCTTTATCACACGCCCTTTTCTGGCGCGGGGGATCTGGCAGGGGTTTCTGGCTGGGGTGATTGCCGTAGCGCTTCTGCTGGCGGCCCTGCAACTCGCCATTCGCAATCTGCCCGAACTGGCGATGTTTCAGGACCCCGAAAAACTGGCTATGCTGATGGCAGGCATCGTTGGATTAGGGGTTATCATTGGCTTTTTAAGCACGTATCAGGCTGTAAACCGGTACCTCGGCCTGAGCCTGGACGAATTATACTAATAAAGACTGCAGATCCGTCGCGAATGGCCTATCAGGGCCGATGAACTTCGGACCAGTTTTAGGGTTACATAAGAAGATAACTGACTAACGAACATGGCAAAAGACAAACCATATGGCTCGACCACGCTGACGCGCGAGGACCCTGCTCAGAAAACGACGTCGGCTACTCCAGCCGCGTCGTCTGCCAAACCCGCCCCCGTGCGGTCGTCGGTTGCCGATTCTGAACCGAACCGGCGGACCAATTCACGTGAAGTTGCGCTGCCCTTCGGTCGGAAGAATTATACGCTGATGCTGATTGGCATCGGGGTTATTCTGGCCGGTTTTTTCATCATGAGTCTCGACAAAGAAGAATTTGGCTTCGGTTTTCTGGGCCTGACTCTTGGCCCAATTGTGGTCATGAGTGGCTTCATTCTGGAGTTTTTCGCCATTCTAGCCCGACCCAAGGCGTAAAAGTTGTATAGTTGCAGAGTTATAAAGTTGTAAAGTTTTCCTCCGACAACTCGACAACCTTATAACTTTGCAACGCTATAACTCTCCTGAATGGACCTGATTCACGCTATTGCGCTGGCCATCATTGAGGGGCTGACCGAGTTTTTACCGGTTTCCTCGACGGGCCACATGATTATCTACTCCTCGCTGGCTGGTATTGCCGGCAATGAATTCACCAAACTCTACACCGTCGACGTTCAGTTCGGCTGCATTCTGTCGGTGCTGGTGCTGTATCACCGCCGATTCCTGACCGACACCCGTACGGGCGACGTGCCCCTGCCAGACTGGGTGATGCGCCTGCCCCAGCGCTTTCAGCGGCTGGCCGACTTCTACGTCAAGATTCTGATTGCGTTTCTGCCGGCGGCCGTCATTGGTTTTCTCCTGAACGACTTTATTGATTCATTGCTTGAGGATGTTCGGGTTGTGGCCATAAGCCTTCTGCTGGGCGGTATTGTGCTGGTGTTCATTGACCGCATTGCCAACCGCCAGACTAAAGACCGTGACGTAACGGCTCCTGATGCGCTCAAAATCGGTTTTTTCCAGTGTATTGCCATGATTCCCGGCGTATCGCGGTCAGCCGCTACGATCATTGGCGGCATGTTTCAGGGGCTGACGCGGACGCAGGCGGCTGAATTTTCGTTCTTCCTGGCCGTACCGACCATGGCAGCAGCCTCGGGCTACAAACTCCTTAAGACATATAAACTACTCCAACCCGCCGATTACCAGACGCTCCTGATCGGCAACGCGATTGCCTTTGTAGTTGGTCTGCTCGCCATTCGGGGATTTGTGGGTTTCCTGACCCGTTACGGCTTCAAGGTATTCGGTTATTACCGGATCGCGCTGGGGTTGCTGCTGCTGGGCCTGGTAGCCGCCGGGGTTAAGTTGGACGTATTATAACAAATTGCGAATTGACTCTGCCTGAGTCCGTTTCCCAATTTCAAGTTTATCCTATGCAACCAGACGAAGGGCAGGTTATCTTGATTGACAAGCCGCTTACGTGGACGTCGTTTGACGTAGCCAATAAGCTGAAATACGCCTGTAAATTCAAAAAAATCGGTCATGCCGGAACGCTCGACCCACTGGCTACGGGCCTGTTGATTCTATGCACCGGCAAGATGACCAAGCAGATCGATCAGTATCAGGCGCAGGAGAAGGAATATACCGGTACGCTCGTGCTGGGCAAAACGACCCCCTCGGTTGACCTCGAAACCGAGTTCGACGCCGAATTTGATCTAAACGGCATTACGTCCGAACAGATTCAGGAAGCGGCCCGCCAGCTGACGGGCGAGATTCTGCAGGTGCCGCCGATTTACTCGGCTGTGCGGGTTGGCGGTGAACGGCTCTACGAAAAAGCCCGGCGGGGCGAGACAGCCGAGATAAAGAGCCGCCAGGTAACCGTATCGCTTTTCGAGACCAGCGCGGAGCGGTTTCCGGAGGTAGACTTCCGGATTGTCTGTTCCAAAGGCACGTATATTCGCAGCCTGGTGCGCGACCTGGGTCTGCTGCTTCAAAACGGGGCCTATATGAGTGCCCTGCGCCGAACCCGAATCGGTAGTTTCTGGGTTCACGAGGCCGACACGATTGAAGGTTTCATCAGCAAGTGCCGCGCCGAATCGACCAGTGCCAATCTGCCTCTATCTTCCTCAACGCTATGATGGTTCATTACGGTCTTGACGACCTTCAGCCCCTCCCCTATGCCGTTGTCACAAGCGGCACCTTCGACGGCGTTCACCGGGGTCACCAGACGATTCTGGCGCGCCTGACCGAAGTCGCCAGAACCAACGGCGGGCAATCGGTTCTGATTACTTACTGGCCGCATCCGCGCACAGTCGTCTCCAACGATAGCCAGAATTTAAAGCTGCTGACGACCCTGGACGAAAAAATAGAGCTGCTGGAACAGGCCGGCGTCGATCATCTGGTGGTAATTCCCTTCACACGGTCGTTTTCACAGTTAACATCCGAGGAATATATCCGCCAGATCCTGATTGAGAAAATTGGCACTCAGAAACTGGTGATCGGCTACGACCACCGCTTTGGCCGCGACCGCGAGGGCGGGTTCGACTACATCAAGGCGCACCAGGCTGAATATGGGTTTGGGGTTGAAGAAATTCCTCGTCAGGACGTAGAAGCCGTGGGCGTAAGTTCATCGAAAATTCGGGCCGCCCTGAACGAAGGTTATGTTCAGATTGCGAACCGGTTTCTGGGGCGTCCCTATAGCCTGACCGGAACGATCGTGAAAGGCCAGCAGCTTGGCCGCACGATTGGTTTTCCGACGGCCAACATGCAGGTCGACGATCCCATTAAGCTCATCCCCGCCAATGGCGTCTATGCGGTATTTGTGTTGCATGGAGGCCAGACGTATGGCGGCATGTTAAACATCGGCTTTCGCCCGACGGTGGCGGGTACGCATCAAACCATCGAAACCTATATTTTCGATTTCGACAAGGAGATTTATGGCGAACATATGACGCTCGAGTTCTATGAGTTCTTACGTCCCGAAAAAAAATTTGATGGTTTACCGGCCCTGGTCAACCAGTTAAAGCGTGACGATCTGTCGGCGCGGATTGCGCTGGCGACAGCGAGCAGATAACAAAACCGGATTCTTCGGGTTCTTTTAACCAAAATCGCTGAGCTGGCTCAGCGATTTTGGTTTTAGGCAATTTATTAACCTAATAGACTCAACGCTATGCGCTTCATCCCTACCAACGTCCACGGCGTCCTGGATTACGTCAGTGGCGGTTTATTTCTGGCTTCGCCCTGGCTATTTGGCTTTGCCGATAAACCAGCCGCTAAGTGGGTTCCGGTGGCTGCGGGCAGCGCGGCCCTTTCCTCCTCGCTGTTCACGGATTATGAACTGGGTGCCATCCGAAAAATACCCATGCCTGCTCATCTGGCCTTAGACGTAGCCGAGGGCGTTATGCTAGCCACGTCACCCTGGCTGTTTGGTTTCGCCAAAAAAGTATATATGCCTCATCTCCTGTTTGGCGTTTTTGCCATTGGCGCCGGGCTATTAACCAAAACAAGCCCGGAAGACTGATAACCAGCACCTTTCTTGTACTGGTACTCTTAATCACCAGGAAACTTTCGGACGAATATTGAAATAAGTAAACCTCATTGTCGCGCCGATCTGCTCCTAGGTCGGCGTAACTTTTTCCGTACCTTCGCCTTCCCGAAGAGTACAGCAAAACCGCATCAGCGGACCAATCATTAACTAAACCGTTATGCAACAGAAAATCCGGCGCGAAGACGCCCTCGACTACCACGCGAAGGGACGTCCCGGCAAACTTGAAGTCATTCCAACCAAAGAATACAATACTCAACGCGACCTCTCGCTGGCGTATTCGCCGGGTGTTGCCGAGCCGTGTCTGGCCATTGAAGCCAATCCGGAAGATGTGTATAAATACACGGCCAAGGGCAATCTGGTGGCCGTTATCAGCAATGGCACGGCCGTTCTGGGTCTGGGCGACATCGGCCCCGAAGCGGGTAAGCCCGTCATGGAGGGCAAAGGACTGCTGTTCAAGATTTACGCCGACATCGACGTGTTCGACATCGAACTGAACACCAAGGACGTCGATGAATTCGTTCGTACGGTCAAGATTCTGGAACCTACGTTCGGTGGAGTGAACCTGGAGGACATCAAAGCGCCCGAGTGCTTCGAGATTGAGGAGCGGCTCAAAAAAGAGCTGAACATCCCGATTATGCACGACGACCAGCACGGAACGGCCATTATCTCCGGTGCGGCCCTGCTGAACGCCCTCGAACTGGTTGGTAAAAACATCGCCGACGTTAAGTTCGTAGTCAACGGTGCGGGCGCTTCGGCCATCTCCTGCTCCAAGCTGTATCTGGCACTGGGCGCGAAGATCGAAAACTTCGTCATGTGCGACAGCAAAGGGGTGATTCGGGCCGACCGAACGGACCTTGACGAGCGGAAAGCACAGTTCGCCACCAGCCGCGATCTCAATTCGCTCGAAGAAGCCTTTGTCGGGGCCGACGTATTCATTGGGTTGTCGAAAGGCAACGTCGTCAGCCAGGATATGGTCCGCTCGATGGCGAATGATGCCATTGTGTTTGCGATGGCCAACCCCACGCCCGAAATCAGTTACGAAGATGCTACGTCAGCCCGGCCCGACATCATCATGGCAACGGGCCGCTCCGATTACCCCAACCAGGTCAACAACGTACTTGGTTTTCCGTATATCTTCCGGGGAGCGCTCGATATCCGGGCGACGGAAATTAACGAAGCGATGAAGCTTGCGGCTACCTACGCGCTGGCCGATCTGGCGAAAAAAACCGTTCCTGATCTGGTTAACCTTGCTTACGGCGAAGCCAATCTAATGTTTGGCCGGACGTATATCATCCCCAAACCCGTTGACCCGCGTTTGCTGGCCACTGTAGCCCCGGCAGTGGCTAAAGCCGCCATGGACTCGGGCGTGGCCCGGCAGCCCATAACCGACTGGGAAGCTTACGAAACCCAACTCGCCCGGCGACTAGGACAGGATAATCAGATTTCGCGGGTAATTCTGACGAAGGCCAAATCGGATCCCAAACGGGTTGTCTTCGCCGACGCCGAAAACCCAAAGGTGCTGAAAGCTGCGCAGCAGGTGCGCGATGAAGGGATTGCCTTCCCGATTCTGCTCGGCGATAAGGCCAACGTACAGCAACTCATCGCCGAGAACAGTCTGGACATGGGCGATGTACCGATCATTGACCCGCGGTCACCGGAGCAGGATGCGCTGATTCAGCGGTTCGGCGATCTGTATTTCCAGAAGCGGCAGCGTAAAGGCGTCAACGCCACCGAGGCCCGCAAGCAGATGTACTACCGCAACTATTTCGGGGCCATGATGGTCGAAACCGGCGAAGCCGATGCCCTGATCTCGGGTCTGACCCGAAATTACCCCGATACGATCCGGCCAGCCCTGCAGGTGATCGGCAAACAGAAAGGCGTTCAGAAAGTGGCGGGTATGTATATCCTGCTGACCAAGCGCGGACCGCTTTTCTTCTCCGACACGACCGTCAATTTCAACCCAACGGCGGAGGAAATTGTGGAGATTACTGAAATGACTGCCCGCGCCGTCGAGCGGTTCAACATCAAGCCCCGCATCGCACTGGTGACGTATTCGAACTTCGGCAGTGCTAAAGGTGAAGACGCCGAAAAGATGAACCAGGCCGTTATGACGCTCCAGCAGAAACACCCCGACATGATCGTGGACGGCGAGATTCAGGCGCACCTCGGCTTTAATACCGAGCTGTTACGGCAGAATTATCCCTTCAGCAAGCTGGTCGAGGAAGGGGCCAATACGTTTATTTTCCCCAACCTGTCGGCGGCCAACATTGCTTACAACCTCATGAGCGAAGCAGCCGGCTTCGATACGATCGGCCCGATTCTGCTGGGTATTCATAAGCCTGTGTATGTGTTGCAGCTCGGTTCGTCGGAGCGCGAAATCGTCAACATGGTCGCCATTGCGGTGGTCGAGGCACAGGGAAAATAGTTTGTTCAATACTAAACGGTGCCTGATGAGCGCAGCGCTCATCAGGCATCCTTCAATGCATGGCACGGATTTTAACCGGCATTCAGAGCAGCGGGCGTCCGCACCTGGGCAACATTCTGGGGGCAATCAAACCCGCCATTGACTTATCCAAACAGCCCGGCAACGAGTCGTTTCTGTTTATTGCGGATCTGCATTCGCTGACGACGATCAAAGACGGACCGATGCGTCGGGAGTTTACGCGGGCAGTGGCCGCTACCTGGCTGGCGTTTGGTCTGGACACAACCAAAAACACCTTCTGGCGACAGTCGCGGGTCGTGGAGCATACCGAACTGGCCTGGCACCTGTGCTGCTTTACGCCCTTTCCAATGCTCAACAACGCAACCTCATTCAAGGAAAAGGCTGATAAGCTGTCGGATGTAAACGCGGGTTTGTTTGTTTATCCGGTTCTGCAGGCCGCCGACATTCTGCTGTACGACGCCGAAATCATTCCCGTTGGTAAGGATCAGCGACAGCACATCGAAATGACCCGCGACATTGCCAGTGCGTTCAACCGGCAGTATAACGAAGACGTGTTTGTGCTGCCCGAAGCCCGGATCGACGACCGGCTGATGACCATTCCAGGCATCGACGGGCAGAAAATGAGCAAGTCGTATAACAATTATATCGACATCTTCCTGCCCGCCAACGAGTTGTATAAAGTGATCAAAAAGATCAAATCCGACTCGACACCCCTGGATGAGCCCAAGAATCCGGATACCGACATTACGTTCCAGATTTATTCGCTGTTGGCATCGGACGAGCAGACAGGTGAAATGCGACGGTTATACGAAGGCGGTAACTATGGCTACGGAACGGCCAAAAAAGCGCTTTATGAACTTATCATCGAACAGTATGCCCCGGTTCGCGAACGCTTCGATTACTATATGGCCAACAACGACGCCCTTGAAACCGAGCTTCGGACGGGCGAAGAAAAAGCCAGCGCGATAGCCCGACGAACGCTGGCGCGCGTGCGGGAAAAACTAGGGTATAATTAACAGGCTGTGGAAATCACCCACAGCCTTACCCGATCTTATTCTTCAGGTCGTCCCCGGCAATGATCGTGCTGATAAATTTATAGCCTTGACTGGCCTCACTAAAACGGCGGTCTGTTTCAACCAGCTTCATAAACTGCTCGTGATCCTTGGTGCTCCGGCTAACCAGACAGCCAGCGCTGGCGCGACCGATGTTGTTTGGATCGGCGTTAAAGCCTGAATGCTGATTAATGCCGAAACCACTCCCCACGTCAATTTTATCGCCGGTACGTTTACCATCTTTATTCAGGTCTCGATGAACCGATACATTCGCGACCTGTACCAACGCTTTGTGGGCTGAGGGCGTCTGTGCCTTATGAAGGCCCACCCGCCAGGATTTATACTGTCCAAACGCAATGCGTGCTGCGCCCAATAAATTCTCGGGTTTATCAGTGAAGAACCGGCCCGGCTCCGTAGTAGCCAGCACATTCATCCGTATAGTGGGTTTATTGTCGGCGATTTCAATCACTATACGTCGGTCGTTGAATTTATTGAACTCATCGGCATTCGGCATCCCATCCTCATTGGCCCCTTCAACGTAAACGATGTTGAGAAAACCAGGGAGTTTAGCCACCCAGAAATTCCGCAGTTGCATATACCGGATAATCCGGCTGGCAAAATCATTCCCTAACGTCAAGGGCATAAATGTATCGGCGCTGAAATCGAGTAACGACTGCGCCAGCAATACTTCAATCGTTTCATCGAGCTGAATTCCAATCTGACGGGCGTATAGACGTAAAGCCAGTTTGGACACCGGACCGAAGTCTCCATCGGCCGGAGCGTCCAGGCAACCCAGTGTGATAAGCCGGGTCTGAATCTCGCCCGCCAAAACGGCGTCAAAGGCCAGATCTTTCAGATGTATCGTACGCCCATTGGCAATAACTTCCTGAAGTTTCATGTGTCAAATTGGTTATCAAGATGATATATAAAAGAACGGTAATTATAAGAAATGCTCTGAAGTAGTATCTGCTGTAAAATTCTCTCTCGTTTCCGGCTTTTTTGCAGGGGAAACTACCCATCTTTCAGGGTTAAATCCCCTAATTTCTCCCCCGGTTCAGTTCTGGCTTTTTTCAATATGATTTGATTATGAACAGAGGAAACACCGACCCGGAGAGCAGAATAAAGACGGCCTGGCGGATCGCTTATTCAGCAATTGGCAAGTTGCGATAGCCGACTAACTTTGCGCCGATTGTTTTCTCTGATAAACTCTCCTTTTCCAATGCTCAACCTCGGTTTTGTCTCCGCCATCCTGGCCGATTATGACCTGAACGGTGTTCTTAAATTTGCCTCGGACCATACATTCAAATGCGTCGAACTCATGTGCTGGCCCAGCGGCAACGCCGATGCACGCCGGTATGCGGGCGTTACGCATATAGACGTCGACAATCTGCACCCCGACCAGATTCATACGCTGATGCGGCTCTATCATGTGTCGATTTCGGGACTTGGCTACTACCCAAATCCACTTGACCCGAATCCGGAGCAGGCTGAGTTTTACCGGGAACATCTCAAGAAAATCATTCGGGCGGCTGCCAAACTGGGGGTGCCGGTCGTTAATACATTCATTGGGCGCAATCCGTCGCTGAGCGTAGCAGATAACCTGAAACTGTACGCCGAACACTGGCCCGGCATCATCCGGGTAGCCGAAGAGTGTAATATTAAAATCGGCATCGAAAACTGCCCAATGTGGTTCACCGACGACGAATGGCCGGGCGGCAAGAACCTCGCCACGACACCCGCTATCTGGGACAGGATGTTCGAAATTATCCCCTCGCGGGCACTGGGCCTGAACTACGACCCCAGCCATCTGGTCTGGCAGATGATGGATGAAGTGCAGCCCATCTACGATTACCGCGAGCGCCTGCACCATATCCACCTGAAGGACGTAAAAGTGTATCGCGACAAACTCAACCGTGTTGGTATCATGGCCAATCCGCTGGAGTACCACTCGCCTAAACTTCCGGGCCTGGGCGACGTTCGGTGGCGGGACTTTTTCGCGGCCCTGACCGATGTGCGGTACCGCGGGCCCGTCTGCATTGAGGTGGAGGATAAAGCATACGAAGGCAGCTCAGAAGACGTACAGACGGCTATCCTGACCGCCCGAAACTACCTGAATCAATTCCTGGTGCTTTAATTACAGAGACTATACCCAACATAGAATCTGAAGTCAAATACTGACTGTCGGAGAGCAAGCCAGCTGCTGTTTTAGTCTCCGACAATCAGTATTTTCGTTTCTGTGCATAACTGGCTCAATGTCTTCTATATTCCTATCTCGCCCCGTCATGGTATATGCAATAGCTAGGGCCAATGAAGCAGAAATCCTTCACTAAAAACGGGAAATTTCCCATTGACTTCAAAAATGACCAGTTATTAGCTTTACGAAATACTTGTAAGAAATACTCATACAATAGTGAACAATTTATTTTAGATATATCCATAACATATGTTCGGTTCACAGATACTGGAAGTTGCGATAGGCATAATCTTTATTTTTCTACTGGTTAGTATCATCTGCTCTGCCCTTCGCGAAGGTATTGAAGCTTGGCTAAAAACCAGGGCGGCTTACCTTGAATATGGCATCCGAGAGTTATTGCATGATAAAGGGGCAATCGGTCTAGCCAAAAGCTTTTTTAATCATCCACTGATCTATTGTCTATTTTCAAAAGATTATAATCCAACAGATAAGACCAAGCCTCCTGGATTGCTAGCTAATGGTTCAAACCTGCCTTCGTACATTCCAGCTAAAAACTTCGCTCAAGCATTAATGGATATTGCGGCTCGAGGCCCCAGCACAGACATCAGAAGCAGTGACCCTAATGCTCCCGCAGTATCACTCGAGAACATTCGTATTAACCTTCTGAGCCTTCAAAATCCAGCGATACAAAGAGTGTTGCTCTTAGCTATTGACTCAGCTGAAGGAGACTTAAACAAAGCTCAAGAAAATTTAGAAGCTTGGTACAATAGCAGTATGGACCGAGTCTCTGGGTGGTATAAACGTTCAACGAGTTGGGTTCTTTTCTGGATTGGCCTTTTTGTAGCCGTCGCGCTAAATATCAACACTGTCTCTATCGCAACTTACCTGTCTAAAAATGATATCGCACGTGCGGCTATTGTTGCCAGGGCGGCAGCACTAGCTAAAGATAGTACTTTCCTGCAAGAAGACTTTCAAAAGGTAAGTCAGGAACTCAGTTCATTAGCACTACCAATTGGATGGGACAATATAGACATTACATGGCCAAAGAAAAATTCTAACTTCAATCTGTGGGATAATGTGTTATCCTGGATTTTAGGTTGGCTAGTGACCGGATTAGCAGTCACTATGGGGGCACCTTTTTGGTTTGATCTCTTGAACAAAGTAATGGTAATACGCTCTACAGTTAAACCGCACGAAAAGAGTTTAGAAGAGGCCTCTGAGGACCGTCAATTACCGACGCAACGTATTGCCGGAGTTATACCAGAAGTAGAACCAAAAAACCTACCAGCTAAACCAATTAAAACTTCCCCTCTGCCTATTGGCGAACAGCCGATGATAAACGTTCAAGCACCTTTAGATGCAGATAGCGATGTTGACGGCTGCCTTGATCATAGTCATGATGCATTGGATGAAGATATAACCAATGATGAAGATTTACCCGTAGCGACAGGAGGTGTAGAAATATGAGTCATTCCCTGATATGGTTACCTAGCGTACTGAATGACGCAGGTCTAAAAGTGGCTTTAGTAGACGGGTGGGAAACCCGTGGTCGGGGCGATGTTGGCACTATTTTCGGTGTTATCTGCCATCATACAGCGGGAGTCAATACAGGTAATATGCCTAGTCTTAAGACGCTTATCAACGGACGCTCTGATTTACCTGGACCTTTAGCTCAATTAGGGCTTGGTCGTGATGGAACGTATTATGTGATTGCCGCCGGACGTTGCAACCACGCAGGAGTAGGCAGTTTTAGAGGCTTGAGCAACGGAAACAAAAACTTTATTGGTATTGAAGCAGAAAATACAGGTCTTGGCAGCGATTTTCCGTGGCCTGATATTCAAATGGATGCTTATCACCGAGGAGTGGCGGCCATCTTAAAGCACTTAGGGAGAGGAGCCGGGAATTGCTGTGCCCACAAGGAGTACGCTTTACCTGCAGGGCGGAAAAACGACCCCCTTTTCAATATGAATTCCTTCCGTTCAAGAGTAGCTGAGTTACTAAATGATGGGGTTCCGGCTCGTCCTCGAATACCCTCTATAGAACCAACCGGCGGCCGTCCAACTCTCCGACGGGGTAAAATAGGTATGCCTGAGGAACTAATAAAACTAGTACAGCAGAAAGTGGGAGTAAGTGCCGACGGGAATTTTGGTCCCAAAACAGAGGCAGCAGTGCGAGTTTTTCAGAGAGATAACGGCCTCGTTCCAGATGGTATTGTTGGTCCTAAAACTTGGCTAGTTTTAAAATAAAAGTTGGTCAAGTTTTAACGAAATATTTAACAATGAACTAAGGCTGTTATAAAAGAATAGTATGGAAGAAAACAGCCAATCACTGTGAGCGAACTAGGTATTAACTTAAATAATAAATTGCTCTCATATCAACTAATTTACAAGCTAATTAAAAATTAATATGGCAAACATTGTAGAGTATCACAAAGACAAAGGACCAATTGTCTTGGAAGTTACTAGCGGATTCGCCTGTGTAGGCTCATTTTTGCTTCTTTTATTTAAAAATGGTGAAGTAGAAGAAATGTTTCCTGATCGTTCTAAGTCCATAAGCGATAACATACCAGATATATTTTCCACTTCTTTACAAACCTTGAAAGATTCAACATTAACTATCGTAGGCAAGTATGCACCTGCTCCAAGCCATAATCAGATTTTTGTTAAATATGAATTCTTTCAATTAGAGAAAGATGATCCTGAAGCTGATTTAGCCAAACTCAAAATAAGTCCTGTTGACGGTGGTATCATACAAGAGTTATCTGATATAATGATAAAAAGGAGAAACGTTTTTACTTTTCAACCTATTTAATCTGTTTATACAATGAAAACCCTAGCAACTTTAACATTAGCTTTCTCGGTATTTATAGATTGCTTAGCACAGAATAAAAGCCCTGTAGTAAAAGATTCTATTGCTAAGGCTACAAACTTTTCGGTTCCTTCATCAGCTGCATTTAACTTACTAGATGTCAATCCTAGCAAGATTAATAGACCAGGATTTGCAAAAGATTTCAAATTTGATTGGGTTTTCAATGGTACCCAAATATCTCCTAACATAGCAATAGAAGCACAACCAATCTGGCTCTTGTTCGCCAAAAATAAATCTTATTCTGAAATAGAGGATTTTAATATCGTAGAAAGAGCTCTCTATAGTTTAGATTTATCACTAGGAACAGCACAAAGGAAAATATCGGAAACAGCAGGGAGTATGCAGACCAGTCAAGTTCAATCATTAGCTTTTGCTGCGAAATTAAATCTATACTCGTCAAAAAATCCCTTATATGACGATGGTTTTATTAAAAACTATGCGCCTAGATTCTCCGAAGAAGAAGAAAAATTAGAAACAGAAAAAACAAGAATTGAAGGTGTATTGAACGGGTTGAAAAAAGACTCATCCAGTTTTGCTAATGATATCAACATTTTGAAGTCATCAATTCCAGTTGACCAGCTAAAATTAACTCAGCTATTAGCTCAACTAGCCCAATTAACCTTGGCAATTCAAAATCACATTAATCAATTCGAGTCTATTGAACGAAAACTTAATAATATTTTCGATAGAGAAGTTAAAGCAACGCAGGCTTTTGTTGAAAGGTATGAGAAAGAGAATTGGAATTCAACAATTATAGATTTTGGATATGGACAAGTTTTTAATTATAGTGGAGATAACATTGGAAACTTACAATTCTTTGATAAAGGAAATGCATTTTGGCTGAGCGGAGTCATTCGGATAGGCAAAAAACACACAATTTTTGGTCAGAGGGTTATGCTTAATTTTATGACAAGATACATAACCACAACAAAAACGCCAAATTTTACCTATGGCGGGAATCTTCGTTATGGAAGCAAATTAATTAATTTCTTTATTGAAGGAGTTCAAACAAATTATACAAAAATAGAGCCAGGGGCAACGGCTGAAAATACAACGACTATTGCATATGGCGGTGATTTCAAAATAAATAATCTATTCTACGTTCAGCTTGGCATTAGAACAAATTACAATAAAGATTTTAAATTAAGAGATATTATTCCATTAGTAAATTTTAACTATTTACTTCCAACCCAGTGACATACATACAAAGATGAAATTAAACAAAAAAGTAATTGCTAACCTACCATAGATAGCAATTCTATAAAATAAGTATACTTATAGCCAAAGTAATTCACTTTTATATCTGATTAAAATTCATTTGTAGTAATATTTAAAATGTTGCTACAAATGAATTTATAAATATAAGTTAGCTGTACAATTGAAAGATATGGCTAAAGATCCAAATCAGGAGCAAACTGCTTCAGGGTTAAACCCAGTAGAAAGCTCCGGTCTGTCTGAGTTGACAGAACAGCTTAAGAAGCTAGTTGCTAAAATAGATACTCCAAAGAAAAAAAGTGTGTGGGACGTAATCGCTGTTCTCACCCCTTTTATAGGCACGGTTGTTCTAGGAGGCTTAAGTTTATATCTAACTCAATCCTATCAGAGGCTAGAAGCCGAACGTGCTGCTCGGTTCAACCAGGTTCAAGTAGAGATGCAACGCGCACAAATTAGAATTGAAGAACTTAAGGCTATAACATCCTTCGCTCCCTTACTTTCTAACCGTGACCAGCATACCCGAGAGATTGCTAATCAAGTTCTGAAAGCTATTCGTTCTACAGGAACGCTCCCAAGTATTAAACAGCCAGCTAATGAAGTAAATTTACCATCCACAAAATCGGCATCAACACCACACTTTCCTGTAACAACGTCACTAATCGACTCTTTTGCAGCAACTGCATCATCCCCGACTCTACCAACACAAAGCCGAGTTGAAGCAATTCGTAAAATTGGCGCGATTGCAGCCGCCACAACGACTTCCCCGAAGATTCGTGAGCACGCTGCCGATATAGTTGCCCAAATCGCCTACTCTAAAGAAACTCCTGATGAAGTAAAGCAAATTGCATCAGAAATAATTGCAAAAATCAAGCAGGTTAATGCATCAGAGGTAGAAAAGATGATTTCCACTCAACCATTAACACGGGAGGTTAGCGAGGTTATCCTTCACCACAGTGCAACGCCAGCAAGTTCTTTTAAAGGTGCGCAATCTCTATATAGCTTTGCCTCATTCCAGGTTGAAGGAATGCTATGGCGTCATGTATCGTGGCACTATGCTATTGCCCCTGATGGATCAATCTGGTTAGGAGCCCCGCTTGATGAGATCGCTATTCATGTTGGGACGCAGAATAAAACCAGCGTTTCTGTCATGCTAATTATGAATGGGGACAAGGAAGTGCCAACAACTCCACAACGCTCGTCGCTCGTCGTTGTACTCCATGCTCTGTCTACCCGCCTGAAATTGGATATGTCTTTAGATTCCCCCCAAGATCATGGCTTTCACTTTCATCGTGATTATCAAAAATATAAAAATTGCCCAGGTTCTCTACTGACCAAGGAGATGGTAATTAGCTGGCTTTAGTTGGCTTGCTGACAAACTATCTAATCGCTTCCCGCGCCTATCTTTGCGCTTCTATGCGCGACTGGCTCAACGACCTCGACACCCAACTCTTTATCTGGCTAAACGGCCGCTATACGCCCTCGCTGGACCCCATTATGGTCTGGATTACGGAGCGGAATAGCTGGCTTCTGTTTTACGTTCTGCTCATTGGCTGGCTGGTATATCAGTACCGCCGGCGGGCGTTGAGCCTGTTGATTACCATTGCCGCCAGCGTCGGCATCGCCGATCAGCTTTCTTCGTCGGTGCTGAAACCCCTCACCCATCGACTGCGCCCCTGCCACGTTCCGGCCCTGCAGAAACTCATTCACCCGGTTCTGGAGTGTGGGGGTCAGTATGGTTTTGTTTCCTCCCACGCAGCAACCACCTTTGGCTTAGCCACCAGTCTGTATTTGCTGCTGGGTCGTCAGCATCCCTGGATTCGAGGGGTGTTTCTGTGGGCCATGGCCGTTTCATACAGCCGGATTTACGTAGCAGCCCACTATCCCCTCGATGTGTTGGCGGGCGCGGGCGTGGGCGTCCTATCGGCGGTCCTTTGCGCTATGATTTATCGAAAAGCAACGAAAGCCGCCTGTCTGGAACGCCGATAAGTCTTCTTCGTGTCTCAAATTATCCAGGGAGCCGTGGCTTTCTACCCGTTTTTTTCTTACCTTTGCGGGAAATTTACCCGGCACCAATGGCTTCATTCAACCCGGTCAAGATTTTTTCGGGGAGTCAATCCACCTATTTAGCCGAGAAAATCGCGCACTATTACGGCAAAGACCTCGGCGGTTATACCTGCCGACGGTTCAGCGACGGTGAGATGTCGCCTAGTTTCGAAGAGTCTGTTCGCGGCTGCGACGTGTTTCTGATTCAGTCGACGCCCCCACCGGGCGATAACCTGATGGAATTACTGTTGATGGTCGATGCGGCCCGCCGGGCCTCAGCGCACTACGTAACGGTAGTCATTCCGTACTTCGGCTATGCCCGGCAGGACCGGAAAGACAAGCCCCGCGTAGCGATTGCGGCCAAACTGGTAGCGAACATGCTGGCCGCATCGGGAGCCGACCGGCTGATGACGATTGACCTGCATGCCGGACAGATCCAGGGCTTTTTTGACTTCCCGGTAGATCACCTGGAAGGTACATCGGTCTTCGTACCGTATATCAAAAGCCTGAACCTGGACAATCTGGTGATTGCCTCACCGGACGTGGGTGGTGCTAACCGCGCCCGCACGTTCGCCAAGCATTTCAACGCCGACATTGTCCTGTGCGATAAACACCGCAAACGGGCTAATGAAATTGCCTCCATGCAGGTCATCGGCGACGTCGAAGGGGCTAATGTCGTGCTGGTCGATGACCTGATCGATACCGGCGGTACGATGGCTAAAGCGGCTCAGATTATCCTGGACAAGGGTGCTGCGTCGGTTCGCGCGATTTGTACGCACCCGGTTATGTCGGGCAAGGCGCACGAAAACATCGCGGGATCAGTTCTGGAGGAGTTGGTAGTAGCCGATACGTTACCGATCCGGCAACCCAACGAAAAAATTAAAGTGCTGTCGGTGGCCGAGTTATTCGCCAAAGCCATCGGCCGCATTCGGGATCACGAATCTATTAGTTCTTTATTTATACGAAATTGAGCGGTTGAGTAAATTAATGATTAAGCGTCTGGAGCTTTCATTCATCAACTCGATCACTCATTCACTCAAATTGAATTTACAAACATGAAAAAAATCGAGATTGTAGGGTATCAACGAGCGAATCTCGGCCGCACGGAATCACAGGCGATTCGGGCCGAGGGCAATGTTCCGTGCGTATTGTACGGTGGTCAGGAGCAAGTGCATTTTTATGCGCCGGCCATTCTGTTCCGCGAATTGCTGTACACACCCAATGTGTATGAAGTAAACCTGAACATCGAAGGTACGGAGTACCGGGCGGTGCTTCAGGAAGCCCAGTTCCACCCCGTTAGCGATGCGCTGCTCCACGCCGACTTCCTGCAGGTTGCCGATGGAAAAGCCGTTAAAGTTGCCGTTCCGGTTCGTCTGGTCGGTACCGCACCGGGTGTACAAAAAGGAGGTAAACTGGTGACCCGCGTACGGAAACTGCGCGTGAAAGGTACCATCGAAAACATCCCTGATTTCATTGATGTTGACGTATCGGGCCTTGACCTGGGTAAATCTGTCCGCGTTGGTCAGATTCCGGTGTCGAACTTCGAAATGCTGGAACAGGCATCCAACCCGGTTGCCAGCATCGAAATTCCACGGGCACTGCGCGGCACGGTCGGCAAATAAGTCAGTTAATAGTAGGCGGCTAAAAAGCTGTTTTAGTAAGCTAATAGATACAAAAAAGTCCGCTGTTAACTCAGTGGACTTTTTTGTATTTGGACTGTTTGGTAGAATGGCTTTATAAGGCCCCGGTTATGCCCAGTTCAGTCAGCGAATGTTTCGTAGCCTGAATACGCTGCTCGTGTTGCAGCCGGGTGGGCGGTGCAACGCGCTCCAGACAGTTTTCGGCCCGGCAGCGCTCACACGATTCATTAACTTCCCGGCGTAGCAAAGCCGGGTCATCCAGAAACCGAATACGGGAACGCGACGCCGGATTGAGCAACACACCGAGCGATACGCTATGGTTCAAATGTTGAATAGGCGTCAGCGGACGGGCAAACGTAAAGAAGAAATAGGTATTCTGGGAATCGATATACTCCGAGATTTGCGCCCGCAGGAGAGGTTCCTGATACTTCTGCTGCTGCAATAAAGCGTCCAGTTCATAGAGGCTCGTTACCGATGCCCAGCGTCGGCAGTAATGTTCCTCCGTTGTCCCATGCGGGTTATGCAAACGAGCCAGATGAATCTCGCGGGTCAGGTTGACAACCGCGCTGCTGGACTCATGTTCAAAGCGGAGAAACACGACATCTTCGATACCAAAATCGTGGGGCAGCAGATTACTCATCCGCAGAAGCAGTGTTTCGGGCGTTGCCTGAAACTGCTCGAGCATCGTCATCAGATCCCCAGCGGCCTCGACCCAGGAGGTGCGATTTAGAAACTGATCGAGTCGTTGCCGGAGGGCCTCACGTGGAATCAGAACCGCGCCCGCGAAATACGACGCCCGGGAGTGGTTGAGTACTTGCTCAAACGAATTCACCTCCACCCAGGTAGAGGTCAGCGGTCGTTTTTTGAGGTTCATGTACTGGAAGGCCAGTTCCCGACCTAGCGTAAATGCCCGCTGATCGGCCGTTAAATTCTGATTGAGCAGCAGTCGGTTCTCGTGCGGAATATAGACGGATCGCAGCCGAACCAGCCCCGGATGCGTATCCTCATTAAATAAAACGATCTGGTAACTGTAGCGCTGTATGAGGTAGTCGGCAAGCACAGTTTCGCTAACGATGCAGTGACTGGGCAGGCCACTTTCGCGCAGAAACTGATCGGCGGCTTCCTCAATGTCGTTGAAGTAGTTGTCGTGCATTTCCTGATACGTCCGCATCACCGCGAAATAGAACTGCTCGACGTTCAGATTATAGTTACGGGCAATCTCGACAACCGTACTGATAAAGGCACTCAACTTCACCGGGGCTTCGGAGAGCAGCTCAAGCAGATCACCCGGTTCGATGCCGAACATACCCAGCGGCAGTTCGGCCAGCAGGTTGGAGCGGAGCAACTGATAAATCGGCTCCATCTTTTTGTTTAGCTGCAGGGATACCAGAGCTTCATACGAAGTATCCATCGCCCTGGCTAAAGCTATAATCTTTTCCGTCTTGGGATACTTCTTCCCTTTTTCTATTTCATTAATGTAGGACTGCGACAGATTAGCCCGTTCTGCCAGCTCATACTGCGTAATCGATTTATCCAGCCGTAACTGCCGTAGTTTCAGCCCAAATAACAGCCGTATATTCTCCGAGTTGAAGTCCATTTAATAAAATCGGGTAAGCCAAAAGTACTGAAACAAGTCCTAAACAGCAATTCGGATTTATTTAGCGATTAATCGCTTGAACTAGATTTAATCGCTGAATACATTTGCTATTCCTGATTAATAAGCACTCATCATAAACTAAACCTAACTATGACCATGGACGCTGTAACCTCGTCTTCTGTTGCAACAACTCCGGCAAGCCTGGATTCTATAGTTCAGCAGGCCGGACACTGTTTGCGTGATCTTTCACCGGAACAACTTATTGACTATGCCCTCCGCAACGGCGAAGGTAAACTGGCGGATTGCGGTGCACTGGTGTGCAAAACAGGTAAGTTCACCGGCCGAACGCCTAAAGACCGGTATATCGTGCGTGATCAACTTACCGAACGGAGTGTTGACTGGGGCGACGTAAACCAACCGTTTGATGCTGATCGGTTTGATGCGCTGTATGAGCGTATGCTTGCTAATCTGGCCGGTCAGAACGTGTATGTGCGTTACGCCCGGGCGGGGGCCATGGCTCGCTACTGCTTCCGGCTCCAGATTGTTACGACGCTGGCCTGGCACAACCTATACAGCCAGATCATGTTCCTGCGGCCTGATGAGAATGAGTCTACCGATAGACCGGTTGACATCACCGTTCTTGCAGATCCAAACTTCAGGGCTGATCCGGCCCTCGACGGTGTACGGAATCCCAACTTTACGTTACTGAATCTGGCAAAAGGCATCATCCTGATTGGTGGGACGGGTTACGCAGGGGAGATAAAAAAATCGGTTTTTTCGGCTCTTAACTACTGGCTGCCCGTTCGGTATGGCGTTCTGCCCATGCACTGCGCGGCCAACATAGGAGAACAGGGCGATACTGCCCTGTTCTTTGGGTTATCCGGCACCGGGAAAACAACCCTCTCGGCCGACCCCACCCGCCGATTAATTGGTGATGACGAACACGGCTGGGCTGATGAAGGTATTTTCAACTTTGAAGGCGGCTGCTACGCAAAGGTCATCAACCTTAACAAAGAGCATGAGCCGCAGATTTTTAACGCTATACGTCCCGGCGCGCTTTTGGAGAATACGTTATTCCAGTCCAACGGCAGCAGTATTAATTATGCCGATCGCTCGCTGACAGAAAACACCCGCTGTGCCTACCCCATCGACCACATTCCTAACGCCGTAATTCCGTCGGTGGGCAGCGCACCTAAGCATATTTTCTTTTTAACGGCGGATGCCTTCGGCGTACTGCCACCCATTGCCCGACTGACTCCCCAGCAGGCTCTGGATTATTTTCTGCTGGGTTACACTGCCAAGATACCGGGAACGGAACAAGGCATAAGCAGTCCTATGGCAACGTTCTCGTCCTGCTTCGGGGCCGCGTTCCTACCCCTGCCTGCCCGCACGTACGCGAATCTCCTCAGGGCGCGCATTGAGCAGCACAATGCACAAGTCTGGCTGGTTAATACGGGCTGGAAAGGCGGAGGTTTTGGCGTTGGCAAACGCATGTCACTGCCGCACACAAGGGCTATGATTAAAGCGGCTCTGAGTGGCGCACTCGACGCGGTGCCGTATGAGCAACATCCCGAATTTGGCCTGGCCATGCCCCGGCGCTGCCCGGGTGTTCCGACCGAATTGCTGAACCCGATTGATACCTGGGACTATAAAGGGATGTACACCGCAGCCGCCCGTCGGCTGGCCAATGCGTTTTCGAAAAAGTTAGGCGAACTCTAATCAATGCCCACCCTTCCGTTCTTTACGTTGGATAGTTTCAATAAAGCCGCGCCAGTTTAGACTAGCGCGGCTTTATTGTGGTGATCAATGGGCCGCTGACCCGTATCAGTAATGATCTGGGTCAGCGGCCCAGCCAGTCCTTGAACTCCGACAGACGGCTCATACTGACAAACACCTCCTGGCGGGAGACTGGCAGCAAATCGAGTTTGAGTTTCCCCGCCGAATAGGCATGAACGCTCTGGATAGCAGATCGGGCCACGATGAACTGACGATTTACCCGAAAGAACTGATCGGGCTTCAATAAGCTGGTTAGCTGATCCAGACTATATTCAAGCGGGAGTAACTGACCGCCTTTTGCAAGCAGGAACGTAGCTTTCTCTTCCGAATAGAAATAGGCGATATCAGTTACCTCCACGCTATGAATTTTCGTCCCAATGGTAACCATAAACCGTTCCTTGAACCCACTCGAAGCCGGGTTTTGCATAAGCTGAAGAAGCGCCTTCAGGTCGGGCAGGCCGGGTTGAGAGCGAATAGTTTTGAATTTATTCATGGCCGCCACCAACTCCTCATAGTCAACCGGTTTCAGCAGGTAATCGACACTGTTGAGTTTAAAGGCTTTCAGCACATACTCGTCGTAGGCGGTGGTAAAAATGACCGGTACGGTTAGTTTAAGCTGCTCAAAAATGCGAAAGGCCAGCCCGTCTTCCAGATGAATATCCATGAACGCCAGTTCGGGCTGTGGGTGCGTACTGAACCAGTCGACGGCCTCTTTTACGGAAGGCAGCTGGGTAAGCACATGTATAGCCGGATCGTACTTTTTCAACAGACGTTCCAGCAGGCGGGCGGTACGATCTTCATCTTCAACAATAACAACGTTCATGACAAGAGCGGAAGGGTGACAACAAATGCTTTATCCTGATGGCCGTAGGATACGGGTCGATTGGTAAGCAAAGCGTAACGGTTGACAATATTCTGTAATCCTACGCCGGTAGAAGGTTCGGGTTGGTCGCGCGGCAGCCAAAGATTTTCGATAACCAGGCTATCGTCCTGACAATAGATACGCACGCGCAGCGGTTCGTTAACCGACATCCGGTTGTGTTTGACCGCATTTTCGACCAGCAACTGGAGCGATAAGGGAGCGATTCGATACTGGTTCTGCTGCGCCGGGGTAAGCTCAATGCTGACCTCGAATTTATTTTCGAAACGGATCTGGAGCAGAAACGTGTAGGCGCGAATGAAATCTACTTCTGTCTTAAGAGAAACCAGTTCCTGGTCCCGCTGCTCGAGGATGTACCGATACACTTTAGACAACTGCTTGATGTATTGCTCGGAGAGGTCGGCATCCTCATGCACCATGGAGGTAAGAATGCTCAGGCTGTTGAAGAGGAAGTGCGGACTCAGTTGATGTTTCAGAGCCTCCACCTGGCTCAGGGCGGCTTCTTTCTCTGACTGCTCCGCCCGAAGCTGCACATCTTTCAGTTGCTGATAGGAGCGGGAAATGATGGTCAGATAGAAGGCGGATAACATGATGATCAGGTTAAATACCTTGTTCACCCGCTGCAAATAGGCGAACACTTCCGGAGTAAACGGCGGGGCGTGGTGCTGTTGGTGACCGTCAGCCTGAAAAATCAAGGAAAAAAGCGTTACGATAATTAGTTGAAAAACCTGAGCGTAAAGCAGAGCCAGCCCCAGCGAGATGAGCATGGTCAGTACCAGCGCTCGCCAGCTAAAATCAAGCAAAAAGTCTTCCCCAAACCAGCGGAATAGTTGAAGCTGAATCCAGTCTGTAGCCGTAATCCAGATAAAGTACAAGCCCATAGCGATCAGAACGACGACAGCTATCAGCGGTGCTATCTTCACCACCTTGTCCACACTGCGAACGGATTGCGGCAGATTAATATAGAGCAATAATGGTGAATACAACAGGAGTAGTCGGGTAGCTACCTGCCATTTTTGTCGGTACGTTAGAGGTACGGCCATGTTAGGTTATCAAAGACAATGGAGCCAATCGACTACTACCGTCCAAAAATGAAATAGGCAAACGAGTTTCGTTCCGGCTATTATTATGACAGAACAACCCTGATCAGAAAAGGCATAAAGCGGTGTCTGGTCAGGGTTGTTCTGTCATAGGACCTAAGCTGAAACGACTAATCAATAGCCGACTGGTGAGCATTAATCCTGTAAGGTTACCAGTTGATGGCTGGGAACCTCCGTTACGGTAAAGGCTTTTACGATACGTTCTTTGCCAACAGCGATTGACAATCGATAAACGCCTGTATTCAGCTTAGAAATATCAAACTGCTGCTTGATGCCATCGCGCAGGTTAACATTGGAGGAATAGAGGATATGTCCCTGGTCATCATTTAAGGCGACCGTAGCCGTCGCTGGCTGCGGAGCGACTACCAGTTTGACTTTATCCGTTCCGATCAGCGAGGCCGTTGCAACGGGTTTACTGGGTTCATTGGTGGTGGCAAACGATGCTGAACTGGCTGCCAGTCCTAACATCAGGAGAAGAATCTTTTTCATGATTTAGGTATTGAATGGGGTTAAAATTCCTGAACAACAAAGCTTTCGTTGGGATTGGCCTGAACCACAAACGTCTTCGTGAGCGTTTCATGACCCGTAGTGAGCGTCAACCGGTAAGTGCCGGTGCCTAAGCTTGAGAAGTCAAATTGCTGGCTCAGTCCTTTTTGCAGGGACACCGTTGAGGAATAGACCGCCTGGCCCTTGGCATCCCGAATCGCGAGCTGGCCTTTGGTCTGAAGAGGCTGAACGTAAAGCTTGATTTTGTGCTCGGGGGTCATCACCAGACGGGTCTGGGAAGCTGCGGCTGGCGTAGTGGATGGATTTGCGAACGATGCAGCACTGGCTACCAGGCTCAGCATCAGAATAAGGACTTTTTTCATGGCTTTTGTTTGTAATGGTTGTTTTTATCTCGTTTGGTGAAACAAAGTTGCCATGGAATTACCGGGCCAGAAAACGAAAGGCGACGAGCGCCGGAATCAGTCGGATGAGCGTGACCTTCTGAGAGATGAGTGAATTACAGTCTCTTAGTCTGGCCGAGGCCCCATAAACGAAAAAGGCCGATCTTTAAAAAGACCGGCCTTTCGTTAACCGTGTTCGTGATGGGTGGCGTACTGCACTATAGCTGTATAGCCACTACGGTACCTTGTTGTTTTACCGTTCAGCAGGGTTAGGGACGTTCCTCCGGCTGGCTCTGGAGTCCCCGATTGGGCGTACTGACTGTATCATTGTCGGCGGCCGTTGATTCTTCCAGCGGCACCTCCGTACCGGCCGCCCGCTTTCCTTCCCGGGCCGAACCCGGAATATCAGAAGAGGGCACGGCGATATACGGCGCAATAACCAGCGACACAATCGACATCAGTTTAATCAGGATGTTCATTGAGGGACCCGACGTATCTTTAAATGGATCACCGACGGTATCGCCCGTTACCGATGCCTTGTGCGGCTCCGACTTCTTGTAGTACATCTGCCCATTAATTTCTACGCCTTTCTCAAACGACTTCTTGGCGTTATCCCAGGCGCCCCCGGCATTGTTCTGGAAAATACCCATCAATACGCCCGAAACTGTTACGCCCGCCAGCAGGCCACCAAGTACTTCAGGACCAAAAATAAAGCCGACAATCACCGGCACCGACAGGGCAATAGCACCCGGCAGCACCATCTCGCGGATAGACGCCTGGGTGGAAATAGCTACGCATTTTTCGTATTCTGGCTTGCCCGTTCCTTCCAGAATTCCCGGGATCTCGCGGAATTGCCGACGTACTTCCTCCACCATTTTCATCGCGGCCCGACCCACAGCGGCAATGGCCAGTGAGGAGAAAATAAACGGAATCATGGCCCCCACAAACAGGCCAGACAACACGTCGGCTTTATAAATATCAATGGCCGAAATACCCGAAATACCGACAAACGCGGCAAAAAGAGCTAAGGCCGTCAGAGCAGCCGAGGCAATGGCGAACCCTTTACCGGTTGCTGCCGTCGTGTTGCCCACCGCATCCAGAATATCGGTACGGCCCCGAACCTCCTCGGGCAGGTAACTCATTTCAGCAATACCCCCGGCATTATCGGCAATTGGACCGAAGGCGTCAATAGCCAGCTGCATAGCCGTGGTCGCCATCATACCGGCCGCCGAGATAGCCACGCCATACAGACCGGCAAAATGATACGAGGTATAGATACCGCCCGCCAGCACCAGTATTGGCAATACCGTTGATTCCATACCGACCGACAGACCGCCGATGATGTTGGTCGCGGCACCCGTTGCCGACTGACGAATGATGGACATCACCGGCCGACGTCCCATAGCGGTATAATATTCCGTAATGGTGGACATCAGCGCGCCTACAATCAGACCCGTCAGAATGGCGTAGAACACATCTATCCGCGCAAACTCAACGCCCCGTATCTCCATCGTTACGTCAGGCAGGACAACTCCAACCAGGAAATAGGACGCAATGACCGTCAGGATGATCGAGCCCCAGTTGCCGAGGTTCAGGGCGCCCTGAACACTTCCGTTATCGTCTTTCACGCGCACCAGATAGCAGGCCAGAATAGAGAAAATCAGTCCTAGTCCGGCAATCAGCACCGGCAGCACGATCGGCGCGTGGCCCGTGATGTTATCCGCTGCGGGAATTTGAATTTCGCGGCCCAGCACCATCGTTGCCAGAATGGTAGCCACGTATGAGCCGAACAGGTCAGCACCCATACCCGCCACGTCGCCCACGTTATCACCTACGTTGTCGGCAATCGTAGCGGGGTTACGCGGGTCATCTTCCGGAATACCGGCTTCCACTTTACCCACCAGGTCGGCACCTACGTCGGCGGCTTTGGTGTAAATACCACCACCCACGCGGGCAAACAAGGCAATGGATTCGGCCCCGAGCGAAAACCCGGCCAGAACTTCCAGCGCCCGTTCCATCGGCAGGCCGTTGACATCGCCCGATTCAGCGACGTAAAGATTATATAAAATGATGAAGAGAACACTTAACCCCAGCACAGCCAGACCAGCCACGCCGATCCCCATGACAGACCCTCCGGTAAAGGATACGTCCAGCGCCCGCTTCAGGCTGGTGCGGGCGGCATGGGCCGTGCGTACATTAGCTTTAGTGGCGATCTTCATGCCGATGTAGCCCGCCAGAGCAGACGTAAAGGCACCGAAGGCAAACGCGATGCCAATGACCCACGATGAATTTTCAACCTGCGCCCCCGCAAACGATAGCAGAGCCGCGACAATAATTCCAAAAATAATAAGTACGCGCCATTCCGCTTTGAGAAAGGCAATGGCTCCATCGGCGATGTACGATGCAATTTCCTGCATCCGGGCATCACCGGCGTCCTGCCGGGAAACCCAAACAAATTTGGCAAACATAACCGCCAGGCCCACCAGCCCCAGAAATGGGACGATGTAAAGACTATTGTTCATGCGACTAAAGGATAGGTTTAAAAATAGGATTGCTCACAAATATAGAATTAGACGATGCATAACCAACCTAACCAAATCAGGCGGGTTGACTTTTTTAAAGGTTTATTTCGGTTTTTTGAAGATATTTTAGCGACTCGCCCAAAGTAGCATCACCGGAGCTCACCGAAGTCCCGTTTGAGTTTACGGATAGCCGCCCGAAGGTGTGGGTCAAATCCCGCCAGCCCTTATATTTGCTAAAACTGCTCATCTCAAATCATTTCTGGTTGTGCGCTCATCCCTTCGTCTGCTCTTTCTTGCTGCCGGTTTTCTCATTGGTTCATTTACGTTCGCTCAGGTGCCTTATGGTCCAATTAAACCGACCCCGGCCGGCGAAATCCTGTCGAACCTCAACAAGCTGAACATTCTCGGAACGGTGCTGTACGTAGCGGCTCACCCCGACGATGAGAATACGCTGCTGCTGGCGTATATGGCCAAAGACCGGCTCGTCCGGACGGGCTATCTGTCGCTGACGCGGGGCGATGGTGGGCAGAACCTGATTGGGCCGGAGCAGGGCGAAAACATCGGCGTTATCCGAACCCAGGAACTGCTGGCCGCCCGGCGCGTGGATGGTCCTGAACAGTTTTTCAGCCGGGCCTATGACTTCGGTTTTTCCAAATCGACCGACGAGGCCGTCCGGACGTGGGGGCAGAACAAAGTTCTGGCCGACGTGGTCTGGATGATCCGCAAATTTCAGCCCGACGTCATCATTACGCGCTTCCCTCCCGATTCGCGTGCGGGACACGGGCATCACAGCGCGTCGGGTTTTCTGGCCGAAGAAGCGTTTAAAATCGCCAATGATCCAAACCAGTTTCCAGAACAGCTTGCCTACGTAAAGCCCTGGCAGGCCCGGCGCATTATGTGGAATGTCTTTATTCCGGGCGCGTTTCTGAGCACAAAAAAACCCGAAGAAGCCGGGAATCTGATTGGGATTGAAACGGGCACGTTTAATCCGCTGCTGGGCCGGTCGTACGGCGAGATTGCCGCCGAAAGTCGCAGCCAGCACAAGAGCCAGGGGTTTGGCGTTCCGGCCAGCCGGGGCGCCCGAGTCGACTACCTGCTGTTGAAAGGCGGTGATCCGGTGGAGAAAGATCCTTTCGATGGCGTCGACATCACCTGGAACCGGGTTCCTAACAGCAATGCGGTTCAGGCGCAGGTTAGCCAGCTCATCCGCAGTTTCCAGCCCGGCCGGCCGGAGGCTTCGGTTCCGGCGCTGGTGCAACTCTACGGTGCTCTTACCAAACTCGATACCACCAATATCTACGTTAAAGCCAAACGGCAGGAAGTTCAGATGCTGATTCAGCAGTGCCTGGGCCTGTGGTTCGAGACAAACCCCAGTGCCTACGCGGCTACGCCCGGCGAAACCATTCGGGTATCGACAAACGTCATTAACCGCAGCGATGTGCCTCTGAAACTCGTTCGCATCAACTACGTAACAGGCGCATCCATGTCGGGCGAGTCCACGCCGGGTAAAGACACGACGCTCAATCTGGCCCTGAAAGCAAATGACGGCCTTGCCTTCTCGACGACGCTGCGTATTCCAGAAAACAAACCGATTTCTCAGCCCTACTGGCTTCAGAAACCCATCGACAAGGGGCTGTTCCAGGTAGATGATCAGCGGCTGATTGGCTTACCCGAAAATCCACCTGCCATTCCGGTTAACTACACCTTCGAGATCGACGGTCAGCGTTTTACGTACAGCCGACCCGTCGTTTACAAATCAACCGACCCGGTCGATGGTGAGATTTATCGCCCGTTTATTATTCAACCCGACGTAACGGCCAATCTGGCCGAGCGTGTTTACGTCTTCTCCGGCGCGGCATCGGCCAACAACACCCAAACATCTGAAGTAGTCCTGAAGGCCGGGCGCGCGAATGTGTCCGGGACGCTGCAGCTTGCCGTTCCGGCTGGTTGGCGGGTTGAACCGGCGTCGTTGCCTTTTAGCCTGAAAAACAAAAGCGACGAACAGCGGCTTTCGTTCCGGCTGTCGCCAACCGCGCAGGCGCAGAATGGTAAACTCCAGGCCATCATGACGACCAGTGCAAACCGTACGTTCACGACCGGTCTACGCGAAATTTCCTATAAACATATCCCAACGCAAACGCTGTTTCCACTCGCTGAAGCTAAGCTGGTTAAGCTAGATGTGAAGGTGACGGCTAAAAACGTAGGGTATATTGTTGGTGCGGGCGATGAGCTCCCAGCGGCCTTACAACAGATGGGATGCCGCGTAACGCTACTGGGTCCTGCCGAACTCAACGGAAATCTGGCTGCTTACGACGCCCTTGTGCTAGGCGTTCGGGCCTATAACACGAACGACTGGCTCGCCCGCTACCAGCCGAAACTGATGGAATACGTCAAAAACGGCGGAACGATGATTGTGCAGTACGTAACCCCGCCAAATTCGTTTCTGCGCAATGAATCGCCCCTGCCCCAGCTTGGCCCCTACCCCTTTACGATTGGCCGCGAGCGTGTTACGGAGGAGGACGCCAAAATGACATACATAAATCCGCAACACCCGCTGCTGAACACGCCTAATAAGATTACCGATGCAGACTTTAGCGGCTGGATTCAGGAACGCGGGCTTTATTTCGCTCAGGAATGGGACAAGGCTTACGAACCCATTTTCTCGATCAACGACCAGAACGAAGCGCCGAAGCAGGGCAGTCTGCTCTACGCCAAATATGGCAAAGGACACTACATGTACACCGGCCTAGTTTTCTTCCGGGAACTGCCCGCTGGCGTACCGGGCGCCTATCGGTTGTTTGCCAATATGATTTCGGCGGGGAGGTAAGCTTCCACTAACCGGCAACTGGAAACGATGGAGTGCGACCTAAGCTGGGCTATTCGATCGCTTCTAGTTGCCAAAAAGTTTGCTTGCCTTTCATCTCGGCCTGTCGCATCATCTCGTCGGCACCGGCTGATGGGCCGCCAACCCGCAGCACTCCCTCGCAGTGGTCAATTAACTGTATAGCTACCGGATGAAAGATTTCGGTAAAAACAGCATCGCCAAGTTCAGTAGAACCTGCCGTCCTAATAAGCGGCAGGGCTATCCATTCACCACAAACCGGCGTATGCCCTTTCCGGTAAACGGCCAGCGCAGCTTCGTCCATCTGGCGCATATTCTGAGCAATCAGCGTAGGGTCATCGTTCGTGCCGGAACGATACGGACCAGCAATTAAAATCAGCATGTCAGTTGCGGGCTTTGGCAAGTTGCTGAATACGCAGGTACTGCAACAGCATGATGGTTTTGCCGTCCATGATCTCCCCGCTTTCAACCATTGCGAGGGCCTGCGCTACGGGTAGTTCGAGCGTATCAATCTCTTCTTCGTCAATGCCGCCCCCAGCCTGCCGCTCGGTGTCGGCGGTGTACTCGGCCAGGTAGAAAAACAGCTTTTCTGTCACGGAACCGGGGCTCATGTAAGCTTCTATGACCTTTTGTACTGACGTCAGACGAAAGCCCACTTCTTCTTCGGTTTCACGTCGGATGGCCGTTTCCGGATCGTCGTTGTCCAGCAGTCCCGCGCAGGTCTCGATCAGCATACCCGACGGGTTCCCATTGACAAACGTGGGCAGCCGAAACTGCCGGGTCAGGATAACCGTATCGGCCTGCGGGTTGTGGAGCAGAATCGTCGCGCCGTTTCCCCGGTCATACGCTTCGCGCTGCTGGGTACTCCATTTCCCATCCTTGCCAAGATAGTTGAACGTAAACCGTTTCAGAACGTACCAATTGTCGGATAGCAGTTTCTCCTCCGTTATTTGCACCCGTTCATTAGTCATGATGTTCAAAAATGTTATTTTGTGTTTATTTTTGAACAAATCACGTTATCCGTCATGAATTTCCAACATCGGAAGCGACTTATTTTGCAAACGGTCGATGAGCGCGGTTCGGCCGACGTTCGCGAACTGGCCGAGTTGCTGCAAACTTCGGAGATGACCGTCCGGCGCGATTTGGTGCAGCTGGCGGCATCGGGCCTGCTTTACCGCACGCGGGGCGGGGCTATGAAAGTGAGTCTGGCTACCGACAATTTTCAGTTTGCCAACAAAACGGCTGTCAACCCCGAACAGAAAGATTATATATGCCAGTTGGCCGCGCGCGAAATTCAGGAGGGCGACGTCATTTTCATGGACTGCGGCAGTACGGTGTTCCGGCTGTGTCCATTCATAAAAAACAAGCGAATCAGCGTCATTACGAACTCCCTGCCCATCCTGGCCGAGTTAATGTCGTCGGAGGTGACGGTGAATCTCATCGGGGGTGAGGTGGATAAGGAGCGGCAGGCCGTACACGGGCTGATTGCCGAAGAACACATTGCCCGCTACCGGGCTAACCGGGCCTTCATTGGCGTGGATGGCATCTCGCTGCAGAACGGTCTGAGCGCCAACAGTGAGAAGGAAGCCAGCACCGCCGTAGCGATGGCCAATCAGGCCGAAACCACGTACCTGCTCTGCGACTCCTCGAAGCTGGAAACCAACAAATACCTCCGGTTTGCCCCCCTCTCCCTGTTCGACATTCTGATTACTGATTACGAAGCCAGTGCCGATCTGGTCGTTAAGTATAAACAGGCTGGCATTACATTTATTAACTGATTACCAAATACTTATTCCTGATCCGCTCCCTCAAAGAGTCATTGTCATACCGGTGAAACAGGAGACCTTAACACCCGGCAAACGTTTGTGCGCACAAACGTTTGCCAGCTTATATGTTAAGTGAACCTTTAACCAACTAAAGTTATGGCAACAGACGCAATTGTCACCCTTGAACGCCTGCGGTGCATCAGGGAAAGCGATGGCTCTGGTCACTCGGAGCCCTACATCTGGCCTGTACTGATCTGGATCGACACCACCAACGGCCAGGTGAATACAGCTGATTTAGTGCTGGGCAATGCGCGAATTGTGATCGATCACGATATGCGGGCAGGTCAGGTTGTTCTCATTCCTTCCTCAGTGAACACATTGCGGGTTCGATTTACCGATGATCCGCAACGGTTTACGTTCATTATTTCGGTTGTGTTGTGGGAGAATGACGAAACCCCGGAGGATGCGATGCGGGCAGGCTTCAAAGCTTATACCAGCGAACTCCGTGCCGCCATCATTGCCAACCTGCTGGCGTTGCAGGCAGCTCAAGGCAATCCGGCCGAAGAAGAGGCCGTGAAAGCGACCATCGAGAAACGCGTAAAGGATAAAGTGGAAGCTGGCATAAAAGGTGCCCTGACCACCGGGCAAAAAATCCGGATTGCGCTGGGTACGCTCAATATGGATGATGTCGTTGGCAGCGACAGCGAGAACCTGGGGGCGATCAGTACGTTAGCCACGACAAAGCCATTTACGCTGGCGTTCCGCAATAAGTCGGGCAGCGAGTCCTACGAAATCGAAGGAAACCTTGCCGTAAAACCCGTTCCGGTTGACCTCTGCCAGGCGCAGGTCGATGCGGTTAAAGCGGCTCAGGCAGCCGTTGATGGTGTACGCAATGAGATTCGTCAGCTTCAGGCCGAATTACACGATGCCTCTCCACAACAGAAACCAGGAATTATTGCCATGATCAAAAAGTTACAGCAGGACGACCTCGCTGACGCCAACACTGCATTGCAGAAAGCAAAGCAGGCTCTTCAGGCCTGCCGCGACCGCCCCGTTCATCGTCCTCCGGTATTCGATCCTGGCGGAGGTGTTCTCACCCAGTGACAGGTGTTTTCGGTAGATCGAACGCTCAAGCTATAGCCCTCAATGGCTGGCTTTCGTAGCTTTACGGTTCTGAATCCATCATCCAGCTTCGTGATGAGGAGATTCGGGTATTTTACGTAATGTACGAAATCTGGATTGACACCGGCGGCACGTTTACCGATGGCCTCGCCCGCGACCCCGGCGGTAATCTTCGCCGAATGAAAGTTCTCAGCAGCAGTCGTCTGCGGGGGCAGTTGGTTGACGGTAAACTGAAAGCACCCTGGCTGACGGCCCCAATCTTTGACGGCTACCAGCTACGCGTCGTTGAGACTGGTCAGCATTTCACAGTTAGTTCGCTTCGAACCAATGGAACTCTCGAAGTCAGGACGTCGGATGGTTTATCGACAACATATAGCACGGACAAACCATCCGACATCCTGACCGTTGAGCTTTTTACGGGCGAAGAAGCGCCGGTTTTAGCGACTCGATTACTCACTCAAACGCCGATCGGTGAACCGTTTCCGCCCCTTGAAATGCGACTCGGCACGACCAGAGGCACCAACGCCCTGCTCGAACGTAAAGGAGGGCGCGTGGCGCTTTTGGTAACGAAAGGATTCAGGGACCTGCTCCAGATCGGCACACAGCAACGCCCGAACCTGTTTCAGTTGACCATTCCGCCCGCCGATGTACTGTATGATTCGGTGCTGGAAGTCGATGAGCGCATCTCGGCTACCGGCGACGTCATTACTACCCTGACCGACAGTTCTATCAGCGGCCTTATTGATTCGCTTCGGCAAAGCCAACCCGATGCGGTGGCCATTTCGCTGCTGAACGCCTACCGTAACCCTGCTCATGAGTGCCTGCTCCGCGAAGCCCTGACAGAAGCTGGTTTTTTATACGTTACGCCTTCCACTGACGTCTCGACCGCACCCGGCTACGTCGCCCGCACCCAGACCGCCGTTATTGACGCTTATCTGACGCCCGTCCTGCGGTCATACCTCAGCAACGTTCAGCAGCAACTGGGCGGGCGACCCGTACGGGTCATGACCAGTACGGGCGGGCTGGTTCGAGCGGATCTGTTCCGTCCCAAAGACAGCCTGCTCAGCGGCCCCGCCGGTGGAGTCATTGGTGCAGCCGCGTCAGCGCCCACCAGCCTCGACTCCTCAAACCCTGCCCTCTCCCGAATGCTGACCCTCGACATGGGGGGCACCAGCACCGACGTCGCCCGGATTCAGGGTGGGCTGGACTACCGATTTTCAACCCGTATTAGCTCATTTGATCTGCAACTCCCAGCGCTGGCCATCGAAACCGTAGCGGCCGGGGGCGGATCGGTCTGCAGGTTCGATGGGGCGCAGCTGCGCGTTGGTCCCCAGAGCGCCGGGGCCAGTCCGGGCCCGGCCTGTTACGGCATGGGGGGACCGCTTACCCTAACCGATGTCAACCTGCTGCTGGGCAAGCTGCATCCCGGTCAGTTTGGTATTCCGGTATTTGCCGAAAAAGCGCAGGCCGCTCTGACAGCGGTTATGGAACAGGTTGCGGGCAACACAAACACAGACGCCAACGCTCAGGAAATTCTGCGGGGCTTCGAGCACATTGCCAACGAAACCATGGCCGGCGCAATTCATAAAATCTCGGTGGCGCGGGGTTTTGACCCAAAAGCCTATGATCTGCTCATTTTCGGGGGCGCGGGTGGACTGCATGGCTGCTCAATTGCCCGCCTGCTGGGGATCGATCGGCTCCTGCTGCCCTTCGACGGAGGTTTGCTCAGCGCCTACGGCATTGGCCAGGCCCAGATTGAGCGGATTGCCGCGCGATCTATTTTGCAGCCGCTGACTCATTTTGAGCCACACGCCGAAACGATAGTAACTACCTTGACTCAACAGGCAATAAACGATCTGTATCAGGACGTAGGCGAAGGTGTGCCTATAGAGAGCAAATCGGCGTCTGTTTTTCTGCGCCTGCAGGGACAAGAAGCGGCAATCGATGTACCGTTTGGTAATCAGCTTGAGCAGGCTTTCCAGGAAAAATACCGACAACTGTATGGACACTTCCCAACCGGCGCCAACGGACAGTCCCCGCCGATTGAAGTTGAAAGCGTCCGGGTCATTGTCAGCACCGTCGCCAGCGAATCGTCCATCAGCGGCCCGCCCCAAAGTCACCGTCACGCGGTTCCGGCGTTTATGGCGGGTGATTTCCCTGCCTACGACTGGCTACAACTCCAGGAAGGCGACACTTTTCGGGGCCCGGCGCTGCTGCTCAATCCAACGTCCTCGGCCTTCATTGAACCGGGCTGGCGGCTGGTAGTTCAGGCCGATAAAAACGCCATCGTGGACTACGTGGCAGATGTTGACAAGCCATTGGTAGCCCAAACCAACGAGGTCATTCAGTTGGAACTGTTTACCCAGCGTTTCCGGGCCATTGCTGAAGAAATGGGCGCTCAACTTCAGCGAACGGCGTTTTCGACCAACGTAAAGGAACGGCTCGACTTCTCCTGTGCCCTGCTCGATTCAAACGCCAGACTGGTTGCCAACGCCCCCCACATTCCGGTGCACCTGGGCAGCCTGGGCGTCTGCGCGCGCCTGTGTCTGGAAAAGCTGCCAATCGGGCCCGGTGATGTGCTGATCACGAACCACCCTAAGTATGGTGGCTCGCACCTGCCCGACGTAACGCTGCTGAGTGGCGTTTTCATTGACAGCCACCTGGGTAAGCCACAGCTTATCGGGTACGTCATCAACCGGGCGCACCACGCCGAAATCGGGGGCAAAGTGCCGGGGTCAATGCCGCCCAATGCCACCTCCCTGGCCGAAGAAGGCGTCGTGCTCGAACCACAGTACATTGTCCGGAACGGAGAATTTCAGTGGGAAGCGCTCGAAGACCGGTTTACGCAGGCCCTGTATCCGACGCGTTCGTTGTCCGAAAACCGCGCCGATATGGAAGCAGCCCTGGCGTCCCTGCGGGCGGGCAAAACGGCCCTGCAGGACCTCGTCCGGCAGCACAGTCTGGCAACGGTGCAGCAGTACATGGGCCGCCTACAGCAGTCGGCAACGAAAGCCATTTCGGATGTGCTCCGACCGCTGGAGGGCCAGACCTTCGCAGCGGAGGAATCGCTCGATGATGGCTATACGATCCGGGTCAAAATAAGCGTCAACAGCGGTCGCATTCGGTTCGACTTTACAGGTACATCGGGCGTTCATCCAAACAACCTGAACGCAAACCGGTCAATTCTGCATAGTGCGGTGCTTTACGTGCTGCGGCTCTGGGTCGATCAGGATATCCCCCTGAATGAGGGACTAATGGCCCCCGTTGACCTGGTCCTGCCCGACTCATCGTTTCTGAACCCGATCTTTCCGGATGATCCGGCCAACTGCCCGGCTGTGGTAGGCGGCAATACGGAAGTAAGCCAGCGGCTGGTCGATACCCTGCTGAAAGCGCTGGGGCTGGCCGCGTGCAGTCAGGGCACGATGAACAACTTTTTGTTCGGCAAATCGGGCACAGGCGCCGAAGCGTTCGGCTATTATGAAACGATTGGCGGGGGCGCTGGTGCAACCTTTGGCGCTGATGGCCGCCCGGCGGTGCATCAGCACATGACGAACACAAAACTCACCGACCCCGAAGAACTTGAACGGCGTTACCCCGTTCGGCTGCACACATTCGCTGTTCGGACCGGTTCCGGTGGGGCTGGTCAGTGGCGCGGTGGCGACGGTATCATCCGCGAGATCGAATTTCTGGAACCTGTGCAGGCAACTCTCCTGAGCCAGCACCGGCTGGTTGCACCTTACGGTTTAGAGGGCGGACAGCCGGGTGCCGTAGGTCGTCAAATCCTCATAGATGCCACGGGCCGGCAAGAACCCTTACCGGGTATTTTCACAAGAGCAATGCAGGCAGCGGAGCGTATTCGCATTGAAACGCCGGGGGGCGGGGGTGTATCCCGGCCCGATTAATTCGCTTCGAAACTAACACGACGAGGTGCCTGAAAAGCTATTAACCAGCTTTTCAGGCACCTCGTCGTTAACAGCTTATTACTTACTGCTTCAGGAAACGCCCAACGTACTGCCGAATGCCCGTTCCGATTCGGATCAGATACACCCCGCTGCTCAGCTGATTCACCGGCAGCGTTACCTCTGCAGCGGGTGCCAATGGCTGGTGCTGCGTAAGTGTCCGGCCCGCACCGTCCACAATGCTCAGTTCCGTAATGGCTTCTTCGTTACTCAACCGCACGGTGAGCTGATCGACGCAGGGCGAGGGGAAGGCACGAACCACAACCGTCTCTGACAGCTCGGCACGAGCCGCTACGCTTTTACGCGCGCCCGAATTGCTCTCCGCTACGTTTTCATACACACCAATGTCGTAGGTTCCTCCTTTCGGCCGGTCGACATCCTCCAGATCGACAACAATCCCGTAGCGTTTGAGATCCTGCCCCCTGTTGATCAGCAATGAAGTTGAGGTCGTATGGTAATCATCAGCTCCAGCATCTACGTAACCCGCATCACTGCCGCCCGCTGCCGTAAAGTTGTTCTGCGCCGTATAACGAACCTTAGTATTCAGCGTCGAGATATACTTGTTGCTGCCAACCCCCGTGATGGCCGTGTTCAGAATATACGTGTTCTGGGTCTCGTTGTAGAGCTTGATACCCTCCCCTTTTGCCCGGTTGATGGTGTTGTTAGCTAGCACGATGTCTACATTCGCCAGCGAGTTGGCCCGCTCGTCGACAAAGACGCCGTTATCACCCGAGTCGGTGATGATGTTGTTATAAATGTAGTTTGGGCCCAGATGACCCACCACAATCAGACCAATGCCTTTCGACTGGCGGATGGTGTTGTTGTAAAAGCGGCCGCTTACCCCACCCCCAATCTGCACCCCATTGTCCTGGTAGGCATCAAAGGGATCAATGCCGGAATTATAGACCGTGTTGTGGTGCACCTGCGACTCAGGTGCGCAGGCATACTGGATGCCCTCGCAGCCCGTGTTCTCGGTCCGGTTGTAAGCAATCTCCAGACCAATGATGTTGTGCGGCAGCACTTTTACGTTCTTTCCACTGCAGGTGCGGCCCATGCCTTCGTTCCAGAACGAGTTGCCGATGTAGAGTCCCTCCCCTTTGGTGTCATGAACATAGTTGTGGTGCACCTTCACATTGTACATCGTGAAGTTAGCCCGCTGGGTAGTGACATCGCAAGTGGGATCGGTCTTGATCATGATGCCGGCAAAGCCCGTATTGGACACCTCCACATGGTCTACCTCACAGTCTGAACTCTTGTTTGTAATGTTCAGACCTGAGATGTTGGTGCCCGTCTTGGAGATGCGGATGCCATACTCATACCGGCTGTCGCCGGTGCCGGTGATCTGGAAGTAGCGGCATCCCTGGAAGGCGATGCCCGTCGAGGAGCCGGTGGGATAATTGACGTCGACCAGGCCTCCGCAGTTGATGAAGCGGATGGGCTTGTCGGGGGTGCCGACGAAGTTGTTGAGTCGGAGGTAGGTGTAAGCGCCCGCCTTGATGCAGACCGTCGAGCCGGGGGCAATCTTGAGCGATTTGCCGTCATACATGCCGGTCTTGGTGATTGTGTACGTACAGTTGCAATCCGTTTGTGCCCATGCACTACCCGCAAAGGCAAACCACAATAGAGCTGTAAATATTCTCATCAGTGCGACTTTTTAAATAGTAAGTTTATAAAATCGCTCAATTTTACATATTATTAACAACAGTAACAAACTTTATGATTAAAAAAGATAATAAATAGTTTACTTTTTATGAATTATATAAACTAAATAGACCTGTAATTGCATGTCTAACGTTAAGCAGTGTTATCGTTAAATTATTTATCAGGAGGGTTGCGCAATAAGTATGGGAGAGGCTAATGGATGGGCGAACATATCCAGTATTCATACGAGAGCTTAGTCTCTTCCCGAAAAGCGGCTGGTAGAGAATCAGTCGATTAGCCTTTTCAACTGGTCTGTGGTACCGACAAGGCTTTACATCAGCCATCGTTATGCGTGGTCAGCTATCCAACATGAAAGCGAATAGACTTCCATCTGGCTTCAGATACCTGTTAAGCAAAAGAGATATCCGAGCACTGCAGCAAGAAATTGGTGTTAAGTTCCTGGGGATTGGTTTCGGTTACCCTCTTGACACTGAGCGGTTGGATGCCGATAGTTCGCCCATAACCAAACATCCTATCAGTTTGTCGGGTAGATACGTAGAGGATGGCTGGAAGTTCAGCGTTTATCAATCAGGTTTCCGGGATGAATTGATTCCCGCTGCTGTAGAGGCAGAAGCTAAAAACGGGGTCAGACAGGCTATTTAACAATATTTAATTAAAGTCCCCCATTTCACCGACAATGATTTTATCTACCATCCTCAGTTGTGGGTCTACTGCACTATCGGTTTAAATAAAGTAGCGATAAAAACCAGGGAACTGAAATAAAACCATCATGTTTCAAAGCCGACGCCATTTTCTGACTTCGCTCAGCGCCCTGACCGGGACCGCGCTATTACCCAATAGCCAGGCTGTTCAGGCGCAGCCGGCCAGGCCGCAGCCGATTTCCTGCAACGCCTATACCTGGAATACATTCTACGCGCGGGCGAAAAAACAGTGGATGGCTGACCCCGACGAAGCGCTGAGCCACTACGTAAAAACCGGTCTGACAGCCTACGAGCCGTCGTTCAGCAATGCGGAAGAAGTCAGAAAGCTGGCCCCTTACCTGTCGAAGTACCGCCTGACAATGCCGTCGCTGTACGTCAACAGCACGCTCCACCGAGCCGACGAAGCGCCAAAATCTATTGAGGCTGCGCTCGCCATTGCTGAAGCCGCCAAACCCTTGGGCACAACGATTATTGTTACCAACCCGAGTCCCATTCAATGGGGTAGCGACGCCGACAAAACGGATGCCGACCTGACCGAACAGGCCCGGAACCTCGACCGGCTTGGTGCCGAACTCCGCAGGCGTGGCCTGACGCTGGCTTACCATACCCACGCGCCCGAACACCGGCAGGCGGCCCGGGAGTTTCACCACATGCTGCTCGCGTCCGATCCCGGAAACGTATCCTTGTGTCTGGATGCCCACTGGGTCTATCGCGGATCAAGTAACTCGCAGGTTGCCCTGTTCGACGTTGTGAAATTATACGGCAAGCGCATTGTTGAACTGCACATCCGCCAGTCGAAAAACCAGATCTGGCAGGAAACCTTCGGCGACGGCGATATTAATTACCGACGGCTGGCCACCGAGCTGAAAGCGCAGCATGTCCGGCCATTACTTGTGCTGGAACAATGCCTGGAAAAAGGCTCACCCGATACGATGGGCCCCGTTGAAGCGCACAAACAGGATCTGGCTTATGCTAAAGACGTCTTTGCGGGCCTAATGAGCTAAGGGCTTATCTGAACGTAGAAATAGTCTACTTAACCGCCCCATGCACCCAGCAATCGCCGGATGATAATGATCTCGCCAACATGATAGGCCGTGTGATCAGCAATCAGAAGAGCCTCGCGAAGAAGATTCTGACCGTCGCCGTGGGGAAAGGGCGCGTATAGATCCTGCCCGGAGTCCTGTAATAACGCGATAAACGCATCGCGGTCTTGCCGAATCTGCTCTACGGCCTCTTCCCAGGCGGCATCATCCGGCGGTGCTACGTCCTTCGACCAGTAGCCGTCGGGCCAGGATGGCGACTGGTGATTTGCGTCGCGGGAAAACGCCAGAATGTCCCACTGCGCAATCCGGATATGGTCAACCAATTGCCAGATACTATACGGTAATTTGTCTGGCTTTATGCCCCGCAACGACGCGGGCAGACCGTTAATGGCATCCTCGAACGACTGATGGGCGTTACGTCCCGTCAGCAGTTGGCTGAGTTGTTGCTGAACGGCCGACGTGGCATCGGCCACCGATTGCGTAGTTTGCGGCATACGTTTCGTGTTTGCTGTTCAGTATACCCGTTTCCGTCGGCTTTGTTTCGCTATGGGCACGCCGGTACACAAGTTTTCGGGCTAAAAACTGACGGTTCGTGTTATGGTCTTATGAAAGCAATCCTGATTACCCGTCCGGGCGATGCTTCCGTGCTTGCCCTGCGTGATCATCCTCTCCCACAGCCCAGCAGCAGACAGGTTTTGATTCGGGTGCGGGCGGCCGGAGTCAATCGAAGCGATATTCACCAGCGGCAGGGCGGCTATGGCACTGACCCAACCGGCCAGATTCCCGGACTCGAAGTAGCCGGACTTGTTGAGCAGTGCGGGCCTGACGCCCATCGGTGGCGGGTTGGCGACCCGGTATGCGCCCTTATCAGCGGGGGTGGCTACGCCGAATACGTAACGGTTGACGAACGCCACTGCCTGCCCCTACCGCCCGGACTGACCTTCGTGGAGGCTGCGTCGCTACCCGAAACGGTGCTGACTGTCTGGTCAACGGTTTTTCAGTGGGCTCATTTGAGCAAGGGAGAGAATTTTCTGGTCCATGGTGGCAGCAGCGGCATTGGCGTAGCGGCCATTCAACTGGCAAACGCGTTCGGTGCCAGGGCTTACGCCACGGCGGGCAACGACGAAAAGTGCGCTTTTTGTGAACAGTTGGGCGCGATCCGCTGTGTCAATTATAAAACAATCGATTTTGAACAGGCACTGAGCCTGGTAGGCATCAACGTCATTCTCGATATGGTTGGGGGCGATTACACGCCTAAAAATCTTCGCCTGCTGGCGACCGACGGGCGACTTATGTTCATCAACGCCATGCGGGGCGCCGAAACGTCAATTCATATTCCAACCCTGATGCAGAAGCGGATTACGCTCAGCGGCAGCATGCTTAAACCCCGCGATGCCCAGTTTAAAGCTGATCTGACGGCTGAGGTAGAAAAGCAGGCGTGGCCCCTGCTGGCCGATGGACGACTAAAGCCGGTTGTGTATCGGTCACTGCCTCTTTCCGAAGCGGCCCAAGCGCAGCAGCTGATGGAAAGCAGCGGGCACATTGGTAAAATCATTCTGGAAATTCCGTAAGGCTACGGCACTACTGCTTATCGTTTCAGAATAGTGTGGTTTCCTAAGTTCCGGCAACAATTTTGAAACGATCGGGTTATTCCAGAGTACTTACACACTCATAAGTTATGACTACCGATTTGAACAAACCCGAATCTCAGGAGAAGGCCGTTAAAAACATCAAGCCGAACATTGGCCTCGACCAGGACGTCCTGAAAAAGGACAACGAGATGCTCAATGCCTACTTGTCCGATCTGCACGTTTTATATATCAAGACCCGCAAATACCACTGGAACGTAGCGGGGCCGAGCTTCAAGGAATACCACGAATTTTTTGAAGAGCAGTATAAAGCCCTTGAAGAGATGATCGACGAAGTGGCAGAGCGGATTCGTACGCTGGGCGGCAAGCCTTTTTCGACCATGTCCGATTTTCTGAAAGGCACCAGCCTGAAAGAAGATGAGAGTGGCGAAGTGAAAACCCGCGATATGTTCGAGCGGCTTCTCGCCGACCACGAGCAGGTAACCCGCGAACTGCGTGAAAACGTTGATACCTGCGATGAAGAACTGAAGGATGCTGGTACGGCCGATTTCCTGACAGGCCTGATGGAAGCCCATGAAAAAATGGCGTGGATGCTGCGGAAATATCTGTCGTAGTTCAGGCTCCGCACATCATATCAATTCTTTTCTGAGCGACCTGTACTCAAACAGGTCGCTTTTTTTATGTCGCTCTGCTATACAATTACTTTAAAAGTATCCTGTCGGTGAGTTTATCGGCAAGCGCTTCCAGATCAGTACCTAATCTCTGTTTGTTAACCGTAATCACCTTGGTCACCATCGCTTTGGGTAACCGATCGGCCCCCCAGTACGCACCAAGAATAGCGCCTGTTACGGCTCCGGTCGTGTCGTTGTCCCGTCCGTAATTAATGACAAATGCGAGTGCTTTCTCGAAATCAAAATTACTAAACAAGAGCGCCGTTAGGTTTACCAGGTGGATCTCGGCAGCATGAAACGGCAGATCCTGATTCTGCGCTTCCAGTAACTCATACGCTTTCTGCATCCGGGTGAGCATCAACGTGTCTACCGGTCCTCGTTTGGGTAACGGGATCGTCAACGATTTACGATCGGCCTGCTGTATTTTGTTTGCCTCTGCCACGATTGTTCGAGCCTGTTTCAGGATTCGATGGGCCGAACGACCAACCAGTCGACTTTGGAAATAATGCTCTGGATCTACATCCCGCAATACATTTAAAATAGCCTCGGGCGTGGCATTGGGGGCCATAGCCGCCGACACCATGGCGGCCGTTAATCCGCTGATATCGCGGGCATAGCCGAGGTCAAAAACGCTGATCGCATATGTCTGTGTATACGCCAGCTCTGGATTGCCCGGATAGAAACCGCCAATCGCCGGGGCATAAAGCATTCCGGCGCAGGTTACCTCACCACCGTAAAACCGACTCAGCGCATTGGAATAGCTAACCAGATCGTTGGCAATGAACGGTTGTGCCACTTTCGCCCATTCCTGTAGCCAGGCCATTTCGCGGCTGCGGGCTTCATACGGCTCCGGTGCCAGCCCCTCTGTTTTCTTCAGTCGCTGAATACTGATCTGGTATTGCGTTAATATGTGCTGAGCGAACTCTTTAGGCGCAAGGTTTTTCTTCTTCTGCGCAAGGAGATAGTTGATAGCCAGTACTTTCCAGCGCGTATCGTCGGTTGTGCCACCGGCCGGGAGATTATACAGCCAGGTCCCCTCCGGCGAGGGTTCGCGTACCATCGTGTCCAGCCGATTCACGAAGCCATAGTCGAGCGCAATGGCGTCCCGCGTCCACATTTCGGTTGGTGCCCCCATAGCATCGCCAATGGCCGACCCGACCAGCATACCGAGCACTTTATTATATAACGCCCGCCGGTTTGGGAGGGCTTGCCCATTCGTTGGACCGACGGTACCCATCAACAGACCAGTACACAACAACAGGTAAAACTTAATTCGCACGCGCTCGCCGATGAGGTAGTTGAAAAATCAGATACGTAAAGTAAACGATGAAATTGGAGATTCTGTAGTTTGCACCTAACTACGCTCTGAAACCCACCTCATGCCTAAATCGTTAACTCTTCGCTCCGGTGTTGGCAGCGTTCTGTTCTGGTCGGTTATTTCAGCCGCCTTCATTGGCCCCGGTTCCGTTACGGCCTGCGCTATGGCCGGTTCCCGCTTCGGCCTTAGTCTGCTCTGGGCGCTGACCTTTTCAACCCTAAGTACTATCCTTCTGCAGGAAGCGGCCGCCCGGATCACACTGGCGTCGGGCCTGAGCTTCGGTGAAGTGATTACCCATTCCTACGGCGCAAAAGCGCCCTGGATCGCTCGTATTTTATTCATCGCCATTTCTGTTGGATGCGCAGCCTATCAGGCCGGCAATATTCTCGGCGCCGTGGCGGGACTTTCGCTCCTGACGCATCTGCCAACAACGGGCTTGACAATCGCCGTTGGCGTAGTGTGCGTTACGTTACTATGGCAGGGCTCCACCCGACTCATCGCCAATTTCCTGGGTCTGATTGTGTTTGCGATGGGCATTGCGTTTGCCTACGTTGCCTTCAACAGCGGCCAGTCGACGGGCACTTTCCTGAAAGCCCTGGTCGTTCCTTCGCTCCCGGCTGACTCGCTCGTACTGGTGATCAGCCTGATCGGCACCACGATTGTTCCGTATAATCTTTTTCTGGGTTCTGGTCTTAGCACTAACCAGACATTGCGCGAAATGCGCTGGGGCATCGGACTGGCAGTACTCATTGGTGGCCTTACGTCGATGGCAATTCTGGCAGCCGGAACGCTCGTTACGGGGGAGTTTTCGTTTCAGAGCGTTGCACAGACCATGTCCGCCCAGCTTGGCGACTGGGCGGGTGCCCTGTTTGCCTTTGGTTTGTTTGCTGCGGGCTTTACCTCTACCCTCACGGCTCCGCTGGCTTCGGCCGTAACAGCCCAGAGCCTGCTCGGCTGGTCAGCCGGTTCAACTGCTTACCGGGCCGTCTGGCTGCTGGTTATGGCCGTTGGCCTGACGTTTGGCCTGCTTGGCGTTCGGCCTATTCCTATCATCATTGCCGTGCAGGCCATCAATGGAATTCTGCTGCCGTTTGTAACTGTCTTTTTATTCAGAGCCGTCAATAACCAAACACTTTTAGGTCAGTACCGTAATTCCCCCGCTCAAAACGTAGCGATGGGCTTCGTTGTCCTGGTCACAGCTGGTCTGGGCGGCTGGAATCTGTGGCTGGCCCTTGGGTCTGGGCAATAGAGACTATCTGAATTTACGAGACTACCGGCCAAACGATTGAGGTTCACTAATATCAATGTGAGCGTGGACACGTCAATAAGTCAGCGTGTCCACGGAAAATATGTCAACAAGAACCTGAGGCTTAGGGCAGATATTGTGTCGCTTTTGGAATCGGCCTATTTCACCTGAAAAGGCAACTCACGACTGGCACCAATGATCCGGTTCTGATTATTCCGTACCAGTACGCACCATACATAGTAGGTATTTGGGGTCAGCGGGGACGTCGGTTTTACGTCGGCAAAGGTAACTTTGCCTGGATCAGGCGCTGTTCCTTTGTAATCCCACTTCCAGACAATATCATTAGTAGCAATATCATTTGAAACTACGCGAACCAGGTTTTTGAAGATGACCACCGTCACGTTCTGCCGTTGTGTACTGACCCATTTAAATTCGTGTTTAGGTAGATCTTTCAGATTAATTAATTCCACAAATTTAAATTTACTATACTCCTTACTATCCACTTGGGGACGAGAAGTCTGTCTATACTCGGTGTCAATCAATTTGTGAAATTGATTCTCTACAGTAATCAAGTCTACCGATCCCGGCGTCGACTGAACAACCGGGTCGACGTTTAGGGGAGCCCGAAAGAGAGTTGGTGCTGGTACAACTGTATTTTCTACCCGAAACGGCAGCTCACGGCTGGCGTTCGTGATACGAATGCCTTGAGAATCCCACGCCAATACACACCAGACATAATATGTATTTGTATTTAAATTAACCGGAGAGCTGTACGTGAACTGATTATCTGAGTTTAAAGATACTGCTTGCCCTTCGGCGAAAGTGATGCGGCCAGGATCGACTGCCCCCTTCGGTGGAGTCCACATCCATATGAGGTCACTTTTGTTGGCAATCTGGTTTAAATCTATGCGAATAACGTTCTTAAAGATGGCGACCATAACGTTTTTCCGCTGTGTGCTCGTCCAGTTAAATTCATGATCAAACAGAACGTCTGGCCTGATGCTCTCAACTACTCTAAATTGACCATAATCGGCAATATTTGTCGGGCGAGAGAATCTTGCATACTCTGTGCCAAGTAACTTATCAAATTGATTATTGACTGTAATCAACTCTATTTTATCTGGCGTTGACTGCACAACCGGATCACCGTTCAGTAAGCCACGGGTAAGAGTTGGAACGGGCTTTACGGTATCTTCCGGGACCGTCTGGCACCGGGCAAATAGCAGCAGGGCGCCCACTACCACTATTTTCGATTGTAAACCGAGTAGGTTAAGCCGGCACATACGTAGTAGGAGGTTAAAGGTTTTACGGTATGGATAATCGTAGCGTTGCCCAAAACGGGTTGCCACTCATCCCGCGCTTCATTCTGCGTCAATTGCATTGCCCGGAATTCGAAACCGAAGGTTCGTTTCAACCCCAGATAAACCCGGTAGCCAATAAACAGCCGGTAGTTGTTCAGCAGTTGCCGCTGCTCAGTTGTGTTCCCGAGATATAACCCACCTCCGCCCACATAAGCCTGATGCAGAAGTCCACGGTTAAACAACAGACTCGTTTGTACACCATACAGATCAACCAGACGCCGGGTAGCCATCGCCGACTCGCCCTGCAACGGAATATTCTGATCGAACTGCCGAATAATTCTATATTGTAAGTAGTTGCTCGATGCGTAGCCGCCCAGCATCAGGTTATTAACCAGCTTCACCTCGGCATAGGCGTCAAAGGCTCCGCTCAGGTTCTTCAGATCCGTATCGATATGCAGGCCATTGGCCCCAATACTAAAGGGTTTGCTTAGGACTCCACCAATGGTAAAAACAGGGGTTTCCTTATCGTACTGATCCCGGTGTTGGGCAACACTCCAGTCGGACATCAGTTCCTGCACGTTGTTCTCAACCAGTTGTCGAAACGCCCGGTTGTCCACCTCGACGGGTGCCTGAGGAACTCCGCTAATCAGCACGGCCCAGGCGGTTATTTTATCCCCTGAATTATTAAAAAATCCCCCGTTGGCTACCCCTACCACCTCGTTGAACTCATTTAAAATTGGCCCACCCGAATCGCCTTTGTAGATGGAAGCCGGCTCCAGTTGCAGTACTCGTGTGCTAAGGGCCGGGCTATTTCGTCGGCTTAACTGACTTTTAGCGGGATCACTCAGGATGTCCTGCAACACCATAACCGGTGGCGTATCAATACGTCGCTCCCGTCCTTTTAGCGAGTTTATCTGCGGAAACCCAAAAATGCGCAGGGTTTTCCCGCCCATCAAAATAGGCCGCCGGGAAAAAGGAAGTCCTTCTTTTGCAGAAAGTTCAGGACAACTCAGGAAAGCCACATCATTGGCAATATCAACATGCGTCAACGTAACCTTTTTATAGATTTTCTCTGATCGACCGGACGCGTCGGCATAACGTATTGCCGTAATAGCAGGGTTACTGGATAAAGTCAATCCATGTAGTGCCGTCAGGATGCCGGCATAGCCTGCCGGTTTGAAGCCGGTCAGCACCGATTCCTGCCCTCGGTTATTCTTGACTTTCAGCTTATAGATATAATCAAACACCTCTTCCCGTTGTAGGTCGAGCGGCTTTACGGACTGCGGCCGGGCGGCAGTTGACAGACAGATACATCCGATCCATAGCCAAACGTTCATTGCTGGAGACATAGCCGATTTTTGATTTGCTGTAAGACACGCTCATTTGGCTCCTTTGCCAATACCCCCTGTAAGTGTTCAAGCTCCCGCCGTTTTGATTGATCTGGACTGCGGTTGAGCTGCCCGGCAACCTGCTGACTGAGTTCATCCTGTAGTTCAGGCCCGTTGAGAAATCTCACCGATGCGCAAAAATCAACTGAGTCTTTGGTATCGCTGAATAACGCAGCAGCGCTAAACCTCTGAACCGCTGACCCTGGCGCTGCATTAGTCGTACTGTTCTTTGTTTTGGCAACAGCAAGACCATATTGCTCGGCCAGTACCTGCTTTGCTACGAATACGCTGTCGTTCGGATTAACGCTCAGTCGCCAGGCTACGACCCTCGGAATCGTTCCTAACAATTCATTGGTGCGGGTGAAAATCCCGCCTGCAGCCCCTACCGCCAGGCAAAACAGGAACCAGCCCAGCGGCAGCGCATTATAGGGGCTGACTGGCTTAGCCGGTACAGTTTCCGGGTTGCTGGCAGGATTAGTTGCAGTTTTTTCAGTAACCGATTGCCCGAACGCCTGAGAAAGTACGCTCGATAAAACATCAGTCAAACTGACTTTTTTATTATCAGTTGACCTGGGTAAACCCAGCGTTGCGGTTAGCAGCGTCGCTACAATTGCCAGCAAAGCAGCCAGCACGGTTTGCAGTACCGGTGAGGTTGACATACCCACCAGCCAGCCCAGGGATGTGCCACACAGAAACAGCGCGACGACATTGCGCAGCCAAGCGTAAAGCGCAACGACAGATGGATAGACCCATTGGCTCAGCCGATGATTCATAGCAGTTCAGATAAGTGACGTAATGGTTCTTATCTGTCGTTACTAATAGGCTGAATGGTAACAGGTTATGAACTATTTTTGAGGGGACTGTCTGACAAAGTCTTTATTAGCATCTGCACCCGTTTTTTAACACAACGGAATCGCATTCTGCGTAACTTTACGGTTGGCTAACGGGTAGTATCAACCTGAAAACGAGTACGCTATGCCTCTCTTCTCTCTCTTTAGAAATGTAGTCGCCAGCAGTCTCATTGCGGGCTTGTTAGCCAGTTGCGCCCCAACCGTAACGAGTCTGCGGCTAGAGCCTGTTTCGGGCGATGTGACCAGGATTGATGGACGTCCGGTCACCAAAGCTGAACACAACGGCATTGGTGTGGTAGCTTCGTTCGAGCGGGAGGACCTGGAATTCGTTACGCTGGATGTTGAAATTAAAAACCGCACTGGGCAACCCATCGACGTCAATCCGGCAGACTTCCATTTCGTTGCACTCGGGGCGCGCCAGGACACCCTCCCCGATCCGCTCAATAGTCATCTGGCCCTGAGCCGTGCTGCCGCCGACCCAGCTTATGAAGCCGGACGCATCGGCCTCAAACGCAAACAGGAAGAGAAGCGGCTGAAACGGGCTAAAATCTTCAATACGGTCTTGATGGTAGCCGCCGTGGCGTCCGATGTATCTTCGTCGAGCCGGAGCCGTTCTTACGGTGAATACGTCAACAACCGGATTGCCCACAACATCGCCTATCAGGGTCTGGCCGTCAAACGGGTAATTGACTACAAGACGTTTGCCGATCGGATGGAGCGTTACGACTACGAAGAATACCGCTGGCGCGAACTGGCCCTGAAAGCCAATACCCTTGCACCCGGCGAATCGATCCGTGGATTCGTTTACCTGCCTAAAGTTGCCAACGCCAATTATCTCGCAGTCAGCTATTCCATACCGGAGCAGGCCAGCGTACCGCTACTATTCCGGCAGGAACTGGTCAAGGAGCGACAACCGAGAACCCGTCGGTAGTCAGGCTGCTTTTCCATCTGCCTACCATTCATCTTCATCATCGTCAAACGCCTGTTGAGCGCGCTGCAATTCCTGCAACGTTTTCTGATTATTTTGCGCCCGCGCCAGGGCAATGCCTTTTTCGTACAGTTCAGCTGCCCGGTCGCGCTGATCGGCGTCGGCATATAAAGCGGCTGCATGATAATAGGTTGGCAGGTAATCCGGATGTTCGGTCAGGAGCTGATCAAAATACTGCCGGGCCTGCGCAGGCTGGCTGCTCATGTACTCCATTGCCAGCGCATAAACATTGAACGGCTCGCCGGGTTCTTCCTGTACAAATCGAATTAATTGTTGGATACGTTCGTTATTCATTCGTGTAAGAAAATTAGTATGCATGCATACTTTCTGTGGGACTGTTTTGTACTTTTGCCGTAAATGTAGCTGTTCATTCCCGTGGTTACTGAGGCTTTCCCGGCCACAAACGAAACACAAATGTCCCGCTACAATATCAACTAAAACCGCATAGCCAATGAAAATTTTAGTGTGTGTAACGAGTGTGCCCGATACCACCACCAAAATTGCCTTTACGGACAATAATACCAAACTCAACAAAGCGGGTGTTACGTTCATTACCGGCCCCTACGACGACTACGCGCTGGCGCGGGCCGTTGAGCTGAAAGAAAAGCTTGGAGCCACTGTGACGGTATTGAATGTAGGTGAAGCTGATTCTGAACCTGTAATCCGCAAGTGTCTGGCGATTGGCGCCGACGACGCTATCCGCGTGAACGCCGAGCCAACCGACGCTTATTTCGTGGCTGAGCAGATTGCCGCCATCGCTAAAGAAAACCAATATGACCTGATTCTGATGGGTCGCGAATCGATTGATTACAACGGTGGTCAGGTTCACGGCATCGTCGGCGAAATGCTGGGGCTACCATCCATCTCGCCCGTCATGACGCTCGACATCGACGGCGATACGGCCAAAATCACCCGTGAGATCGAAGGGGGTAAGGAAGAGCTGGAAGCTAAACTGCCGCTGGTGCTGGGTTGTCAGGAGCCGATTGCCGAGTGGAAAATTCCAAATATGCGCGGCATTATGACCGCCCGGACCAAACCCCTCAAAATTGTTGAGCCAACAGGTACCGACAAACTTACCACCGTCGCCAGTTACGAACTACCGGCTCCGCGCGGTGCCGTTAAGATGATTAAAGCTGAAGAAGCCGAAACGCTCATCCAGCTTCTCCGCACGGAAGCCAAAGTTATCTAATGTCTTTTGTCGTCAGAAGGCGGTCAGGGCAGTATTGCCAGACCGACGTAATGACTACGAATGACGATCTATGACCATTTAATGACCTTTCAATCATGTCTGTTCTCATATTCGCCGAATTAGACGAAGGCAAACTTAAGAAGTCCTCACAGGAGGCTATTTTCTACGGCGCAAAAGTTGCCGAAATGACCGGAACGTCGGCAACAGCCATTATCATTGGTCAGGCCGACGACGGTGAGCTGGCTTCAGCGGGTCGGTTTGGCGCGACGAAAGTTCTGCACGCGACCGACGCTAAACTGAATGAACCCAACGGCATGGCCTACGCAACGGTAGTAGCCGCTGCCGCTCAGCAGGAAGGCTCTACAATCGTTGTGCTGGCTAAATCCTCACTGGCCGATGCCATGACGGCCCGGCTGGCGGGCAAGCTGAAGGCTGGTCTGGCGGCCAACGTCGTCGAACTACCCGATTTATCGACTGGTTTCCGCGTAAAAAGCAGCATCTATACCGGCAAGGCGTTTGCCTACAACGAGTTGAAGGCCGACATCAAGATTCTGGCGATCAAAAAAAATACGATAACCCCAGAGGAAAAAGAAGCACAGGCAACGGTCGAATCGTTTACGCCGACACTTAACGACAGCGACTTCGGGATTAGCGTAAAAAGCACCGAAAAATCATCCGGCGACATCCTGCTGCCGGAAGCCGATCTGGTTGTTTCGGCTGGCCGGGGCATGAAAGGTCCTGAAAACTGGGGTATCGTGGAGGATCTGGCCAAGGCTCTGCACGCAGCAACGGCCTGCTCGAAGCCAGTTTCGGACTTGGACTGGCGCCCTCACTCGGAGCACGTTGGTCAGACGGGGATTAAAATCAGCCCGAACCTGTACATTGCCTGTGGCATTTCGGGCGCCATTCAGCATCTGGCGGGCGTAAACTCCTCGAAGGTAATTGTTGTTATCAACAAAGACCCGGACGCTCCGTTCTTTAAATCAGCCGATTATGGCATTGTCGGCGATGTTTTCGACGTACTGCCCCGCCTGACAAAGGCAGTTCAGGCACTATAAGCCTGTTTGATTTGCCCGGATACGTGAAAAACAGACGATCAACCGAACAATCAAACAGCCAAACTGTTAATTTCGCGTTGTGGATAAGATTAAGCTGGAAATATTAGGACTTTCACCAAGCCAGTCGCAATCGGGTTCGTTTGCGCTGGTTCTGGGCGAAGAGTATGGCAACCGGCGGTTGCCGATTATCATTGGCATGTTCGAAGCGCAGGCCATTGCTATTGAAATTGAGAAGATTGTGCCGAACCGGCCCATGACCCATGATCTGTTCAAGCAGTTTGCGGAGCAGTTCAAGTTTACGGTCCGCGAGATCATGATCTCTGATCTGCGCGAAGGCATTTTCTTCGCCAAAATCGTGTGCTTCGACGGCGTTCGCGAAACGGTCATTGACGCGCGCCCGTCCGATGCAATTGCTATCGGTATTCGCTTCGATGTGCCGATTTATACGAATGAATCTATTCTGTCGGAAGCCGGGATTACGGCCAGCGGCAGTGATGAAGACGAAGAGCAGGAAGAACTGGTTCGTTCGTCAAGCCGTTCGTCAACCCGCTCGTTTGGCGATCAGCTCAAAAATGCCTCGTCAGAAGAGTTGCAGCGGATGCTGGAAGAAGCCCTCGGCAATGAAGAATATGAGCGGGCCGCTAAAATCCGTGACGAAATGAGCAAGCGGAATTAAGACCTTGCAACTAGCTATAAAAATAGCCGCCTGACTCATCAGGCGGCTATTTTTATAGCTCAGGGTGATTGCTACCTACTGCAGATCGACGCTCATCCACTCGATGGAATTTTTATTATTGGCATTGCGCACTTCGTAGGCAATCAGCAATTGGTTGTCCACGGTCAGTCCGCTGGCGTTTGTTCCGTTTCGCGAGCTTTTGACAAACTTGGTTTCCGCGGCTCCGGCGTCCTTAATGTCTTTGTAGGCAATGAACGAAGCCACACCCTCACCAAATTCCTGATTCTGCTCCCATAGAAGAACCGACGATTTTTTAGCGGGCACCAGGTATGCGTTGCGGGCGGTCGGGTCATCCAGCACGAAGAGCCGTTTGCCTTTCTGGTTCACTACGCGGATACCGGGAGATTCCTTCGTACCCGAGAACCAGGCGATCAGCGTGTTTCCGGCACTGGCACTCGACGTTGGACCGGAATGCGGGCAGCCGTTAATCTGCCAGTTGTCATTGAACAGGATTCCGGGTTTAGAAAAGCTCACACCATTGTCGGTCGAACTCATTCTGGCAATATCCCGGATATTGTCCTGATTTTCCCGATAAAAGAGTTGAAGCGTCCCCGTGTTGTCAACGAGCAGGCTGATGTTGCAGCAATCGCACACGAAGGGATCGAGAATTTTTTCGGCACCAAAGCGATCTCCTTTCGAAACCACAAACCGAAGGTCGCGCTGATGGGCCTTTCCTTCAATATCGTTCAGATAAGCTACGCCTATTTCGCCATTGGCCAGTACAATGGCATCAAAAAAACCTCTGACAATATTCGGCGTGTTATCGGAGTGAACCGGGGCTGGCTCTGTCCACGTAACGCCTTGGTCTTTGGAAACACAATAAACGATCTTCGAATCCCGGGGTCTGCCGCCACCCTGGGGCGCTTTTGTCGCGCTGGTATTCGCTGACTTTTCGCCCTGATGCGACGCGCTATGCTCATGAGCGTCGTGGGATGTTGCGCTGCTGGCAGACGCCTGAGCTGCGGGCGACTCGTCCCCCCGGAGTGAAAAGACCGCTACCATCGATCCGTCTTTTTTGAACAGCAGCTTAGGCCGCATCAGGCGGGAATTGCCAATACCCGCCGACGAATGGATTAGCTTTTTATCCCCAAAAGTCTGACCCTTGTCGGTTGATTCTGCCCAGTAGAAAAAGATCGTTCCATCTTTGTCTTTTTCCGTCCATGACATAGCCACGCTGCCTTTCGGGGTTTTAGCCAGTGTGGGCACAGCGTATGCCCGGGTTGTGTCGTTAAGTTTACCAGTAGCGTATGTGCTAAAACCAACAGTCAGCAACATCAAAAGACAGCCTGTTGATCTCAGTAAGCGTTTAGTTTTCATGAATTTTGGAAGAACAATAGTTGAAAATATCGATCTGGATAGCTCAGTCACCAGCCCGGTTAATAGGGCTTTACAATCGACCTGCCGGACAAAGGTACAATCTACTTTAGAATTATTCCAAATAAACTGGCCGACTTATTTTCGTTTTCTTTTCCGTACAACCAACTCCTTATAACCAAACGTCGAATCGGGCTCCCGAGTGTAGGTCAGATCGGGCATTACGCCGATAACCAGTTCAGCCGTCGTATATACTTTACAGCCCGCCAGTAGATGCCCACCAAGCGTCCGACCAGTTGAATCCGATACAGACAGGTGCAAATGGCTGCCGTTCGCAGATAGCGTTCCAACGAGCGAAACAATTTCAAAATGACCATGCCATACACTCGGACCTTCCTGATTCGCCAGCCGAAGCGTTACGTCCGTCAGACTTCCGACGCAGGTCAGTACGACGCCGGCGCCTATACGCTGCTGCCGGATGAGGTCATCAAGCTGTTGTTTCAGATCCTGGCCGGGCCGCAGCCGAAACGAATACGTCTGCATACTCGCACCGATAGGATCAGGGGCCGGGTTAGCGGGTTGTGAATGAAGATCGGACATAGCTAGAAAACCAAAATAGAGGGTCAGCAATAAAAAACTTCGCATTTGTGTTATGAAGATGTGAGACAGAATCGAGGAATGCGAAACTACATAATCCGGCCTGTTCTGGCCCTTTTTCTCTTCGCTTTTAGTACAGCTTCAACTATGCCGGACCGGACCGGCCGTGATGCGTCTGCTCAGGACATTCCGCGACCATCGAAGTTTGTCGAGATTGATTACAGCACCATTGACAACTACGCCCGCAACACCCCGGAGTCGGAAACCCGTAACCTCAGAACTTTGAGCGAATACCTGACCTCGCCCGCTCGCAGCGACCTGGCCAAAGCCCGTTCGGTTTATGCCTGGATCACGTCACACGTACGCTACGATGAATCCATTTACAGCGGCCAGAAGTATTCGTCGGAGGTTGAATATGCCAACCGGGTGCTGCGCAACCGCCGAACCGTCTGTACTGGTTTCGCACTGCTGTTTAAACACCTGCTGAATCAGGCCGGGGTTGAAGTGGTCAATATTAAGGGTTTTTCGCGCACAAATGACAGCGAAGCAGGGCAGCCTATCCAGCGAATTGACCACGAATGGAACGCTGTTCGGCTTGACGGCGATTGGTATCTGCTCGATATTGCCTGGGCGCAGACAACCGCCAAAAACGGCCAACCCAATGATTTCTATTTTTTGACCGAACCGGTAGCATTTGCCGCCAATCACTTTCCGGCTGATTCGCACTGGCAATTGCTTGACCGCACTATTACCAAAACGCAGTTTGACCAGTTTCCAAAGTTGTATGATGCGTATTTCCGACTGGGCTTCGACGCGGACTTTCCTAAAACGGGTTTACTCCGCGCTGGCGATCAGCTAACGCTAACCCTCCAGAACGACAACGATGTTGAACTGATGTGTTCCATCGGACGGCAGGGCGGCACCTCGGCGACTCATATTCCCGTTACGGTCCGGCGTTCGGGTGACTCCTACCAGCTTGTAATTCCTATTCAGCAGCGTGGAGCCTCGACGCTTTATGTCTTTGCTAAACCGAAAGGGCCCCGGTCCGAGCGGGTTAAGTCCTACGAAGGTATTGCCTCCTTCACAATTGTAAAGGGTTAGCCTACCAAAGACGTAGAGCAAGAGCGAACTGTAAAACAGCCGAAATATAATTCGCAATACCCCAGGTAAAAGCCGCTCAAACCTACGTGTATACGTATAGAAAAGCCGTGATGATTACTCATCACGGCTTTTCTATAAACAGGCGGCTCTGTAGGAGTCAATCAGCATAACTCACGTTACGTCCAGCTTTTGCTTTTGACTATTTGTGTAGATTATAGGCAGTAATGCGACTATTCCATTTGTTATTCAACAAAAAAACCGGGCGCTACTGCGCCCGGTTTTCACTTGCTGAGTTTATTGATTTTATTCGATACCGAACATCACATCAGACCTGCGACCGCTGTTACCAGCCCGACGGCGGGGAGCCCGCTTCTGAGTCGGTGCAGGCGGAGCCAGCAGTTTGGTTTTCTGAGCGTCCGTCAGCGGCTTCAGATCAGTGATCGAGTATGAGTTGTCGCTGATCGTAGTGTTGAAGCTACCCACCGTCTGCTCAGGCTGACCGTTGCATGGCAGTTTGGTAACCGTGAACACAGCGCGGAAGTACTGAACCTGCGGACGTACACGACGACCTCTGTAACGAACCGCGTTGCCGCTTTCGATTTTAGCTTTTTCAGCCTGCAACTGCTGAGCCAGACCACCTGGCAGTTCGTTGAGGTTCAGGATTACCGTGTTGGTATCGAACTCAACTACGTTCGTAGCCAGACGACGGTTCAGACCACGGTAGCGCAGACGGGTAACTGTGTCGCCAACCGACGTAATCGTTCCGTTACAGTAGCAGACGTTAGCCACTTCGCGGGTGTATGGGGTCCGGTAGTAAACCTCCAGACGCTCCAGACGGTGACGGTATTTGCACTCAACAATATCGTTCTTCGGACGAATACTTGCAAAGCTCGTAGTTGCTACTTCGCTCATGCAGGAACCACACTTCGCGGTCTGCCGGTTGTGGACCGTTACGTAATAGAAACCGGGGTTCAGCTGACCATTCGAGAAGTATTGAGTCGGGAACGTCAGCGTTGTATCGGTTGTGTTTTCCAACTGAGCGATGATTTGATCCGTTGCACCGGCAACCACTGAATCCGGACGATAGTATAGACGAGCCGTGAAGGTTTCGTTCTTCGGATTCGGGGTCGTACTGCGCCAGCTGATAACCGGAGCTGCGGCTGAGGTATTAATAACCGGAGCAGGCTGCTGAGCGTTCTGCTGCTTGGAGGTGTCAACATAAGCCAGCGATACACCTTTGAGCGACGCACCGTTGAACTGTACGTTCAACTGAGGAATCGAATCGCAGGTTGGGCAGACAGTCGGTGTCTTTGGAATCAGCTTCTTCTGGATGAATCCTTTCCGAACTGCTACGCCCGCGCTGAACCCGCCGTGCTTCCGCTTGAACTCATACATTTGATCGTCGATACCGTTGACAATCAGGTAATTCAACTGCGTAAAGAAGCCCTGCGCCTGCACACCGATGTTCCAGTTGTTCCGCAGCGGGAAGAAAACACCCAGCGATAACAGACCACCCGGATGGTAGAGCCGGTAGCTTGGGTTAACCGACCGAATCAGCGCGCCGTTTTCAACAAGCGGACCGCTCGGAGGAGCCGTTCCCAGTGATGGAACAAAGGCAGCAATCGTGGCCGCTTCGGTACGGAATAGACCACCGCGCAGGCCCAGTTCCAGGAAAGTTGTCGCATCCGGGTTCCGGCGGCTGCGGGCAATTGTGAAAGCCACTACCGGACCAACCGTCAGGAACATATCTTCCGAAGCACGCTGCCGGATCGTAACCTGCCCCTGACTGATGCCCCGGGCTGCGGCCAGACCATAGAGATAATCCCGGTAAACACCGCGGGTAATGTAGTTCTGATAGCCGAAAGCTGTTCCGAGACCGAAGCGCAGGCGACGGGTGGCAGGCGTCAGATAATAATCAACATTACCGGTAATGTTGAAGCCAGCCCCGTTATATAACGTATTGTCGCGTTTGTTAGGGCCGAAAGTATTTTCCCACGTACCGCAGTACGCGAAGTTTGGCCCGGCAAACAAACCAATCCGCCAGGGCGAGAGCCGGCGGACAAGAATAAAGGTCTGGAAGGTGGTGTCGCAGTCATCAAGTTCAGCGACGTCGCTGGCCTGCGCCTTAAACTCATCCCGACGTAGCGTGTCGGTGTAGACTCCTTTGCCCAGCCGGTAGATGTTTTCACGCGGGTAGGTTCGGTTAGTCCGAACGGTGTCGGCCTGTTGGGCCTTGGTGCCTAAAGGCATAGCAAAACTCAGCAACACGAGTCCAGCCAGCATCCGCAGGGGGTGTCGTTGGATAAATGTTCGCATAGGTAATTTATTAATTTTGACGCAATGATTCAAACTAAACTCTAATTCTCCCAAAGCCCGTTCTAGAAACTTATGGAACGGTCAATCCACCAGTTTGGTGGATTTTGTTACATCCTTAGTCGAACAGGTAGATTACGAGGACCTTTATACGACTTAAGGAGCGGTTGGTGCTTCACTAAACACGCAAAACAGTTGCGATTTTCGGTTTCAAGAGTTGTTCCAGTGAAGCACAAACTCCTGTCATGTTCCACCTGAGATCGCTACAGTCTGACCAGCAATACAGGCCATTCGTGCAGTCACCCACTCAAAATAGCTTTTGACTCAATCAATATATTGCTTCTAAAACTGGTGAAAACCACACTTATGTAATCTGCTTCGGTTCGGGTGAATAGGGTGTGTTGGTTAGCTTGACGTACTAAGAGTACGAATAGCCCTGAAGATCACCCTTTTTAAGAACTAATTACCCCTACTGATACCCCCGCAGGGCCCTCATATGCGATAATTAGCGTTGTTTTGGCGGTCAATTATAGGCATTAACTACTAATAACCCAACATTTCCCTTCATACAACTTTTTATTTTCTAACTTCTTTTCAGTTCACAACCAATTTTGTCAGAGTCCTTTTAGCCGTGGTTATCTGATCAGGTGCCCCCGGTTTACGTACCCCTGTACAAAGATCCCAGGTCAGGCACGTAGCTGTTCAGGATAGAATGGATCAGCTCGATAAACCCGAACTATGCTCTCTGAACGGCTGATTTCAGTTCCGCCCCGTTAGCCATGCCTGAAAACCAGAGAACCCCTAAGTATGTTTAGCTTCCTCTCAAATCAGCCGGAGTCTAACTCAACCCCACTGACAGTTTGGTTGCGCTAAAGGTTGTCTGCTCAACCAGAAAAAAAAAGTATTGTTGAAAAAAATATAGGCTTAGGTTCCACAATTTACCCAACAATACCTGTTTTTTACCCTAAATAAAGCTCTTAATCAACCAGATAGCTAAAAGTCCTCAACCAACAAGTTTATTTTATGCTATTGGAAAATTTCAACAGTAGCCTAACCGTTGATCCTTTTCGATAGCCGCCGGGACCCGCTCCGAAACAGGCCCATAGCCGCCACCACCGGGTAATTTTACGGTAATTTCATCGCCGGGATATAGTTTTGCAATGCCTTTAGGTGGTAGAAACCGCTCTGGTGTAATCAGCAATTCCCCTCCCTGCCCATTTTGGCCGCCGAGCATCCCGTGGGCAACGGTGTTAAGCTTTTCGGTCAGCAGAGAGATGTTAATCGGCTCCTGACCAACCAGGCGAAAGCTAAAAGTCTGGCCTAATCCTCCCCGATATTTCCCCGCCCCACCTGTACCGGGACGCAGCGATTTTTCGGTTACAATAATCGGTGCTTTTCGCTCCAGTACCTCAATCGGTACGTTGGCAACATTCGTCGGAAAACTCAGGGTGTTAATGCCATCCATCGTAGGCCGCGCTCCGTAACCGCCGTTCAAAAACACATACTCAACAAACTCGTCTTTGCGGTTTTCGGTCAGCCTGGATTTCGGCTGATCAGCCCTGCTGACAGGGTAGTCCTTCGGACCATTCAATACGATGCACCAGCAGGCGGAGCCGCAATCGGCCTGGACCAGTTCCGGCACAGCCTGTGCTAAGGCACCGAAAACGGGCGCATGGAGCAGATTGCCGGTCATATTACGTCCCCCCAATGGCGCGGGGCGCCGGGCATTCAGAATCGATCCCTGGGGAGCCGTAACCCGAATAGGCCGGAAGGCACCCTCGTTACTGGGGACTTCGGGACTGAATACACACTTGATTGCGTAAGCCGTATAGGCATACGTATAATTCAGAACGGCATTGATTGCCAGCGAATGAACACCCGACGTACCATCATAATCTACGCTGATGACGTCGCCGTCAATGCTGACGGTACAGCGAATATGAACCGGCTCGGCCAGACCATCGCCATCGGCTTTGTAATCATACTGATAGTGGCCGTCGGGCGCCTTCCGAATAGCATCGCGCATGGCCCGCTCGGAGGTGCTGATGAGTTGCACGGCCAGGTTCTCCAGATTGTCCAACTGATTCTCGTCCATCATGCGCATCAGCGAACGGATGCCCTGCTCATTGGCAGCGACCTGAGCCCGAATGTCGCCGAGGGTCTGCTGGGCGGCCCGGACATTGGCGCTGATGAGCGAAAACAGGAGTTCATTCGGCTTACCGGCATCGTACAGTTTTGTGGGCGGAATCAGCAGCCCCTCTTCATAAAAATCGCGCGCGCCAGCTCCCCAGAGCACACCACCCATATCGGGCGAGTGGGCAATACAGCCAATAAATCCAACCAGCTTTGTTCCGCCGCGGTCGGTCTGTTTCCGAAAAATAGGCGATACCAGACCAATATCGGGTTTGTTGCCCGCGCACAGCCAGGGATCGTTCGTAATCACTACGTCGCCCTCGCGCCAGGTATCAGCCGGAAAATATTCAGCCAGCAACGCCTTCGTCAGCATGGGCAGAACGACCAGAAACGACGGAATACTGGTTGTCGACTGAGCCATTGAATTACCCTGAGCGTCCATCAGCACGACCGCAAAATCGTTTGACTCGCGACTGACGGTCGAAAATGAAGTACGTTGCAGGGTTGCACCGGCCTCGTCGACGAGCGCCAGCAGCCGGGCCCACAGAATAGAGAACGTAATGGCGTCGTAGGGTTGTGGAGGTATTGGTTCTTCCATGCTTAGAGTAGCTTTTTCATCTGCCACATGCGTCGGAACTCCGGTTTCATCTGCTCGAACGGCAACCAGGTTTCGCCAACCGGCCCAAAGCCCCGCTTTCGGTAAAAAGCGATGGAGTCGTGGCTGCTGTCCATAACGTGCAGCCAGACGTAGTGTTTGCCAAGCTGCCGGGCGATAAAGAAAGCATGCTCGATGAGCTGCGTACCCAGCCCCTGCCCGGCTGCTTCTTTCAGAAAATAGATGCGCTCAACTTCCAGTCCATCCGGCGCGTCGTTCAGGTTACTGTCGAGTTTAATCTTCAGATACCCAACAGGCTCCCCATTCTGCAACGCAAAAAAATAGCGAACATTTGGGTCTTCGAGTTCCTGTTTCAGCTTCGCTTCATTATAGGAATACTGCTGGTACCAGACACCCGCGTCGAACCACAGATAAAGAAAATGCTGCGGATAAATCCGGTAGCATAGGGTTGACAGTTGGGCGGCCTGGGCCGGCCCAATTGCCTGAATAGTGATTGAAGCAGCGTCGGTCATCGGCGTAAACTGATTACCAGGTTCCGGTGTTCGTCCATGCGAACGTAAGCTTTATGCCCCACCACGACCGTTGATTCCCGCTCTTCGATCAGCACCGGCCCCGACAGGCAATCGTTCGGTCGAATCTGATACCGGTCATAGACCGGGCAGGACGACGGCACGCTGTCGCCCATGAAATAAACCTGCCGGTATCCTTTCAGGCCCGAAAAATCCTTATCGCCGATGCTGTATTTCTTATTGACATCGGCCTGTTTCGGATTGAACAATACCGGTGGACTGCTTACGGCCACGCGCCAGGTTACGGACTCAATCACGGCATCATCGATCAGACGGCCGAAGCAAAGCTGGTATTCTTTCCGAAAGCTTTGTTCGATCTCGGCAATAGACAACGCAGATAAAACGCCGTTTGGAATGCGCACCGTAATCTCATGCCCCTGGCCCGCGTAACGCATATCGGCCACGCGGCTAACCGTAGCCTCATTGGATTTGTGACCGGCCTGTTCCAGAAAGAGAAATCCTTCTTCTTCCATTTCGGCCAGCAGATCGTTGAGCCGGTTCCAGTCCAGCTCCGCAACCGGACTGATATAGCTGCGAACACATTCTGAAGCCGTTGGCGAAACCAGAAAGCCCAGCGCCGAAGTTACCCCCGCCCCTACTGGAATCATTACTTCGGGCAATCCGAGCAGACGGGCTACTTCGAACGCATGAACGGGTCCTGCCCCACCAAACGCCAGTAACGTATATTGGCGGGGGTCATGGCCTTTTTCGAGAATATGCACGCGGGTTGCGTTGGCCATGTTCTCGTTAACGATGCGATGAACGCCCATGGCAGCCTCCAGGACGCTGATGTTCAGCGGCTGGGCAATATGTTCGTCAATAGCCCGACGGGCAGCTTCCTTATCCAGCTTGAGGGTTCCGCCCAGAAAGAAGTTTTCGTTCAGATACCCCAGTACCAGATCGCAGTCCGTTACGGTCGGTCGGATGCCCCCGCGCCCGTAGCAGGCCGGTCCCGGTTCAGAAGCTGCGCTTTCGGGTCCCACTTTAAGCAACCCCAACCCATCTACGTAAGCGATACCTCCGCCCCCGGCCCCAATCTCAATCATGTCGATGACCGGAATCCGAACCGGCAGGCCAGACCCTTTCCGGAACCGCCGAACCCGGGCGGTTTCAAACTGATTGGTGATCTGTGGCGTTCGATTGATAATCAGGGACGCTTTAGCAGTTGTGCCGCCCATGTCGAAGGTAGCAATGTCGGTATGACCAGCGAGTTTACCGAAAAAAACACCCGCCATCGAGCCCCCGGCCGGGCCAGACTCCAGGAGTTGTATGGGCGATTTTCGGGCGCCGTTGAGGGTTGTCAGCCGACCGCTCGAAATCATAATCTGCAGACTACCGGCAAAACCGAGCGTTTGGAGTCGATCGCGCAGATCACTCAGGTACTGATCCGTCAGCGGTTGAATATAGGCGTTCATGACGGTGGCCGACATACGTTCGTACTCCCGTACTTCGGGCATTACGTCGACCGACAGGCTGACGTAAACAGCCGGATGGCGTTGCCGGATCAGATCGTCCAGGGCCCGTTCGTGAACGGGGTTCATAAACGAATGAAGCAGACAGACCGCGATGGCCTGACATCCCTGACCGACCAGTTCATCAATGGCCTGAATGGCGTCGGTGTCGAGTAAGGGCGTTAACACACTTCCCCGAAAATCAACCCGTTCCGTTACGCCAAGACGCAGATTGCGCGGCACCAGCGGCTCGGGCATGGTAATTTGCAGATCGTATATATCGTAGCGATACTCCCGGCCGATCTCCAGAACGTCCTCAAAGCCCCGGGTCGTAATCAGGCCGGTCAGAGCACCTTTCCGTTCAGTTACTGCATTGGTCAGGAGTGTTGTTCCGTGAACAACCGTGCCAATATCCGCTGGTGTTAAGTCAACACGAGCCAGCAATTCATCTATCCCGTTGATGATACCATCGGTAGGGGTATCGTAGGTCGTCAGCGTTTTGCCGAAGGTCAGTTCGCCCGTCGTTTCGTTCAGCAAAACGAGGTCGGTAAACGTTCCGCCAATGTCGATGCCGAGTTTATAACGCATGGTAAAGAAATAAAAACCAGCCGGGCTGGATATACGCGCAGACAATAATTGCCGTTACGTAACGGCAATTATTGTCTGCCTTTCATAAAATCACTGGCTGCCCACTTGAGCATACCCGCGAATGAGTTGAGGCAGAATAAAACGCCCCGGTCCACCAGAGCCCTGGCCTGATCACCGGTAGCCGCTGTGGTGCCAACCACCAATCCGGCTTTGCGGATTCTTTCGACCACGCCCCCAATGGTTTTCCTGACCTCATCGTGGCCAGGGCCGTCATAATAGCCCATACTCATGGCCAGATCGCGCGGCCCGATCACGAACCCGTCAATACCCTCCACAGTGAGCAGTTCATCGAGATTATCAACGGCTTCCCGGTCTTCAATCTGCGGCAAAATCAGAATCTGTTCGTTGGCAAACGCTACGTAATCGCCCTGATTCATCTCGCCCAGCAGGTACTCCACCGAACGCACCGGTGCAAATCCCCGATTTCCCTGCGGTGGATACCGAACTGCCTGAACGAACGATTCTACCTCGGCCGCTGTCTTAACGCCCGGCAGCATGATCCCCATTACACCCGCATCCAGAAACTGCAGAATCAGTTTTGGGTCGCTGCTGCGAACGCGGGCCAGGGGCGTAATGCCGCTTACTTCACAGGCCCGCACAATATCCTGCACCTGCGCAGTCGTCACGGGGCTATGTTCACCATCAATCATATAGAAATCCAGCCCCGAAAAGCCGCACAGTTCAGCAACGGTCGGGTCGGCACTATTCGAGAGGACACCCAGGACGGGCTGATTATTCCGGAGTCGGGTTTTAACTAGGTTTTCCTTCATACGGGTCGTGGGTCGAATGACTATCTGGCAGACTTTATTTTGAGAGCAGCAAGATACAACCGAATCAATATGAACAGAGCGTTTTGGCTGGAAGGCTTGTAAACAATAGACCCAATGCTGAGTTCAACTGCATGAAGATTTTCATTAATCACTACGTAAACCCTACGCACTTATGAAAACGATGGATGAGTTCATGGAGCACATCATTCAGGATCTGTACTCCGCCGAAACACAAGCGCTAGAAACCATGCCCCAGTTAGCGCAGCGCGTTCAGAACGATCAGCTACGTCAGGCGTTTCAGACGCACCAGCGCGAAACCGAAGGGCATGTGAAGCGGCTGGAACAAATCGCGCAGCAGATGGGCATCGAAGTGGAAGGCGAAACCTGTATGGGTATGCAGGGAATTATCGATGAAGCACAGGATACGCTGGCTCAACTGGAGGATGGCCAGCTGGCCGATGCTGCCATCATTGGCGCTGCGCAGAAGATGGAACACTATGAAATTGCGGGCTATGGCACCGCCCGTACGCTGGCGCAGCAGGCCGGTCAGACTCAGATCGCCGATCTGCTGGAGCAAACGCTGAACGAAGAAAAGGCAACGGACGAGAAACTAACTCATATTGCGACCAGTTCGGTCAACCCCAAGGCGGCTCAATCCTGATAGCCACCAACCTGGCACACAAGGCGTAGCCCGTTGGGCTACGCCTAGTACCTATATATAGTGTCTCAGCATTAATCGAAAAACAGGGCGTTTGCCACCCGAAATGTGTTGCAGTGAGCCTCCACGATGTCGGTCAGGCGGGGTGAGTAGCCGCCCCCCATCGAGACCGTAATCGGCAGATTATTCCGGAACGCCTGCTCAAAGACGAACTGATCCCGTTGTTTGCAGCCCTCACGGCTGACGCCCAGCTTGCCAAGGCGATCCGACGCCAGAATATCAACACCGGATATATAGAACAGGAAGTCGGGCTGCTGACGCTGAATCAGCGCGGGTAACGTGTCGTATAGTCGGTTCAGATACGCTTCATCGTCAGTACCGCTGGGCAGTTCCACATCCAGGTCGGACCGCTCTTTCCGGAGCGGATAATTGTCCCGGCCGTGCATACTGAACGTAAAAACGCGCGGTTCCCGCTGAAACATGACCGCCGTACCGTTGCCCTGGTGCACGTCTAAATCAATTACCAGAATGTTCCGGGCCTGACCCGTTTCGAGCAGGTAGTAGGCCGCTACGCCGACGTCATTCAGCATGCAGAAACCTTCCCCCCGGTCCGGATAAGCGTGATGCGTGCCGCCCGCTACGTTCATGGCTACCCCGTCGCGCCGGGATTTCTGCGTACAGTCGATGGTTCCCTGCGTAATGATCCATTCCCGCTCAATAAGCTCATGCGTGAGCGGAAAACCAATTCGGCGAACCATGGCCGGAGGCACCGTGAGCGTTTTGATCTGATGCACATAGTCGGGTGTGTGAACGCCCAGTACAAACTGATCGCTGACGGGCGCTGGTGCAAAAAAATTGGCCTCGGTACAGGTTCCTTCATACAAAAGCTGTTCATGAATCAGTTCGTATTTGAGCATCGGAAACCGATGGCCCTCGGGCAGGCGAAGCCGGTAGACCGGCGAAAACGCAATCTGGAGCATGAGCTAAGCGGACCACCGGAGCGATGTACCGTTTAATAAGGATACTGTGCGATTAACCGTATGACTACAGTTTGTGTTATGAACGGATTTATATTACTTATTCTTACGCTTTTCAACTTGTATGAAGACCGCAATCATCACCGGAGGAGGCCAGGGCATCGGACGGGTTACCACGCAGTATCTGCTCACGCATGGGTATCGAGTAGCTATCTGGGAAACTGATACCGACGCCATCGCCGAACTGCGCGAAGCTTTTAAAGCATCTACGGCACAGATTTTGTTTGTTTCCTGTGATGTATCGAGCGAGATGAATGTTCGCAAGGCCACGGAGCAAACGATTTCTCATTTTGGACAGATTGATGCGCTCATCAATAATGCGGGAATTATGATTGAAAAATCGATCGATAAACTCACGCTTGACGAGTGGAACCGGGTAATAGGCACTAACCTGACGGGCGCTTTTCTGTGCGCCAAGCACCTTGCTCCCCACCTGGCCGGTCAGCAGGGCAGCATCATTAATATTGGTTCAACGCGGGCTTTCCAGTCGGAGCCGGATACGTTTGCCTATTCAGCTTCAAAGGGTGGTCTGCTGGCCCTGACGCATTCGCTGGCGGTGAGCCTGGGGCCCGACATCCGGGTCAACTGCATCAGCCCCGGCTGGATTGACGTGTCGGCGCTGCGCAAGAAAGCCAAAGCCAAATCCGACGAACTGCGGCCCGAAGATCACGCCCAGCACCCCGTTGGCCGGGTGGGTCAGGCCGACGACATTGCCCGGATGATTCTGTTTCTGATTGCCCCCGAAAATGGCTTCATTACCGGCCAGAATTTTACGGTCGATGGCGGTATGACCCGCAAAATGATATACGTCTGATTACATAAACATCCCTCCATAAACCAGGTTATTATAGACTACACTTCTTGATTACTTTGTATGAGCATAGAACTATCTACCGCAACTGAAACTGCTCCAATCGAAATCCTTGACTTTCAGATTACAACCCGACAGTCGGCTGGAAGCTTGCTATTATCGCTCTGTTTCCTCTGCCGTAAGGACCGGCAGGACAATCAGTTAAAGCTCCCTCCCCTGTCGTGGTTTGATGCCAGTCAGATTCAGCAATTTTCGCAGCAACTGGCAGCTGCCCAGCATCCGGAGACGGTTGAGATTGACCTGATCGACGCGGGCGTTCGCTTGACTGGCTCGGTTCGCCGGATCGCGGGCCACTGGAACAATGGCCGGACGATTCGCATTGAGCCATTGCCATCGGCCCTGAAATCGTTTGCTCCGTTCACCATTCAGGCATCCAACAGCGATCTTAAATCGTATGCCGGCAAACTTTACAGTCGGCTCTGGGAAGTCTTTACGCGGGGCTGACCCCGGTTTGTAGCTGGCTTATTAACAACCAATTAAACGTCAACGCTTATGGAAAATGTAAATCAGGATGCAATGCTTAACGAGCAGTCGCGAACGTTCAAGCCTGACACGGGCGGCACTGATCAGACGCCCGACGACAGCATTATGATGAATGAAGACTATAATCCGGCGGATCTGTCGGGCGACGCGCACAAAATGCCAACGACGCCAACCGATGAACAGGACGCGGCCAATCCGGTGGACCGTTCGGGAGCTGCTTCGGGCAGTCCAAATATGGAACCGGACGTAACGAACTACGGTAATGGCGACTCACTTGGTAATAATGATGGCACCGAACCCGACCCCGAACAAACCGACCCGATGCCACCGTTAGGTTCAGCCACTGGTAGTCAGGAGTAATCCATTTGGTAGTCAAAGCACGGTGATTGTAAACTGAATATACCGGCAAACAAAAAGGCATTCCACAACTGGAATGCCTTTTTTGCGTAGCGCTTGTGGTGTTTAAATACCCATTGTGCCACCCAGTGTAGCATCATTGCTCGACCCGTACGAAGACGAGCCTCTTGATGAATTACTATTATTATAATCGTTATCACCGGTAACTCCGGTTGTGCCGTTGCCCATCTGCGAACCGCTGTACGATTGACCTGTCTGGTAGGTTTGGTTCGAGCTACCCCGGTCGTAACGGGTGCCGTCAGGATTTACCCCTGTATAATCATCGCTGTCGCGGTCAGAGTCATTATAGGAAGAGTCATCGTTCTCCGCAGCTGCCCGATCGTTGATAAACGACTCTGCCAGTTGCGTCAGTTTACGGTCGGTGTTTTTCTCTTCTTCGAGCGTCTGGTGAAGAAGTTGAGCGGCTTCCGTATAGCCCAGAACTTTCGCCAGAGTTACTACCGAACCATAGGAAGCAATTTCATGGTGTTCAACTTTCTGAGCAGCCAGGATCAGACCAGCGTCACGCGTCAGCGAACCCGATTCGGTATTGGAAACCACACGCTCGCCGTCATCGGCCAGTCCGTCAATAGCGTCGCAGGAGCCTTCTTCTACGTCGACGCCGATGCTGTTAAATACCTGTTCCAGGCGGGCAATCTGATTGCGGCTTTCCTGCTGGTGCTGCAAAAATGCCGACCGAACTTCATCGGTTGTAGCGGCATCTGCCTGTTCGCCCAGGACATCGACAGCCTGCCGTTCGGCGTAATAAATATCCTTAATTTCACTCACGAACAGGCTCCGCAGCCCTTCGGTCGTGTCCATGTCGTTTCCACCAAAAAAATTTGCGATGCTATCTCCAAAAGATGCCATGATTTCTATTGGTTTTAAGGTTATTGAATCGTTTTGCCCTCTTTTACACCAATATCATGCCACCTGCTGATAATCTGCAACTTATACTTTAAGGCGAATAAATTGTGTTTATATTTTTCCACAGATTATGTAGAGTATAACAGCCTTTGCGATGTGCCAACCTCCAAACCTTCTCAGAAAAGATTAATGAAATAATAACACGGCCACACCCATTTAGGACCATTACTAGCGTTCAGAACCTGTTTCAGCGTCTTCGAAATATGGGTAAATTTTATTTATTGACGCATTCGAGCTGTATCAGTCGGGCTATCGCTGCATCTTTACCCTCCTGAGCTTCTACTACAAAGCGTTGATACCGGGAGATCATCCGTTCATAATAGTTAACGAATTTATATTTTCTTGGACTAGCAAGAAAATGCTCTTCGGCACGCTGAATCAGCCGGTCAAAAGCCTGGATTGTTCTGGTATAGATTTGTATTTTAGAGTCGAATTGCACAATCCGTTGACGAGTCAGGTTAATTAATTCCTGTTCGTTGTTCTGAGACGAACGGTGCGGCCTGGTCAGGATTGATTGCCACTCCTGTTCCAGTTGCTGCATTGCTGTTGAGAACCTCTCTCCATCAAAAACCTGAGAAGGCAGGTCTGTGCAGCTATTGTTTTCAATGATACCAACCTTGATCAACGTATCTCCACTCGACACAATTGAACTCAGGAGATCGCAGGCATCTTCCAGTCTATCAAAATGGCAGGAAAAGTCGAGAAACTGGGTTGTTCGATCCAAAGCAGTAAAAAAAAGCAGCATACTCCTGTTCAGCTTTGATTAAGCAAGCCAAGCATCTAACCAATTCGCCTGCTTTATAGCACTAAAAATAAACGAATTATTAGTCTGCGTCGGGATATAGACTAGTGAAGCTATTATCTGGTCTATCTAATTAGCCGTTTAGCGACTTCGGGTGCTGCCCTGACCAGATAAACAAAGCTTATCTGGTCGTATAAAACGTAAAAAGCCCACCTGAACCGGTGGGCTTTTTACAACTTTGTTAGTGACCGATACGGGAATCGAACCCGTGTTACCGCCGTGAAAGGGCGATGTCCTAACCGCTAGACGAATCGGCCGTCTTGAGTACAAGACCCAACGTTTTAGCTTGTGTGCTGCTTCGTTGGCGAAACGTGGTGCAAAGGTAAGGCCATGTTTTTATAATGCAATAGCTATCATCAAAATTTTTCCAAAAAAAGGGTTCTTGAGCGATTTACTGCTATTTTTGAGGACGTTAGCGTTTTCATTTTTTTTCAGTCTTTCATGAAACATTTTTTGTTGCTCGTGGGCCTTGCGGTTGCATCCTTATCGGCTCCAGCGCAGACAACCTCCTTGTCAACTACCGTTCTTTCTCCTGCTCAATTCCTAGGTTATTCGGTCGGGACCCGTTTTACCCCCCACCACCGTGTACTGGCTTACGCCGAGCAGGTAGCCCGGCAACTGCCGAACCGGGTAAAGCTTATTCCATACGGGACTACGTATGAAGGGCGCCAGTTGATGGTTGTGGCCCTGGCTTCGGAAGCCAATCTGACCCGGCTGGAAGAGATTCGTACCAATAACCTTAAACGCATTGGGATGCTCGATGGCCAGCCCGGCAGCGCAGCCCAGCCGCCTATTGCCTGGCTGAGCTATAACGTGCATGGCAACGAGGCTGTCAGTTCCGAAGCGTTCATGGACGTGCTCTACCGCCTGCTGAACACCACTGACCCGGTATCGCAGAAAATCATGAACTCGACGGTCGTGCTGCTCGATCCCGGTCTGAACCCCGACGGCCACGATCGTTACGTAAACTGGTACAATCAGATGATGGGCCGGAATGGCGATCCGACGCCTTCGGCTCGTGAACACAATGAACCCTGGCCGGGCGGTCGCTATACGCACTATCTGTTCGACCCGAACCGCGACTGGGCCTGGCAAACGCAGGAAGTTACGCAGCAGCGGATGGCGCTTTACCAGCAGTGGATGCCCCAGTTGCACGGCGATTTCCATGAGATGGGGGTTGAAAGTCCTTACTATTTTGCCCCCTCGGCTAAGCCGTACCATGAAGACATCACCCCTTTCCAGCGGCAGTTTCAGCAGACCATCGGGCAATATTGCAGCCGGTATTTCGACCGGAATGGCTGGCTTTACTACACCCGCGAACGTTTCGACCTGTTTTACCCCAGCTATGGCGATACCTACCCAACCTACAATGGCGCTATTGGTATGACCTATGAACAGGGTGGCAGCGGCCGGGCCGGACTGGCTATCGAACGGGCCGACGGCGACACGCTGACGCTCCGCCAGCGGATTGACCACCACGTTGCGGCCAGCATTGCCACCCTTGAATCGGTAGCCGATCGTCCGGCCGAGATTGTGAAAGAGTTTGGCGCCTTTTTCGATAAATCCCGCAACACACCGATTGGAGCTTACAAAAGCTACGTCATCAAATCCAACGGAGATGCGGGTCGGCTGAAGGCTCTGCAGCAACTGCTGGACCGCAATAAGATCAGCTATGGATATGCCGGTAAGGCCCAGACGATGGCTGGTTTTAACTACGTCACACAAAAGAATGAGAAAAACATGGCTGTCGCGGCCGAGGACATGGTCATCAGCGCGTACCAGCCCAAATCAACGTTGCTGAAGATTCTGTTTGAGCCTAACTCAGCCCTGGAAGATTCGGCAACCTACGACATTACGGCCTGGTCGCTGCCCTATGCCTTTGGCCTGCAAACCTACGGCCTGACCACGCGCCTGACGCCGGTTTCTACCGCCCCTGCCCGCCCAGCTACGGCTCAGCCCGCAGCGGCTTCTACATCCGGACCGGTTTACGCCTACGTGGCCCGCTGGGAGTCCATGCCGTCGGTTAAACTGCTGGCCAGCCTGCTGAAGCAGAAAATCCGGGTGCGGGCCGTGGAGAAACCGTTTGAACTCGACGGGAAAACCTATCCATCCGGAACGCTGCTCATTACGCGGGCCGGCAACGAACGACTGGGCGACCGCTTTGACCAGTTAGTGACCACAGCCGCAACGAATGCCGATGTTGTGTTAACCCCGGTATCGACGGGTCTGGTTACCAAAGGCTCCGACTTTGGCTCCGATTTCGTTTCGGGCCTGAAGGCACCCCGCGTTGGGCTGGTGGTTGGCGACGGCGCTTCGCCCCCGGCGGTTGGCGAGGTATGGCACTTCTTCGATCAGGAACTCAACTACCCCGTGTCGCTGATTGACGGTAATACGCTCGGCAACGTCGAATGGAATAAACTCGACGTGCTGATTTTGCCGACAAACTATAACTACGGCCGGTTCCTGAACGACAAAAACCTGACGGCTATCAAAGAATGGATACGGGCGGGCGGCAAACTCATTGCCCTGGAACGCGCTTCTGCTTTTCTGGCGGGCAAAGACGGCTTCGGTCTGAAAGAAAAAGAAGAGAAAGAGGCTAAGGACAAGGTAAAAAAGGCCAGCGCCGTTGATTCACTCAAGGTATACGGCGACCGCGAACGTACGGCCATCTCCGACGAAACGCCGGGCAGCATTTACCGCGTTAACATCGACACGACTCACCCACTTGGTTTCGGCCTGACGGGTAGTTACTATACGCTCGTGCAGAACGCCTATAACTTCGACTTTCTAAAAGACGGCTGGAATGTGGGGTATCTGAAAGGCGATAATTACGTCGCTGGTTTTTCGGGCATCAACGCAAAAAGCAAGCTGAAAAATACGCTGCTGATGGGCGTTCAGAATTCCGGACGGGGCAGCATCGTTTATCTGGCCGACGACCCGCTCTTCCGGGGCTTCTGGTACAACGGCAAACTGCTGTTCGGCAATGCCGTATTCATGGTTGGCAATTAATTTATTAACAGATAAAGAAACGCGACGGCCCGAACAAACAGCCGTCGCGTTTCCGTATGTACGGCACTCGGGGTAAAAACCCCGGCCATTCTACTTTCCTTACTGTTCCTCGTAAACAACGCTGTTTGGTGAAACGAATACCTGGTTTTCTGCTCGTTTTTTATCTTCTGGGTACATCTGCACTACTGGCGCAGAAAACAAACGAAGCCTATCAGCTTCATATCAGTCGCACGACCTCACCGGTTGTGCTGGACGGTGCCGTGGATGAGCCCGCCTGGCAGGCTGCAGAAGTTGCGACGGATTTCTGGATGGTGCTGCCGATGGATACCAGCCGGGCCCAGGTGCGCACCGATGTCCGGATGACCTACGACGACCAGAATATTTATATGAGCGCTGTGTGTTACCACGGCAGCGTAAGCGGTCCCTACATCGTTGAGTCACTCCGGCGCGACTGGAACTTCGGCCGGAATGATAATTTCATCATGTTCATGGACACCTTCGACGACCAGACCAACGGCTTCACCTTTGGCACCAACGCGGCCGGCGCGCAGTGGGATGGTCTGCTGTATGAAGGCGGTAAAGCGAACCTGAGCTGGGATAATAAGTGGACCTCGGTAGTACGTAACTACGCCGACCGCTACGTGCTTGAACTGGCGATTCCATTCAAGACGATCCGCTATAAACGGGGCATCACGCGCTGGGGTATCAACTTCGGCCGGCAGGATCTGAAAACCACCGAAAAGTCGTCCTGGACGCCCATACCCCGGCAATTCCCAACGGCTTCGCTGGCCTATACTGGCGTGCTGGTCTGGGATCAGGCACCACCCCAGCCCGGCCCAAACATCTCCATTATTCCGTACGCGCTTACGGGTCTGACCCGCGACTACCAGAATAGGGTTCCCAATAAGGGCCGCTTCGACGCGGGTCTGGACGCTAAAGTGGCGATTACATCGTCCTTGAACCTCGATTTGACGGTCAACCCCGACTTTTCGCAGGTAGACGTCGACCAGCAGGTAACGAACCTCGATCGGTTTGAATTGTTTTTTCCCGAACGGCGGCAATTTTTCCTGGAAAACGGCGATCAGTTCACCAACTTCGGATACGCCACCATCCGCCCTTTTTTCAGTCGGCGCATTGGCCTGGGCGGGGTTCCGATCCGGTTTGGGGCACGGCTTAGCGGGAAGCTGAATAAAGACTGGCGTATCGGGCTGATGGATATGCAGACGGGCCGTGTGGACGCAACCGGATTGCCCGCTCAGAATTTCGCCGTCATGGCTCTGCAGCGACGGGTATTTGCCCGCTCAAACGTCGGCTTTCTGTTTGTCAACAAAGAATCGCTGAACTACGAGCCGGTGCCCGACAAACCTATCTATTCCCGGTACAACCGGAACCTGGGTGTTGAGTATAACCTGGCCTCCGCCAACAACCTCTGGACCGGTAAGGCTCTGTATATAAAATCGTTCAGTCCCTCCGTAGCAGACCCACTACAGCTGGGTGTCACTACGCAGAGCGCCAATGCGGTTTACGCGGCTAATCTGCAATACAATAGTCGGCAGTGGCTCATTGGCGGGCAGTTTGAAGCGATTGGCAGAAACTACACGGCCGAAGCGGGCTACGTGCCGCGCCGGGGTTACCAACGCGGCACGGGCGTTCTTGGCTATACGTTTTTCCCGACGGGTAGTCAGGTGTTAAGCCACGGGCCAACGCTCCAGTCTACCTATTTCTTCGACCCGGCCGGCCGGCAGAGCGACAATGAAAACTACCTGAGCTATCTGCTAACGTTCCGCAGCCGGAGTACGTTTCTGACCTGGTTTGCCACGGATTACGTCCGGTTACTGCAGCCTTTTGACCCAACCAATTCCGGCCGCGAAAAGCTGGCAACCGGTTCCGAGCACCATTGGCAGGCGTGGGGTACGCAGTTTACGTCCAAGCCTCAGAGTGTGTTCACGTATGGCTTTACGTCCCGCTACGGCGGTTATTACGCCAATGGCACCCGCCTGAATCTGACAGCCGACCTGGGGTACCGGTTTCAGCCGTACGTCAGTCTGGCCGCCAGCGCCAGCTATAACGACATCCGGCTGGGCGCACCCTGGGGCCGCACGACTTTCTGGCTGGTTGGTCCGCGCTTCGACGTAACGATGACCAATACGCTGTATCTGACGACGTTTGTGCAGTATAATGAGCAGCAGAAGAATATGAACGTGAACGCCCGGATTCAATGGCGTTATAAGCCCGCATCTGACTTCTTCCTGGTTTTCACCGACAATTATCTGCCCAATTCGTCCCAGATCGGTATGGATGTACCCGGTCTGTTTACGGTTCGAAACCGGGCGCTGGTGCTGAAATGGACGTACTGGTGGAATATCTGACGCCCGGATCGTTAAACAAACCCCTGCCAGACCAGTTTAATTGAACAATCGCCTGTGCGCGAGGGTCATGATCGCACTGCACAAAACAAACCAACGTCTATGAAAGCTTTTCTGCGTTTTGCTCCCAGGGCCTTTGTTGCCTTATTATTGACCTTTTTTCTAACCAGTTGCGAACTGGTCGGCGACATCTTTAAAACCGGCGTCTGGGCAGGTGTCATACTGGTTATTGCGGGGATTGCCGTCGTCATCTGGCTTGTCTCTAAATTATTTGGCGGAGGGCGAGGGTAGCTTCGCCAGCCGGATTAGGGCCAACAAAAAAGACCTCGAATCATTCGAGGTCTTTTTTCTTCCAGAAGAGCTATCAGCTTATCAGGCTACCAGTTCCAGCAATCCATCGCGCTGGAGAACGGCGCGCTGACGTTCGCTCAAATCGTCGGAAGCTTTCATGAGCGGCAGGCGCACCTCGGCCGAAATCAGCCCCATAATTTCGAGTATATTCTTGACACCCACGGGGTTACCCTCTTCATACAACAGCGGGTCTATGCGCAGAAAATGAGCGAGTTCTTTTTGCGCAAACGCAAAGTCGCCCTGCAGGGCAGCGTCGATCATGGCCGAGAATTTGGCCGGGAATGCATTGGCAATTACCGACATAACACCAACGCCCCCGATGCTGATGATTGGAACGGCCTGTACGTCATCGCCCGAGATCAGCAGAAAATCGTTGGGTTTGTCGCGGGCAATCTCCATGCACTGCTCGATCACACACGAGGCTTCCTTTACGCCGATAATGTTTGGGTGCTGGGCCAGCTCGCAGATCGTTTCGGCACTCATGTTAATCCCCGTCCGGAACGGAATATTATAGAGAATAACCGGCACTGGGCAGGCGTCGGCGATCCGCGTAAAGTGCTCCAGCACCCCGCGCTTGCCAGGTTTATTATAATACGGGCAGACCGACAGGATTGCGTCAACGCCGTCAAAATCAATATCCTTCATGCCCGCTACGACGTCGGCCGTTACGTTACCCCCCACGCCATAGATGATAGGCAGGTTTTTCGGATTGTTTTCCTTGAGGTATTGCAGCAATTGTTTCTTTTCCTGCTTAGTGACCGTGGGCGATTCACCGGTCGTACCCTGCAGGACAATGTAGCGGACGCCCCCATCGGAGACGTGTTGGACGATGCGGCCGAAGCCGTCGAAGTCAACGGAATGATCGGCATTGAAAGGCGTTACGATAGCGACGCCGACGCCGTAGAAGTTGGTATTCATGTTGCTGCAATACAAAGTATTCCTGCAAAGTTACGGGAATTTATGCGGTAAATACTTATGCCTCGAGCATCGCCATAAACTCAGCCTCGCTAATTGTTGGCACATTGAGCTTCTGCGCCTTTTCGAGCTTCGACGGACCCGCGTTTTCTCCCACAATCAGGTAGTTGAGCTTTTTGGAAATTCCGCTCAGGAGCTTGCCCCCGTTAGCCGCAATCTTGGCTTCGAGTTCTTCCCGGCTAAAATTGGCGAACGTACCTGTATATAGAAAGGTCTTACCAGCCAGTCCCTCGCCTTCGGGTTCCACGATTTTCCGGTCGCTGGCAAACTGCACACCGGCCGCCCGCAGCCCTTCTACAAAAGTCACATTATCGGAGTCCGTAAACCAGGCCGCTACGCTCTGGGCAATCCGCGGACCAACGTCCGGCACATTAGCCAGCGTTTCCAGGGGAGCGTTCATCAGGGCATCCATGGAGCCAAAATAATCGGCCAGTCGCTCGGCGGTTGTGTTACCTACGTAACGAATACCCAGCGCAAACAACACATTCGGAAACGGCTGCTGTTTCGAGCGTTCAATAGCGCTCAGGATGTTATCGACGGTTTTCTGCCCGAACTTCACCACCCGAACTTTCCCGGTTTCTTCGTCCGCGTACGCTTTTTCGAGGCCGAGCAAATCCGCGTTGGTCAGTCGGTAAAGGTCGTCGGGCGACTGCACCAGCCCGCGCTCAATGAGCAACTGAATTTTACCCTCACCCAGGCTTTCGATGTTCATGGCCCGGCGCTGGATAAAATGCTCGAAGCGGGCCTGCCGCTGCGGAGGGCACCCCTTTTCGTTAGGGCAGTAAAAATGAGCCTCCCCTTCTTTCCGGACCAGGGGCGTTCCGCAGGCTGGGCAGGTTGTTGGATACTGAATCGGTTCGCTCAGGTCTGTGCGCCGATTGAGGTCCACACCCGTAATCTTGGGGATGATCTCTCCGCCTTTTTCGACGAATACGGTGTCGTGCAGCCTAACGCCCAGCCGTTCGATTTCGTTGGCGTTATGCAGCGACGCCCGCTTCACTACCGTACCAGCCAGAAGAACCGGCGTCAGCATAGCAACGGGCGTAACGGCACCCGTACGACCCACCTGATACTGGATGCCATTGAGCGTTGTGCTGGCGGCCAGAGCTTTATATTTAAAGGCAATGGCCCAGCGCGGACTTTTGGCCGTATAGCCCAGTTCACGTTGCTGATCGTAGCGGTTCACTTTAATCACGATCCCATCGGTGCCGAGCGGCAGGTCAAATCGTTTCGTTTCCCATTCATTAATATACATCATTACAGCCCGGATGTCGGCACATTTTCGCCAGGTGGGCGATACGTTGAAGCCCCAGTTTTTCAGGGCAATCAGGCTTTCTTCGTGCGTTTGAAACACCTCCGGCTCCGACAGAAACGAGTAGAGATAGCAGTCGAGCCGGCGCTGGGCTACAATGGCCGAATCCTGCTGTTTAAACGTGCCGGACGCGGCATTACGTGGGTTCGCCAGCAGCGGCTCGCCGATGTCCTCGCGCTCTTTGTTGATACGCTCAAACTCCGCCAGCGGCAAAAAGCCCTCCCCCCGTACCTCGAACAGCGCCGGCACATCCACGTGTGACTGTTGATTATAGCCCACCCGCAACGGCAGCGTCCGGATCGTGCGGATGTTATTGGTAATATCGTCGCCCCGGATACCATCGCCCCGGGTTGCGCCCTGCACCAGCACCCCGTTCTCGTAAGTCAGGCTGAGCGCTACCCCGTCAAATTTAAGTTCGCAGATGTATTCATAAGGCGCGTCGCGCAGCCCTTTTCGAACGCGATTGTCGAACTCAACAAGTTCGGTTTCCGAGTAGGTGTTGCCCAGCGACAGCATGGGGAAACGGTGATAGACCGTCGCAAACTCCTTACTGATAGTGCCGCCAACGCGGGCCGTTGGCGAATCGGACCGACGCAGATCGGGGTACTGTTTTTCTAAATCGGTTAGTTCCTGAAGCAGCTGATCGAAAGTAAAATCGTCTACTTCCGAAACGCTGTTCTGGTAGTACTGATGGTTGTAATAATTCAGCCGCTCGGTTAGTTCGGAGATGCGTTCCTGGGGCGTCATAGAGATAAAAAGGCGCTTAGCCGTTAGCCATAAACAAAACCAGACCCGGCCCAACTGTTGCCGATAGCCTGGATTCGGATACGTTCTTAACCGGCAATATTGGTTTTGTTTCTTCGTTCGACCAAAAAAAGGTACTTTTACAGGATAAAAAAAGTCGATAGTTAGCGTAGTTCCGTTAACAGGCTCAATTGGCAGCAGGCCTACAGCCAGGATTATGTTGACCTACGCCCATTGCTCCGTCGGCTGTTACTTGCAGACTACCTATATGACCCAGCCACTCATCGCGCCTTCGCTTCTTGCCGCCGATTTTGCGAACCTGCAACGGGATTTGGAACTCATTAACCGCAGCGAAGCGGATTACCTGCACTTCGACGTAATGGATGGGGAGTTTGTTCCGAACATTTCGTTTGGATTTCCGGTGCTGGAAGCCGTTCGTCGGCATTGCCGGAAGCCCCTGGATGTTCACCTGATGATTGCCAAACCCGAACGGTATATTGACGCATTTGCCGAAGGCGGAGCCGCCAGCATTTCGGTGCATTATGAAGCTAGTATTCACCTGCACCGGACGCTGTCCCGAATCCGGGAGATGGGCTGCCGCGCCGGTGTGGCCCTCAATATGCAGACGCCCGTCAGCCTGCTCGAAGATGTAGTGGACGTTATTGACGTGGTGCTGGTAATGACCATAAACCCAGGCTTTGGCGGTCAGAAGCTGCTGCCGCTGTCTATTCCCAAAATCCGTAAACTACGCCGGATGCTGACCGACGCCGGGAGTTCGGCCCTGATTGAAGTTGACGGCGGCATTACGCTCGACAATGCCCCTACCCTGCTCAGCGCCGGTGCCGATATGCTGGTAGCGGGCAGTTCTGTTTTCGGCGCCGACGATCCGCTGGAAGCAATCCGGCAGTTGAAAAACAGCCGTCAGCTGATGGTCGCCTGACCAGTTCTTTTTTCTGGCCCGGCCGGTAGCCGTAGGTCTCAACCGAATTTGTACAGCAGAACCACATGAAAAAATCTTACCTGGTTGTTGTTCTCAGCGCGCTCGTGCTGATGACGGCCTGCAGCCAGTATCAACAGGCTCAGTCCGACAGCATTACCTCGCCAGCCGATACGTCGGCTTCCGGTGCCCCACCCGCCCCCGAATGGTCTAAAAACGCAACAATCTACGAAGTCAATACCCGTCAGTTTTCGCCCGCGGGTAATTTCAAGGCCGTTGAAGCGCAGCTGCCGCGCCTGAAAGAACTAGGCGTCGATATTCTCTGGCTGATGCCCATCTACCCGATTAGTCAGAAAAACAAAAAAGGTTCGCTGGGCAGTCCATATGCCGTTGCCGATTATAAAGCGATCAACCCTGAATACGGTACGCTGGCAGATTTTAAATCGCTGGTTCGGCGGGCTCACGCCCTGGGCCTGCGCGTCATTCTGGACTGGGTGCCTAACCATACCGGCTGGGACCATGTGTGGGTAAAGCAGCATCCCGACTGGTACACCCAGATCAACGGAAAAATGACGACGCCTATTGACCCCAAAACAAATAAGCCAACCGACTGGACCGACGTTGTTGATCTCAACTATGACAATCCGGCGATGCGCCGGGGCATGATTGACGCCATGCAGTACTGGATCAAAGAATGTGACATTGATGGGTACCGCTGCGATGTGGCCGGTTTTGTTCCCAATGATTTCTGGGCGCAGCTTCGCCCCGAGCTGGATAAACTAAAAACAGTATTCATGCTTTCGGAATGGGAAGACGAACCCGATCAGTTCAGAAGCTGCTTCAATATGAATTACGGCTGGAGTATGCACACCATGATGAAAGCGATTGCGCAGGGCGCGCGTCCCGCAACCGGCCTCGACTCACTCCGGGAGGCCAACCAGCAACGCTTTCCGAACTGGTACTACCAGATGCTCTTCACCCAGAATCACGACGAAAACACCTGGAATGGTACGCTGGTGGAATCCTTCGGGCCGGCTGCCGACGCCTTTGTAGTGCTGTGCAGTACACTGGAAGGTATGCCCCTGGTCTACAACGGCATGGAAGCCAACCTGAACCGACGACTGGCCTTTTTCGAGAAAGATTCGATCGAGTGGGGTACCTACCCGAAAAGCGATTTCTATAAAACGCTGCTGACGCTGAAGCACCGCAATCGCGCACTCTGGAATGGGCTGATGGGCGGCCGGGCCGAGAAGATCATCACCGATCACGATGACAAGATCTATGCCTTTACCCGGCAGCGTGATAATGACCGCGTCACAGTGCTGCTCAACCTGAGCAACCTTCCGCAGACGTTCCAGTTGACGGGCAATGGTTACGAAGGGCTGTACACAGAGGTTTTTAGCCGCCAGCCCATGGAACTTAAGCCCGATATGACCCTCACGCTAAAACCCTGGGAGTATAAGGTGCTGACTAATTAAGATTTTGATTAATTTAGGCTTGTATGACGTGGTTCATCCGTTTACCAGTTGGGCAGGCAGAACGGATTATCCCTAACGTAGGGAAACGAACTAACCACAACCGATAAACGCTGGACTATCATCTCCTCAGGAATATTTTATGAAAGTTTGGAGCATCTTGACAGGCTTGTTGATCGCAGTAGCCGGCCATATCAGTCTGGCGCAGTCTTCTGAACCGCAACGCCAGAACGAGGGGGCGGCCGATCGAAGCCCGGTTCAGTGGGCGAGCCGGGTCATTGGTGTATCATCAGAAAAGAAAGGCGATGCATCCGGCGAACAGTTCAAGGCATCGCAGGCCCTGGGTCGGCCGAGCAAACTGCCACAGATGGGCGAAAGCCCTACCGCCTGGGCACCTCAGACACCCGATGGAACGGCCGAAGAATGGATTCAGGTCGCTTTTGAAAAAGCCATCCCGATCCAGCAGGTGGTCATTGGCGAAAATGTGAATCCGGGAGCGGTCGTGCGCGTGTCTATTATCGATAGCAAAGGCAAAGAGCATCCGGTTTATAAGATTGTTAATACTCTGCCCCGCACCGATCCCTTTCTGCGCGTTATGCTCAAGGATTCGGCTGTAACGGGCAATCAGGTAAAGGTCGTCATCAATGGGGCTGTGCTGCGCGGACCGAATCAGATTGACGCCATTGGCATTTCAGAAGACCTGAAACCAGTTTCGGCAGGCATCAATGTTTCCAAAGACACGCCGAAAGAAATCGTTAAAGAAAATCTGGGCAAAACCGTCAACTCGCCGGGGCAGGAAGTAGCACCGGTCATTGCCCCCGACGGGCGTACGCTCTATTTTACCCGAAACTTCAACAAAGCCAATATCGGCAGCGCCGACCGGCAGGATGTCTGGTATTCAACAATTGAACCGGGCAGCGGTAGCGCTTCGCCTACCTGGGGTGAGGCCGTCAACATTGGTGCACCCATTAACAACGCGGGCGATAACGCCATCAGCAGCATGGCTCCCGACGGGCGCACGGCCTATCTGATTAACATATATCGGCCCGACGGTGGGCTGTCGTTCGGCATCTCGCGCTCCGTCAGGACCCGGACTGGCTGGTCGCAGCCGGTTGAGTGCCGGATTGCCAACAACTATAATCTGCACGAAAAGAATCAGCTGGAGTTCTGCGTTTCGCCCGACGGCCGGACTATCATCCTGGCCGTACAGCGGAAAGACACTCGCGGAAACCGCGACCTGTATGTTGCGCAGCAACAGGCCGACAAAACCTGGTCGGAGCCGGTTTCGCTGGGACCGGTTATCAACACCGCCGATTTTGAAAGTTCGCCGTTTCTGGCGGCCGATAGCCGAACGCTTTACTTTACGTCGGGAGGCCACCCTGGCTACGGCAACGGCGATATTTTTGTTACGCGCCGGCTCGACGATTCCTGGACCAACTGGAGCGAGCCTGAAAACCTCGGTTCGGCCATCAACACGCCCGAATGGGACGGGTATTTCACCATTCCTGCGTCGGGCGATTTTGCGTATCTGAGTTCGCGGTCGGGTTCGGTCGGCGAAGACGATATTTTCCGGCTCAAGCTCTACCCGGCCATCAAGCCGGACCCCGTTGCGATTGTATCGGGGCAGGTACTCGACGCTCAGAGCAAGAAACCCGTTGCGTCGGAGGTAGTATCGGGGTTAATTGATGAAAACAAAGAGTTCGCCAAAGCCGACTATGATCCGGAAACGGGCGAATACAAGATCATTCTGCCCACGCAGAAAATTTATAGCCTGAAAGCAACGAAAGAAGGGTATTACCCGACCACCGAAACGATCGATCTGAGTAAGGACAAACGTTTCCGCGACATTAAACGGAACCTGTATCTGGTAAAAATTGAGGCAGGTCAGAAGATCACCTTACGCGAGGTACTCTTTGAACAGAGTAAGTTCAACATGCTGCCGGGATCTGACGTAGAACTCGACCGCATGGCCGACATGATGACGAAACATCCGTCCATGGAAGTACTGATTGAAGGCCATACCGACAATCAGGGCGACTGGGCTCCCAACATGAAGCTGTCCGAAGACCGGGTTCGGGTTGTTAAGGAGTATCTGATGGGGAAAGGGATTGACGCCAGCCGTATCCAGACGAAGGCGTGGGGACCCAGCAAACCCATTGCCAGCAACGAAACCGAGGAGAAGCGCAAGCTGAACCGGCGGGTAGAATTCACCATTGTTAAGTTGTAAAACCAGGCGGGAACGGCTTATTTTGCGCCGTTTTTGTCGTTTACACCCGGCACCACCGCCTGCATGACCATCGACCAACGTTCCGATTTTCTTTCGTTTTTAACTCGTTCCCGTTATATTATTTTCCTGATACTGCTGCTGGCGCTGGGCTTACGGCTTTATAAATCAAGTGTTCACGGGCTGTATCTGGACGAAAAATTCACCTTAGTCAACACGCAGGGCGTTTCGCTGGAAGGGGCCAACCAGCACGACGTTTTCTTTACGCCCGGCAAGACCTATTTTACGCCCAGGGAGTTCTGGAAACCCAAGCCGCTTAAGGATTACATCCGGGCCATTGTGCAGACGGACATCGGCAACAGTCCCGCCCACTACGCCTTGCTCTGGGCCTGGATCGAGGTATTTGGGCTGAGTGATCTTTCCATCCGGATGCCGTCCATCCTGTTCAGCACGTTCATTGTGGGACTGGTGTATCTGCTGGTCAGGCGCTACCTCCGCTCGCAGCCACTGGCCCTGCTATGCGCGCTGCTAACTGCTTTTGAACCCTTTTTCATTGCCTATAGCCACATGGCCCGCAACTACTGCATGACCATTTTTATGGCTACGCTGGGCACGTATCTGTTCCTGCGGATTCTGGATCGACGCGCCGAAGACAAACAACCCGTTGGCCTGTATATCGGCTACGGCTTATCGTTTGCGCTGGCAACGCTGGGGCACTATCTGGCCGTTACGGTCTTTCTCTGCCACGGTATCTACGTCCTGCTTTACATCCGCAATTTCAAAACATATGTCGGGCTGGGCCTTAGCTTTCTAGGTGGAATGCTGGGGCTGATTGTGCCCTGGTTCGTCTTCGGCGGGGGGAAATACACGTTCCAGACGCTGGCTTACCAGGCAAAACTGTACGGTGGACTGGCTCAGACAAATCCACTCAACAATGGATTCGGGATTATCCTGCCCGCGACGCTGGCGAATGTTGTTAAACGCTCCATTCCCGTCTGGGCCGATCTGTTTCTGGTTTCCAACGGGCTTTCGGCCGATACGCTGGCGTTTCGGAACCTGGTCATTGCCTTGGGCATGGGACTTATTGCCGTGTTTCTGGTTCATCGGTTCGGGCGGCAACGATCTGTACCCACCTGGGTGCAGGTGGCCGTACCGGTTTTACTGGTGGCCGGGTTTGCGCTTTACTCCGTGCCGTCGGTTCGGCTGGTAATAGCAGCCGCGCTGCCACTGTTTTTTTACCTGCTCTACCGGGCCTTTGGCGTATATGACAGCCGGCCCGAACGTCGGTTTCTGTATCTGCTGCTGCTGCTGGCCACCGTACCGACGCTGTTTCTGATCGCGATTGCCTTTCGCAATGGGCATACCTACGGCATCACGCAGCGGTACTCCAGCTTTTCCTTTCCCTACGCGCTGATTCTGGTGGGTATGATTGTCCAGCAGGTATTCCGGCAGCCTACCTATTTACGGCTAACCCTCGGCGCAGTGCTGTTGATTCAGGCGTATTTCATTGGTGATCTGCTCTACCGGATTTACGAAGATCAGGCCCCCAAATACACCTACTACGGACGCTACCGTATCGAGAATCCCTACAACACAGCTGCCCAGCGGATTAAGAAGCTGTACGCACCCGGCGACACGGTACTGTATCCATCAGCCCGGACGGCTCCGCGCGACGAGATTGAAAATACGTTTACCAAATATTCGATTATTGACGCGCAGTACACGAACTTGTACCTGCCTAAGGATGCGACCTATTACCAGCGCATGGACACGACGCAAACCGATCGGATTATCCTGATAAAAGGAAAAACCGGTGAACGGATTACGATTTTCGACTTTGAAGGGACCAAGTACCGTTATTGATTCGGTTCGGACAGACTATCCTCACAGAATCAGCAAAGACAACGCGCCATGAACGCACGCTCCCAGATGACGTATTCCTCCCCGACTTCGACAGGTAGCCGGTCGCAGCCGATTGAGCTGGAATCGTTAATCGCGCTGGGGTTACTGGTGCTGACGGTGGCGATTTTTGGCGCACTCTGGCATTATTACGCGATCAACATTCCAAAATGGGACGACCACGCCTTGCGGGCGTTCCTGTACTATTCTGATCAGGAACCGACCTTCTCGGGTAAGGTTTACCAGCTTTTCCGGCAGCACAACGAACACCGGATTGTGTATGACCGGCTGATTACCTTTCTGGATTATCACCTGTTCGGCAAGCTGAACTTTCGGCACCTGATGCTGGTCGGGAACCTGAGTCTGGTGGGTTTGCTGGCAATTTTCATGGTCATCCTGCGTCGTCATGGCCAGCCGCTTCTGGCGACCGTACCTGTTGCTCTGTTGCTGTTCAATCTGTCGCAATGGGAGAATATGTTCTGGGGCATGGCCGCGCTGCAAAACTTTTCGGTCGTGCTGTGGGTGCTGGCCGCGCTATATTTTCTGAGCTTTACGGACTGGTGGATACTGGCGCTGGCATCGGGGGTGCTGGCTACCTTAACCAGTGGCAACGGTCTGCTGGTCTGGCCGATAGGATTTGGGCTTTTGCTGCTGCGTTTCGACGAACCCCGGTCTGAGGCCCGCCCTACGTTACGTCCCCTGATCGGCTGGCTGGCGGGCGCGGTAGTCGTCGTCGGCCTGTACTTCACCGGCTTTGAAAAACCGGGCGGCATTGCTTACGTTCGGCCCGACGCCGTGGACCTGCTAAAAGGCTGGTTTGCCGTCGTTGGGGCCGCGGCCGAAGCGCTGCCCACCAACTCGCCCCTCTCCCTGAGCATTCTGCTGGGTGGCCTGATGACGGTGACAACGCTGGGCATCGCCGGCTGGGAACTCATGACGCATCGACTAGCTATCGTTCGGGTCTTTGAACGCCTGTTTGACCGCAAAACATTTGTCGTCAGTACGGGGGTCGTTTTTCCGGCCCTGACGCTGTTCTTCTGGAGCAGCGCCCTGTTTGTGCTGGGTACGGCGGCCGTGGTGGCCTGGGCGCGAACCGGCTTCGGAGCTGAACTGCTCATTACGAGCCGGTACAAACTGTATTCGCTGACGTTGCTGATTCTGCTATACGTCTATGGCGTTGTCAAACTGAAGGCACAACCCGCGCGCTGGCTGACCCTGGGTGGCGTATTCGGTGGCCTGCTGTTCGCCTGGTTTTCATACGGCGCCTTCCTTGACGAAGCCATCTGGTGGCGACACTGGCTGACGACGAACCAGTTTAACTGGACCTATACCGTCCATCGCCCGGTTGCGAAGCTCGATCCGATCACGCAACGCTACACCAGCCCGGCTCCCGCCTTTTACGATCCGGCCCTGCGCACGCTCTACAAACGCGCCGATCAGCCGCCGATGGTATTGACGGTAACGAAAACCCTGAATGGCTTTTCAATCGAAGAACAAACGACGCCCCCGCTCGGCCTGCACGATCAGGGAGCCTATCTGGTAGCCCGATCCCGAAAACGGGTATATCTGTTTCCGGTCTGGCAGAACCAACGTTCGGGCATTCTGGGGCGGCTACTACCCACCAGATCATTCACAGCAGGCTTCCGGGCCAATATCCTATCGGGCGAACTCGAAGCCGGAACGTACCGGCTGCTGGTCTTGACGGTCTCCGCTGAGCAGCCTTATGGACTGCACTTAACCAACCAATCCATCACCTCGGCCGGTCAGTCGGGGGACACAACCACGAAAAACTGGTAACTGAACCAAGGGCGCCCCGAAGCCAGCTATACGGTTATCTCATCCACATGCAAGCAAACACCACAACGCCTACCACCACCCGCCCGGCCCTGAACCATCTGCAACAACTGGATGGTGTCCGGTTCCTTGCCGTCGCGCTGGTTCTGTTCGATCACTGGATGGCCGGTCGGATCGAGCTGCCGCTGGGGGCGTTAGGCGTTACGATTTTTTTTGTGCTGAGTGGGTTCCTAATTACACGGATTCTCCTGTCGAGTAAGGATAAGCTGAAAGACAAGCCGGGCGGAGGTTTAGGTAAATACCTCAAGACGTTCTATATCCGTCGAACGCTCCGCATCTTTCCCATTTATTACCTGACGCTGTTCGTACTTTACGCCGTCAACGAGCCGCCCGTGCGCCGGACCTTCGGCTGGCTGGCCCTCTACGCGACCAATATTTACATGGCTTACTACACGACCTGGATGGGTACGGTAGATCACCTCTGGTCGCTGGCGGTCGAAGAGCAGGTGTATCTGTTTTTTCCCCTGCTGCTGTTCTTTGTGCCGCGTCGCTGGGTACCCTTCACCGCTACGTTGATGATCGTTGGCGCAGTAACCATGCGTTATGTGCTCTACCGCGCCCATATGCCCTGGTTCATTGGGTACGTGACCATGCCAGCCTGTCTGGATTCATTTGGCCTGGGCGCAATTATGGCCTACTGGTGGCTTTACCAGCGCGACCGCTTCGGACAGGTATTCCAGTATTCGGGCTGGATCTGGGTCAGCATACTTTTGTTTGTGGTGGTGGTCATTTACACTAAAGTTTTACCCGCCATTCCTGACAGTACGGGGCTGCCCGGTCACCACAATATTATGTCCGACGTTTGGGAACGGCTGACGGCTTCGCTTGTCGGATTTTTCCTAATCGGGCGGGCGGTGCTGGGGTTTGGCGGACCAATGAAGTGGCTGCTGGAGCATCCCGTCAGCCAGTACATGGGCCGCATCAGCTACGGGCTATACCTATACCACAACTTTGTGTTTAACGTATACCACACTCAGCCCCGGCATATTACGCTGCGAATCTGGCGACGAATTACCGACGTACTACCGTTTCTGGAAAGCACCTATTTCTTCCAGTTCTCCTTTTTTCTCGCCCTGACGATTCTGCTGGCAACGCTGTCGTGGTATCTGATTGAGAAGCCGATCAATAACCTGAAGGATCGTTTTTCGTACTGATTACCGGTCGAAGTTTACTCAGTTTATCCGAATGTCAACGCCAGTTGCCGACCTTCGGGCGCATCCACCGGCCCCAGATTGGAGAGGGAAACGCCCAGCAGCCGCACACCCATTGAGACGGGCAGCAACGGCCCCAGCAAATCCAGCGCCAGCTTCGTTAACATAGCCGGGTTGCTAATCGGCGTAAGAACCGTACGGCTTCGGGTAATCTGCCGGAAATCGGCGTATTTCACCTTCAGCGTTACGGTCCGACCCCATATGCGGGTGCGGTCGCAATAGCCCCATACGTCCTCAATAAGCGGCTCCAGACTTACGCTCAGTTCATCATCAGTCGTCAGATCACGGGCGAAAGTTGTCTCCGAGCCCACCGATTTCCGAATCCGATCGGCGTTGACAAGACGATCATCAACGGCGCGGGCAATCTGATAGTAATATTGTCCGGCTTTGCCGAAGTACTGCCGCAGAAACGCTTCTGTCTGCCCGCGCAGGTCAAGGCCTGTAAAAATGCCCAGTTCGTTCATGCGGGCGGCCGTTACGCGCCCAATGCCGTGAAACTGACCTACCGTCAGCGTTTCAACGAACGCCAGCCCCTGCTCAGGCCGAATGACGTATAGACCATCGGGTTTGTTGTAATCCGATGCCAGCTTAGCCAGAAACTTGTTGTAGGATACGCCCGCTGAAGCCGTAAGACCCGTTTCCTGCCTGATTTTTGCTTTAATCTCGCTGGCAATCTGCGTGGCCGATGCGATGCCTTTCAGATTCTGCGTAACGTCGAGGTAAGCCTCATCGAGCGAGAGCGGCTCAACCAATGGCGTGTATTCGGCAAATATGGTTCGTATCTGGTTCGATACGGCTTTATACACCTCAAAGCGGGGCTTCACAAACAGCAGCTCGGGGCATTTGCGCAGTGCGGTTACCGATGCCATCGCCGACCGCACCCCAAACGTCCTGGCTTCATAACTCGCAGCCGCCACCACACCCCGCTCCCGCGATCCGCCCACGGCTACGGGTTTGCCCCGCAGCGCCGGATTATCGCGCTGCTCAACGGACGCATAAAACGCATCCATGTCGATGTGAATAATTTTTCGAACCGGGTCAGGCATGAACGTGACAGGCGGGTCTGAAGCCTCCTGCAAAGATACGAATCAACTCAGCCGCTTCTGTTCGGCAAGCCACCGCATCCGGTAGGCGTTCATGGCGGTGCGGCCGAGCTGCCCCACGAGCCGGTAGTTCACCACAAGGCCCACGGCCGCGCCAATGCCGGGTACCAGCTGCGCCATTTTGGCCAGATCGATGTAGTCGCGGTATTCCTGCTGGAACGTCTGCCAGTCGAACTGGTTGATATCCTCGGGCAATTGACGGCTATGCTCAGGCCAGTCGGCCAGGTGCCGGTAAACCGCCTGCCGCCGTTCCTGGCTCGAAAAAGCCAGTTGAAAGATATACAGTATATAAATCCGTTCGCGATAATCGCGGCCCGAATACCCGTAGATAGCTGCAATCTCGAAGAGCATTTTCATCTTCAACCCCAGCAGGATTGGGAAATCGGCCAGCCCCAGCAGTAAACCACCTGCCCCCGTAACGCCCCCTTCGGCCGCGCTTGCCCGCCGATAGAAGTTAATCCGGTTTACAGCGGTTGCTTCGCACTGCGAAAGCGACAGATCAAGCGTTGGGGGCCGGTTGAGGTAATCAGCCCCGAACAGCACCAGACGGGTCATCTGTTTGATGGTCGCCGTGATCGCCTGATGAACCCGTTTCGGAATAATCCGGTTGATCCGCCGTTGCACCGTAGAAGAAAATCGACCAAACCCGGAAGGTGGCTTCTGCATGGATTCCTGCCAGCGCATTAGCTCAGTTCGGATATAGGTTTCGTAGGGTGACATTGTTAAAGGTAGATTAAAAACCGTATCTTTAACGAATTAAAAGTTATTAAATGGCGTTTTAACCGTATATTCCCTTAAAATATCTTCACAAACGATAGCCTGTTTTTTATGCAAAAAGTATGTCTGATTCTGGTTACGCTGTTTAACCTTGCTAGTGCCAGTACCAAAACAACTTCAACTGCTCCCGCTCTCGTACCCGCCGTAAGCCCTAAAAACAACTCTTCATCGCTTTCTGCCGTTTATGATCAGCTTGATCTGGCAAAGACAGGGCTTCAAAAAGATGTTTTCGAATATGCTCTTCGCGGCTGGCAGAAAATGAAAGATGCCCGCCCGGTCTTATCCATTGTTGACTTAAGTCAGCCTTCGACTAAAAAACGGCTGTATGTAGTGGATCTGCAGAAGCGTAAACTGCTGTTCAATACCTATGTATCGCACGGTCGTAACTCCGGCGACGTGGTAGCTAAAAAGTTTTCCAATATCAACTCATCGTTTCAGACCAGCCTGGGCTTTTACCAGACCCTGAATACGTATATGGGTCGGCATGGCCTTTCCTTACAATTGAAGGGCCTCGAAAAAGGCTTTAACGACAACGCCTATAACCGTAATATTGTGCTACACGGCGCTGACTACGTCTGCGAAGATTTTATTCGTAAGACAGGGCGGCTGGGTCGCAGCCAGGGTTGTCCGGCCGTACCCAACGCACTGTCGAAAGACATTATTCTGGCTGTAAAAGGTGGCTCGTGTCTGTTCGTTTATTCGCCAGACTCCCACTACCTTAAAAAGTCGGCTTACTTATCTAATTCCAACGCGTAAACATCTTTGTAAATGCGCAGGGCTCCGGCTGAGTCCACATCGGCGACGTTGTAGGCAATAAAGACCGGAAACGGCTGCGGAACGGCCAGCGGCTGCGGCTTCTGGTTGATCAGACAGCGGTTCATAAAACCCGCGTCGAACGTTTGTTTGCCCAGGACAAAATTGGCCAGCTCGACGGGTTTCTGTACCCGCACGCAGCCGTGGCTCCGCCAGCGGTCAGACGTAACGGTAAACAGATCCCGACCGTTGGTATCGTGTAGATAAATAGCCATTGGGTTGGCCAGATCAAACTTGATCAAACCCAGTGAGTTCTCGCAGCCGGACGCCTGCCGGATCCGGTACGGGAAGTTTGTTTCGGACAGGCTCTCCCAGTCAATGGTTTCTGGATCGACTTCCTGGTCCCGGCTGTCCAGCACCTGCAGATTCTGGTTATAGAGATAAGCCAGATCCCGCTTAATTCTGGGCAGCATTTCGTTGATCGCAATTCCTTTGGGTACGTTCCAGTACGGATACGCTACGATGCCTTTGATGTAGGTCGTCATGCAGGGCGTTCGCTTATCTTTCTTCCCCGCTATGACCTTCATGGGCAGCAGGCGTTTGCCGCTCCGATCGAATACGTTCAGTTCACCCGCCGGGATATTGACCAGTACGAATTTATCCGGCTCAAAGCGGTTGATATAGCGGTAGAAGTTAAGCGTCTGCCGGATCAGCCGCAGTGAATCGGCCGATTCCGGGCTGGAAGCCGCCCGGCGACGTAACCGCTGGTAATGACCGACCAGTTGCTGATACGGAGTAAATTCTGAATTTTGGGTCAGCAGAGCCCGAGAGAATTTGTCTGCTCCTTTGTCGGCCCAGCTTGTATCGATGGTTTCCTTCAACCCACTATATTCCAGCCGTGAAGGTTTTTTCCCGTAGCGGACTTCCAGCAGCAGACTGCTGATTTTATCATTCAGTTCGTCGGAAGAAGTTGACGCATCGAAGGCATACCGGGTGGTGTCAATCCCTACAGAGTCGGCATACCGGCACACCTGGTGCAAGGTCAGTTTTGTTTCCTGTAGTTTACGGGCCGCCTGCTCTGCATTATCGTTCTTTTTAAACAGGCTTTTACGCCCGGGCGACACGGTGTCGCGGCTCAGAAAAACGAAAAGAACTAATCCGGCCACGACAGCAATAGCAATACTTATCCAGATTGTCTGTTTTTTCATACCTATTTTCGTTGAGTGTAGTTCTATTTTAACACGTAGAACCCACTTTAAGTTATGGCTTCAAGCTAAAACGCCCACCCTGAAGCGGTCAGGGTGGGCGTTTTGGCAACGTATCGGCTATAGTTTGATCATCCGGACCATGCGGCACTAACTTAACTATACGCTGGCTTGTCGATGTCAGGTTTATCGTTCGGATTTCGGTTCGGATTCATCATCCGGACATTGGCACCCGGTTTATCGCCGTCCATATACTCGTCTTCATACTCATCCGCCGGTAGCGGTTCAGGGTCAATTTCGCTGCCCGGCCCACTGTTTCCCTCCACCGACTGGTTTTCTAATCCGTCGGGTGAAATCGCCTGTTTGGCGCGGATAATATCTTCTCGATCGGGATCTTCATTTTTCATAACGGTTGCTGTTTTCGGGTTTTGTTTCAAACACAGATGTCAATGAATAAACTCTGCCCGTACCCCATTGTTTGCCCATTTTCTATATAGTCTTATAAAAAAAACCACCCGCCGACCAACAGTAGCCGACGGGTGGGTAGCTTGTATTCAGAAGGAATCTGCTGAGAATTTCGTTTACTTACTGCCCGAAGCAGGCATCAGCACCGTATCGACCGAATGAATGACTCCGTTGTTAGCTTCAATGTCGGGCTGGTTGATTGTCGCCGTATTCCCGGCTCCATCGGTAATTGTGATGGTATCGCCCTGCCGGCCAACGGTCAGCGTACCACCCGTTACGGTCTTGAGCTTCTGCCCATCCTGGAGCTTGTCCACCGTTAGTTTACCCCGTACTACGTGGTAAGCCAGCAGTTTAACCAACCGGTTCTTGGCTGCGGGTTTAAACAAATCGCTGACCGTACCATCCGGGAGCTTGTCGAATGCTTCATTCGTTGGCGCAAATACCGTGTATGGCCCTTTGCCAGCCGCCTGTTCGGTTAGTCCCGACACCCGTAATGCCCGGAACAGGGTGGTGTGACTGGCGGACTTAGCCGCGCTGATTGCCAGGTCTTTGCCCGTTGATCCGCCCAGTTTCATTGTGCCGTCGGGCATGTTTGCGGTGCTGGTGGTGACGGGCTGAGCTACCGCATTCTGGTCCTGCGCCTGCACAGCGGCCTGGGTACCGATCAGGAGAGCGAACGCAGCCGCCCAGCCGAAATACGACTTCTTCATTGGATTAGGTAAGTTGGTAAATAACAGCAGCCCGTCGCCAAGCAGACAGACACCAACGCCACACACGTCGGTAGACAGCCAACGGTAAAGGAAACGGATTTATTTCGTAAGCGGTATCTACCGGTTGACAAACTGAGTGAAAGGACTTACCTGCCTGGCCTCTACAATAATTTTCGAATACCAGAAGCCAACTTTCTGGTTTCATTTGTTCTGGTAAAAACAAACGAGTAAAGCCAACAACCATGCAGATTACCAAACATAAAGTAGCCGCAATCCATTACACACTGCGCGACGATGCGGGCAACGTTCTCGACTCGAGCGAAGGGCGCGATCCGTTGTACTACTTACACGGTGAAGGAAACCTCATTCCCGGAATGGAAGAAGGTCTGGAAGGAAAAGCAAAAGGCGATAAAGCCAACATAGACGTATCGCCCGAGAAAGGGTATGGTCGTCGGAATCCGCAGCTTGTTGAAGAAGTTCCGAAACGGGCGTTTGGTGGTCAGCCGATTGAAGTAGGCATGCAGTTTGAAACGAATGAAGGGGATCTGATTACGGTCACGCAGGTTGGGCAGGATACCGTAACGGTGGACGCCAATCACCCCCTGGCCGATCAGAATCTGCACTTTGATGTTGAGGTTATGGAGGTCCGCGATGCAACCCCCGATGAACTGGCTCACGGGCACGTTCATGGCCCGGGTGGTCATCATTAAGGCTTTGGCGACTGGGTTACCAGTGAGGTACTGATAACCCAGTCGCTTATTTAGAGAAAACTCCTTTTGCGATCAGAAAAGGAATCAGCAGCCAAAGCAGGCCTTTTATCAGAAAAAATAAAAAGCCCAGCCAGCCGACGCGCTTAAGCCATACTTTGAACCGCTCATTCATGGCCGTTTTTTAGGCAAATATAATCATGAATGATGCGTACGCTCAGAAAAACCTAGCGTTCACAAAAGTCCTGTCTCCCAGCCCTGTCGAACGCATAGCTTTGATTAACTAAACCTTACTAACCATGCGTTCAACGAAAACCCCTCTACTGGGATTGCTGCGGCAAGCCTACCGCTTAGCCGTTGCCAGTCGTCTGCCGGATTCGCCCCCGACTGATGAGCTGCTTGATCAATGGGCAGAATCCAGAAAGCCGAAGCCGCAGAACCGACGCGAATTTCTCCGGGCATCGGGCCAGCTGGCCCTGCTGGCGGGTGGCGTTCATCTGCTGAATGCCTGCCAGTCCGATTTAGACCTGGTTCCGGCGAAACCCGGTTCCCGTAACCGTGGCGCCCGTTTTGTTAACCAGCCCTCTGTGGCAATCATTGGCGCGGGTATCGCGGGACTCAGCGCGGCCCACCATCTTTACGCGGCTGGTTTCACCAATTTTACGATCTATGAATCATCCAGCCGAACCGGCGGACGTATCTTTTCGGCCTATGATATCATGGGCCCGGGTCTGGTTACGGAGTTAGGTGGTGAGTTCATCGACTCGACGCACGAAGACATGCTGTATCTGTGCAACGAATTTGGTTTACCCCTGCTCGATATGCAGTCGCCGTCAGAACTGGCGCTGAAGAAGTACGCCTTTTTATTCAACGGGCAGCCGCGAAGCATGGCCGAGGTAGTGGATGCGTTCCGGCATATAGCTCCGGCTATCGAAGCGAGTGCCAACGCCCTGCCCAACAACATCGACTACAATACGACGGATAGCTTCACCCGGATGCTTGACCGGCTATCCATCAGCCAGTACCTAAGCAACATTGGCGCTACGGGCTGGCTCAAAGAGCTGCTCGAAGTAGTCTATGAAACCGAGTACGGCCGCTCCTGCGACGACCAGTCGGCGCTGAACTTCATTACCCTGATCTCGCCTGACACCAGCAATGGCGAACTGAATTTATTCGGCAGCAGCGACAAACGGTATAAGGTGGCAGGCGGCAACCAGCGGATTACGAACCGGATGACCGAAGAGTATCAGGAATATATGGAAACCGGTCGCGCGCTGCGGGCAATGAGCCTGCGCGGTTCGCAGTATGAACTGATCTTTGACGGCAGTAAGCCAATTCTAGCCGATTACGTTATTCTGACGATACCCTTCTCGGTGCTGAGTAACGTATCGCTGAACCTGAATCTGCCCGCCATTAAGAAAAAAGCGATTCAGCAGTTAGGTTACGGAACAAATGCTAAACTCGTGATGGGCTTTTCAGGGCGCAGCTGGCGGGATCAGGGTTATACGGGCTTCAGCTTCAGCGACAACGGCCTGCAGGCAGGCTGGGATAACAGCCAACTCCAGCCCGGACCGGCCGGCGGTTATACTGTCTTTGCCGGGGGCTCGACAGGCAACAACCTCGGCTCGGGTACGCCGGCCTACCTGGCCTCCCGGTACCTCCCCCGGCTGGACCAGCTCTTTCCGGGTGCGTCAGCTCAGTACAACGGTCGCGTCGAACGGATGCACTGGCCAAGCTACCGCCATTCGCTCGGCAGCTATTCGTGCTACCGCGTTGGGCAGTGGACAGGCATCGGCGGGGCTGAGTTTGAACCGGCAGGCCGGGTTTACTTCGCCGGGGAGCATTGCAGCCGCGACGCGCATGGCTACATGAATGGCGCGGCCGAAACGGGTCGCCGGGCTGCTCAGTTACTCTTACAGACTATACCGATTTATTAACCAAATCGGCAGCTATCAGACGCGGCTCAGCTTTTGATCAAGCAGTTGCTGTTCAGCCAATGACGGAGTTAGCTGACGGGCCTGCTGATAGGCCTGCCGGGCGGGTATAGGCTGGCCGCTTCGTTCGTATAAATCGCCCAGGATGGCGTGGTAGTACTGGTTGCTTTCTAACCCCTGTACGTTACTGATGTCGCGAAGGCCCGCCATCGGGCCTTCGACATAGCTTACCGCTACAACCCGGTGCAGAGCAACAACGGGCGACGGTTTCTGAGCAACCAATAAATCATAACAGCTCAGAATAGCGGACCAGTTGGTGGTCTCATAGGTCGGGGCCACGCAGTGCAGCATGGCAATTCCGGCTTCCAGATGATACTCGCTCAGAACGTCGCCTTCTGCCGACCGATTCAGACACATTCGTCCTTTCTGAATCAATTCCTGATTCCAGCGACTACGGTCCTGATCGGCCAGGAGCACAATGGCTCCGGTTTCGTCGGTGCGGGCGTCAAACCGCGCCACCTGAAAGCACATCAGCGCCAGTAAGGCATAAACGGCCGGGGTTTGCGTGACCGGTGTTTCGGAGAGCAGCAGGCCAAGCCGCATTGCTTCTTCGCATAAATCCCGGCGAATGAGCTGATTGGGGTGGGTCGAATTGTATCCTTCGTTGAACAGCAGGTAAATACTTTTCAGCACTGACTTCAGGCGAAGGGGCAGTTCCTGGCCGGTGGGTACTTCAAGCCGGATGGCATCCTGCCGGATTTTCTCTTTAGCGCGATAAAGCCGCTTGGTAATCGTTTCGTCGTTGGTCAGGAAGGCACCGGCAATCTCGTGCACACTCAGACCACCTAGAATTTTCAGACACATCGCCACCTGCGACTCGGGCGAGATGGCCGGATGACACAGAGCAAACAGCATCCGCAACTGGCTGTCGGTAATCTCATCGTCAAGAAAAAACTGGGACACCATGTCTTCGGATGCTTCCTGTTGTTGATAGCCAATTCCCTGGCTGATTTGCCGAAATACGTTTTCACGACGCACTACGTCCAGCGCCTTATTACGTGCTACCCGGTATAGCCAGGCCCGGGGGTCATCGGGAACGCCCTGAAACGGCCAGCTATATAAGGCCTGCAGCATCGTATCCTGCACGATATCCTCGGCCAGATTGAGCCGTTCAAAACCAAACAGCCGGGTAAGAGTCGACGCCATACGCCCGGCTTCGTGTCGAAACAGGTGCGTTACCAGTTGATTGGCTTCCTTCACAGAGGACGTAACATCGGGCATAAGGTAGGGATATCCCCCAACGCCGACCGGTCGGCGTTGGGGGCAGTAGCTCATTCAAAATTAACAATCTGCCGGACTTCTACCGTACCGTTCGAGTCAAACATCGGACAACCCTGCGCCAGCGCAACGGCGTCGTCCAGATCAGCCGCCTGGAGCAACATATACCCGCCAACAATTTCCTTGCCTTCGGTATACGGCCCGTCGGTCACGAGCTCTCCGCCCTGCGTCATGATTTTTCCGCTCGGCATCAGCGCTTCCGTACCAAGCATTTTACCCTGAGCTGCAATCCCGCCAATCCATTGATTCCACTTCTGAATTTCGGCCTGAATGGCTTCGGGCGACTGTTGCATGAACGCGGTTTCCTGCGAATAGGGCGAGTGAAAAATGAACATGAACTTTTCCATAGAACCTGATTTTACTTATCTGAATTTGATTTTCGCCTTAAAGACGAACGAGCCTAGCAAAACCGGACAGCCTTCCTGAAACATTTCAATTATTTTTTGAGAACAGACCGTCTTCCCTCATTAACAAACTGGCCGGAAGAACTGGACGTCGGGCAAGCGTACGCAGGAAATCTTCGTATTTTTGGGGCATGACGCAGATCGGCACGGACCTTCGTGCAGCAAAAGACTTCCTGGAAGCGGGGAATGTAGTGGGAATTCCAACCGAAACCGTATATGGCCTGGCCGGAAACGCGCTCAACCCCGACGCCATTCTGACCATTTTTCGGGTGAAGAACCGCCCGGCATTCGACCCGCTGATTGTTCATACCGACTCACTGGAGAAAGCAGAACAGTTCGTTAAAGGCATTCCGGAACCCGCCCGGCGGCTGGCCGAAACGTTCTGGCCCGGTCCGCTGACGCTGCTGCTGAACAAGCAGGATCTGATCCCGGACCTCGTTACGTCGGGTCTCGCTACGGTGGGCGTTCGGATTCCGAAACACCCGCTGACGCTCCAGTTGCTCCGTTCGCTCGAGTTTCCGCTGGCCGCGCCGAGCGCTAACCCCTTCGGCTACATCAGCCCAACCACCGCGCAGCACGTTGCCGACCAGCTGGGCGATCAGGTGCCGTACATTCTGGACGGCGGGCCGGCCGATGTTGGCCTGGAATCAACGATTATTGGCTTCGACAACGAACGACCAACGGTGTACCGGCTGGGTGGCATGGCCCTGGAGCAGATCGAAGCCATCGTTGGGCCGGTCGACGTACAGCATCACTCAACCTCGAACCCCAAAGCACCGGGGATGCTCAGCAGTCATTACGCCCCAAGAAAACCGCTGCGGTTACTGGCCCCCGGTGAAAGCCCCGCGCCCAGCCAACGGGCCGGAGCGCTGGTGTTTCGGGAGCCATTCGGCGGAATTGACCCGCAATATCAGCGCGTTCTCTCCCCTACCGGCGACCTGATCGAAGCCGCTAAAAACCTGTTTGCTTACCTGCGGGCGCTGGACAACCTTGACCTCGACGTAATCTATGCTGAGCCACTGCCAAATCAGGGACTCGGCTGGGCCATGAATGATCGGCTGCGCCGGGCGAGTGTACAGTAAGCATCAGCTATTCAGGGCGTCGTTACGTCCCTGCAAGCCGCCCGTATGAACCGCTACTACCGTTGCGTCCTGGGGGAAATACCCCTGTCGGGCGAGGTCATAAATACCGAACAGCATCTTGCCGGTATAGACCTGTTCCAGTAAAACGCCCGTTCTGCGTTCAAAATCCCGGATGAAGTCAAGCAGAGCCGGGCTTGTTCGGGCGTAACCGCCACCGTGGTAATCGGTGATCAGCGCCAGATTGGCCGGTTGACCTCCCGGAAAAGGCCACTCAAACGAACTCGATTTCAGCGCCAGAAAACCCAGCACCTGCGTTTGTGGCGAGGCCGACTGCGCCAGTCCGGCTACCGTTCCGCCCGTTCCGACGGGGCAGCAGACGTAATCGGGTGCAAAGCCCAGCTGCGCGGTCAGTTCGGGTAAAATCTCGGCGGTTCCGCGAATGGCCAGGGCATTCGTTCCGCCTTCGGGCAAAACGAAGCAGGGCCCAAATTGCCGCATTAATTCAGCAACATAATCCGGATGATCTTTACGCTGGTAGTCCGAACGGCTGACGAAATGGAGCTGCATGCCGCAGGCTTCGCAGAAGGCCAGGGTTGAGTTGCGGGGCAACTGGGCCAGTTCCTCTCCCCGCACCAGCCCGATGGCGCGAAAGCCAAAAGCCTGTCCGGCCGCAGCCGTTGCATAGAGGTGGTTGGAATAGGCTCCGCCAAACGTCAGTAACGTATTGATTCCCTGCCGCCGGGCTTCGAGCAGATTGTATTTAAGTTTACGCCATTTATTCCCCGACACGAGCGGATGCAGTTGGTCGTCGCGTTTCAGAAACAGCCGGATACCGACCGGTTCAGGAAAGGCATCATCCAGCCGCTGCAGGGGCGAATGGGCCGCAAACGTCCGCAGCCGTTCGTCAAAATCAGTCATCATCCCGTAAATTCGCCAAACTTTTTGAAACCGTACCCAGTATGACCGAAGCGGCCGAGGAATTTTCGGAAGACGAAGAATTATATGAACACCACCGGATTGTGGTCGACAAAGGCCAGAGCCTGCTGCGCATCGACCGGTTCCTGATGGACCGGCTGCAGAACGCCACCCGAACCAAAATTCAGGCGGCCATTGATGTCGAATCCGTGCGGGTGAATGGTAAGATTACCAAGGCCAGCTATAAAATCAAGCCCTTAGATGTAATTACGGTATCGTTGCCGCACCCACCCCGCGACACCGACATCAAGCCCGAAAATATTCCGCTTAACCTTGTTTTTGAAGACGACGAGTTGCTGGTGCTGAACAAACCGGCCGGTATGGTGGTCCACCCCGCCCACGGTAACTGGGACGGTACGCTTGTCAATGCCCTTGTGTATCATTTTCAGAACCTGCCTACCTCCCGAAATGGCGAAATCCGGCCGGGACTGGTGCACCGTATCGACAAAGACACGTCGGGGCTGATGGTTATTGCCAAGACCGAATATGCCATGACGCACCTGGCCCGGCAGTTTTTTGAACACACCATCGAGCGCACCTATAACGCGCTTGTCTGGGGTCAGCCCGACCCGCCCGACGGCACCGTTACGGGCTACATCGGACGCAGCCTCAAAGACCGGAAAGTACAGGTGATTTACGACGACGAGACAAAAGGAAAGTGGTCTGTTACCCACTACAAAACCCTGGCCTCCCTGCGTTACGTGTCTCTCATCCAGTGCAATCTGGAAACTGGCCGGACGCACCAGATTCGGGCGCACATGAAGCACATCGGCCACCCGCTGTTCAACGACGCCATGTACGGGGGCGACCGGATACTGCGGGGCAGTCCCGTGGGAAGTTATAAGGCCTTTGTTGAGAACGCCTTCAAACGACTGCCCCGGCAGGCACTGCACGCGAAATCCTTAGGCTTCACGCACCCCCGTACCCACGAGTGGCTGCAGTTCGACTCTGAACTGCCCGAAGATTTCCGGACGGTTCTCACCAAATGGGAGAATTACCTGACGGATTGAGTCTATCGTTTTGTGCCGGCCAGCTGCACCGACCGCGTATAGCTCTGTGTACCGGCGGTGGCCGTGTAGATCAGCGTTAATTTGGTGTTGTTAAAATCGCCATCGCCCAGGACCGTAACGCGGCCATTGTATCGCCCCGTTGCATACAGGTACGTATCCTGCCGACGGATGACCAGCTTCCGGTTTACCAGCTCAGCGTTCATTTGCAGACTCGACGAATCGGGGAAGGTAATTTTAACGTTGTTCGCGTCCAGCTTGCTGATATTCACGATGGGAAGCTCCTTAAAGGAACGGGCCGACTGTACTCCCGTTTCGGTCACCGAGGCCTGGCAATCCCACGTGCCGACATACCGATCAGCCGGGTCGGGCGTTGCGGGCCGACACATGGCCATGGTTAGCGAAATACCCAAGAGGAAGAAATGTTGTGGTTTCATATTTGGACAAGCGTTTATTGTACCGATTAGCAAATTACGGAATTCGTTCGGCGCAATGAACAGCGCTCTTCGCCTGCGGACCTAAAATTTCGTAAAAGGTCAGGCTTCTGCGAGCCGTTTGCCTCTATTTTTAGTACTTTCGTCCCCCCAAACATTCCCTCATGATTAGTATCCGCCCCGGTACCCGCGCCGATATTCCACAGGCTTTCGCCTTAGTAACCGAGCTTGCCATTTACGAAAAAGCCGCCGACCAGGTTACCAATACAGTTGAGCAAATGGCTGAAGATGGTTTCGGTCCTAACCCCCTCTTTGGAATTATCATTGCTGAAGACTCCGACAGCAAGAAAATCGTTGGCATGTCGTTGTATTACTTTCGGTATTCGACCTGGAAGGGCAAGCGGCTTTATCTGGAAGACATCATCGTAACGGAAGATTTTCGGGGGTACGGCATCGGCAAACTGCTTCTGGACGCTACCATTGAAATGGCCAAAGAAACCAACTGCACGGGTATGATGTGGCAGGTGCTCGACTGGAACCAGCCTGCCATTGGCTTTTATCAGCAGTTTGGCACCCGCTTCGACGACGGCTGGACGAACTGCCACCTGGATTTTTAGGCAGAGCGCGAAGCACTTAGCGCCGGGCGCTGTTACAAACCCTTTGTCTCAAGTCCTTCGCCCCTCCGTCTAAAAACCGTATCTTTGCGCTTCCGAGAATAGTGATTGAGCATGACCGATCGTCAACGTAAAGCCCTGCAGATTGCCGGCTGGGTGTTTCTGAGTCTTTTCTTACTGGGCGGTGTAGGTGCTGGCATTGCTTATTCCAAACGCGAAAGCCTGCTGCAGGCCGCCCTCGACCGGGCGATCCGTAAGGCCAAACGGGATTATAACCTCGACGTGCGCATCGGTTCGGCTACGTTCACGGGGCTGAGCTCGGTAGCGTTCGCCCATATTTCGGTCGTACCCGAACAGCGCGATAGTCTGGCCCGTATCGAGCGCGCCGAAATCGACGTGCGGTTCTGGCCACTGCTGGTGGGTAAGGTTGGGCTGTCAGGCATGACGCTCGAAAACGGCCTGGTTCAGGTGGTCAAACGCGACTCACTGACCAACATCGACTTTTTGCTTCGCCGGAAGCGCGACTCTACCGCCACGACCGGCAGCCGGCGCACCGACCTCTCGGATGTCGCGGAGAATCTGATTGACAACATCCTCTCCAAAATTCCCGACGACCTCAACGTCCGTAACCTGGAGTTTCGGGGCATGGACAATAACGATACCGTCAGCCTGCTGACTCAGACAGCCGTTATCAAAGACGAAGTCGTTACGTCCACGCTGAAGCTTAACCGCGACGAAGCTACCTGGCACGTAATGGGCACTGCCGATCCGGCCGACCGCGAATACGATCTGGCGCTGTATGCCGACGGCAAACCGCTTGAACTGCCGTACATTCAGGAGAAGTTCAACCTCAAATTACAGGCCGATACCGTTCGGGCCGAACTGCGTGACGTTGACCGCGCGAAAGGTGAATTTCGGCTGGAAGGCGCCGGTTCGGTACGTAACCTCCGCGTCAACCATCCGGCCATTGCCCGCACCGATGTCCTGGTCGACCGGGCGTCGATGGAAGCCAATCTGTTTGTCGGCGAAAACTACGTTGGCATCGACAGTTCCTCGGTGCTGCGGCTGGGCGAAGTCAGCGCCCGCCCGTTTGTGAAGTACACGCTTACCCCCAACAAGATTTACGAACTGCAGCTCCACACCGACCAGATGGATGCGCAGGCACTGTTTAACTCGTTTCCGCAGGGCCTGTTTGAATCGCTGGAAGGCATGCAGGTAACCGGTAAGCTCAGGTATGATCTGGCGTTTCAGCTCAATACGGCCATGCCCGATTCGGTCCAGTTCAACTCGGGCCTGACGCCGGATGGCTTCCGGATCATTAAGATGGGTCGAACGGATTTTGCGGCCATCAACCGTCCTTTCGTGTATACCCCTTATGAAAAAGATAAACCCGTCCGGCCGATTGTGGTTGGCCCCGAAAACCCGGACTATACCCCGCTAAATCAGATCGCGCCTGACCTGCGCAACGCTCTGCTGACATCGGAGGATTATAACTTCTTTACGCACAAAGGTTTCAACGAAAAAGCCTTCCGGGTATCCATTGCCACCAACTTCAAGGAAAAGTCCTTCAAGCGGGGTGCCAGTACGGTTTCGATGCAGCTGGTCAAAAACGCCTTCCTGAATCGGAACAAGACCTTGTCGCGCAAGATTGAAGAGATTCTGATCGTCTGGCTCATTGAAAATCAGCACATCACTCCGAAAGAACGGATGTATGAGGTGTACCTGAACATCATTGAGTGGGGCCGCAACATCTATGGCATCGGCGAGGCCGCCCGCTATTACTTTGCCAAGTCGCCGGCTGATTTATCCCTGGGCGAAAGCATTTTTCTGGCGTTTGTAGTGCCCCGTCCCAAAGCAGCCCTTAACTGGTTTCTGCCCGACGGAACCCTGCAGGTGCGGAATGTACGCGGTTATTTCCGGCTCATCGGCCGCATTATGGCCCGGCGCGGTCTTGCCGCCCCCGACTCAGGTGCGTATGGCTTCTATGACGTCCGGCTGCGCGAAGGCCTGCGCCGGGAGATTGCCCCTGTTGATACGCTCTTCAACCCGGACAGCCTGATGCTCGATCCGGCCAACGACGATCAGTTTGACGATACAGATGAAGGTGCAGGCTTCGGCAACTTTTTTCGGCGGCTCTTTAAAGGCAAAACCGATGCTGAACGCACAAGTCCCGACCAGCCTGCTGTCCAGCCCGAAACGCAGCCTACTGAAGTTGCGCCGACGGATACCGTTAAAACCCGCAAACAACTTCGCCAGGAACGGCGCGAACGTAAACGCCGGGAGCGGGAAGAGCAGCGGCTCCAGGAAGAGAATGAAGGCAGTTGATCGACTGACCTAAAACCAAACAACGAACAAACATGCAAAGAGCGACCCCCGGGGGTCGCTCTTTGCATGTTTGTTCGTCAGTCACGGCTTCGCCCCAGCTGGATAACCGTTTTCACAACCGATCCCAGCTCTTCGATGGTTGTGGGTTTGGTGATAAAATCATTGGCACCCGCCTGAAGGCAATACAGACGATCCTCGGGCGCGGATGAAGTCGTCAGAATCGCTACAGGCACGACTTTCAGATCGGGGTCAGCTTTGATCTGAGTCAGCAGTTCCCGACCATTTACCATCGGCAGATTAAGATCCAGCACGATTACATCCGGGCGTTGCGATACAGACTGCAAATAAGGCATTACCTCATTTCCCTGCCGGACAACATTCAGCGTGCATGCCATACACGTTGCTCGGAGCGCGTATAGAAACAGCTCCACATCGTCCTGATCATCTTCGATCAGCAGAATCTGTAACGTGTTTTTCACGAGTCTGGTAGGTAAAATCTTTAATTAGCCGGCATTATGGAGCAGACGATTTTCTGTGAAGATAGTAAGCTGAACATAGATTAACAACGAATGTAAACCACCTCACCAGTATGCCATTTAAGACCATATTTAGCGCAGAACGCTTGCGGGTAACCGGAAATTTTTATTTTTGAATACACCAAACCTTCCTGAACCTGACGAATGTATACCGAAGTAATACCTTCTGAACAATCTTTGATCGGCGGTGGTGAAATGGGTACGCTCATCCGGGGCATGGACTGGTCGCAAACGTCCGTTGGCCCGATCAGCGCCTGGCCCCAAAGCCTGCGAATAGCCGTTCAACTGATCCTGGATACCAGTTTCGGTATGTATCTCGTCTGGGGTCCCGATCAGATTCAGTTTTATAACGACAGTTTTCGGCCCATTCTGGGCAGCAGCAAGCATCCTTCGGCTTTGGGTGGCTGCGCAAAAGATACATTCTCCGAAATCTGGGATTGGCTCGGCCCCAAGTTTGAGGGCGTTATGCGGGGGGAAGCCTTCAGCGCCGAAGATCTGCTGGTTCCCCTGAACCGGAACGGTTACCTGGAAGACTGTTATTTCACCTTCTCCTACTCGCCCTTTCGTGATGAAACAGGGCAGATCCGAGGCATCCTGGTTCCCGTCACCGAAACGACGCAGACGGTTCGGGCCCGAAAGCGGACCGAAGAAAGCCAGCAGCAGTTGCATAGTCTGTTTGAGCAGGCTCCCATGGCGATCTGCATCCTGCGCGGCCCCACCTTTGTGGTGGAAATGGCCAATCCGCCGATGCGCCAGATCTGGCGCCGACCAACCGGAGAATTGTTGGGAAGGCCTCTGTTCGACGTCCTGACGGAAACAGCCAATGAGGGTCATGAGGAAATGCTGTCTGACGTAATGACCACGGGCAAGTCCGTTACGGTTGCAGATCTGCCGTTTACCATGCTCGAAAACGGGCAGCTAAAAACCCTGTACGGCAGTGCCGCGTACCAGCCCCTGCGGGAACCGGATGGCACGATTGACCGGGTCATGTGCGTCGTTACCGAAACGACCAATGCGGTACAGGCCCGCCATAAACTTGAAGAAAGCGAAGTCCATTTTCGGCACCTGGCCGATCTGGTCCCCCAGATTCTCTGGACGGCCCGCCCCGATGGGTTTATTGACTATTACAACCAGCAATGGTATACGTACACGGGCTTTGAGAAAGGATATGGCGATCAGAGCTGGATTCCCATTCTTCACCCCGATGATGTTCAGCCCTGTCTGGATACGTATTACCACGCGATCAGAACCGGCCAGCTGTATCAGATTGAGTACCGCTTCGCCGACCGGCGTAATCCCGGCACGTACCGCTGGTTCCTGGGCCGGGCCACGCCCGTACGGGATGCCAGTGGCACCATCATCCGGTGGTTCGGCACCTGTACCGACATCGACGATCAGAAACGACTCTCCGAACTGCTTGAAACCCGCGTTGCGGAACGTACCCAGGAGCTGAAAACGGCCAACCACAACCTCGAACGCTCGAATTTCGATCTCATGCAGTTTGCGTCCGTAGCGTCGCACGACCTGAAGGAGCCGCTGCGAAAAATTCAGGCGTTTGGCAACATTCTCAGCTCGACGGTCGACGGTAAACTGAACGATACCGAACTGGACTATTTCCACCGGATGATCAACGCATCTAACCGGATGCAGGGCCTGGTTGACGATGTGCTGAACCTGTCGAAGCTGTCCAATCAGGCGCTGTTCTGTGCCGAAACAGATATTAACGCCGTCATCAGCCGCATTACCGACGACCTGGAAATGGTAATCCGGGAGAAATCGGCCCGCGTAACCGTTAGTTCGCTGCCTCTGCTCGAAGCCAATACCGGCCAGATACACCAGCTTTTCCAGAACCTTATCAGCAACGCCCTCAAATTCAGCCGGGGGCCGTCGCCAGCCGTGACGATTGGAGCCAAACCCGTAAGCCCTGCCGATGCGATCCGGTTCAGTATTTATCCGGACCAGTACGCCTGTATCGACGTTCAGGACAATGGCATTGGTTTCGACGACGCCTACCGGGAAAAAATCTTTGGTATTTTCCAGCGGCTGCACGGCATTAAGTTCGGTGGCACAGGCATTGGACTGGCGATTTGCAAGAAAATTGTCGAGAATCACCGGGGGTTCATTTACGCCGACGGTCACCCGAACGAAGGCGCTACGTTTACCATTTTACTCCCCTTCAAACAGCACTAAACGCCCTTTTCTAACGCACGAATCCAACCCAATCTTCGTTTTAATAACGGACCGTATCCGCCCCCGTAGCACCGACTGCATGGCCTGATTATGTACGAAAGTATTCTTACGTTCGCTATAGAACCAGACTCACTATGCGCTTTTCATTCTCCATGGCGGCTTATCTGAAAGTGGCCGTGGCCGGACTTACGTTGTTCGGCTGTTCCGCTGATCGCGACGTTCAGCCCGCGGGTCTCTCCCCCGACTGCCTGGTCAAAGCGTCTACTACGTCAGGGCAGCCCATTGCGGGTGCGTATATCGTAACCTTTAAAGAGGACCCGACGACCGCAGTTCCCAACGCCCGGCAAAGCGTCGTTAGTCCACAACAAAGCGTTAGTCGGTTGCTGACCCGCCATCAGATCACGAACCTGCAGACCGAACTGCTCCTGACCGGCGAACGCAGCAGTTTTCTGGCCCACCTGACGGACGAAGAAGCCACCCGCTTACAGGCCGACCCCGCCGTTGAATCCATCGAGCCGGATCGCGTCATGGCAATTTGTGGCTGCGTAGACGTTGAAACGCCTAAAACGCTGTTGTGGAACATTCAGCAGACGGGCTACGGCCGGGGCGACCTGCAAACCAACAAAACGGTCTGGATTATTGACACCGGCATTGACCTGACCCACCCAGACCTGAATGTCGATACCGAACGCAGCGTCTCGTTCATCAGCGGCAAAACGGCCAACGATGAGAACGGACACGGCACCCACGTAGCAGGTATCATCGGCGCGAAAAACAATAACGTAGGGGTTACCGGCGTAGCGTCGGGCGCTCGTCTGGTTGCCTTAAAAGTGCTGAACCAGTTGGGCGAAGGCCGGTTATCGGGTCTCCTTCAGGCCGTCAATCATGTCATTAAAAATGGTCGCGCGGGCGATGTGGTCAACATGAGTCTGGGTGGCGAAGGCACCTCGGCCACGCTCGATCGGATCGTTCGGCAGGCCGCCGATATGGGGATTCTATTTGCGATCGCGGCCGGTAACGATGGGAAAGACAGCGACGGGTACGCTCCGGCCGGAGTCAACCACCCGAACGTATTTACGGTTTCGGCCATGAACCGGACTAACCAGTTCGCAAGTTTTTCCAACTTCGGCGCCAGCGTGGACGTCTGCGCTTATGGCGTCCGGATTACGTCGACCTATAAGAACGGCCAGTATGCAACCCTTTCGGGTACGTCGATGGCTGCGCCCCACGTAGCGGGCCTGCTGTTGATTCGCGGGAGTAACCTGCCGACGCACGGCAGCGTGCAGGGCGACCCCGACGGCAAACCCGACCCTATGGCGGGGCAATAGGCAAAGAAACAACCAGTCCCCAAGACCGACCGGATTTACTAGAGCAGATCCGGTCGGCGCATACGGGTGCGTTCCAGCGCCTGCTCGTGCCGCCACTCGTCAATTCTGGCTTCGTGGCCCGACAAGAGAATGTCGGGTACGCGGTGCCCTTCAAACTCCGCCGGGCGCGTATAGACCGGTGGGGCCAGCAGATTGTCCTGAAAGGAGTCGGTCAGGGCCGAAGTTTCATCGTTCAAAACGCCCGGCAGCAGCCGGATAATCGCGTCGGATAAGACACACGCGGCCAGTTCACCACCCGACAGGACGTAATCGCCGATGCTGATTTCCTTGGTAATGAACAGCTCGCGAACCCGTTCGTCCACGCCCTTGTAGTGACCGCAGAGAATGATCAGATTCTGACGTAATGAGAGCGCATTGGCCGTCTGCTGATTCAGCGTCTGCCCATCGGGCGTCATATAGATTACTTCGTCGTAAGTGCGTTCGGCCTGCAGCGCCCGAATACAACGCGCAATCGGCTCGATCTGCATGACCATACCCGCACCCCCACCGAAAGCGTAATCATCCACCCGCCGGTGTTTGTCGGCCGTGTAGTCGCGCAGGTCGTGGACAACAACCTCTACGTACCCGCCCTGCTGCGCCCGCTGCAGAATTGAATGCGCAAAAAAGCTTTCCAGCAGCTTCGGCAGACACGTAATGATATCAATCCTCATCGGTAGCGTCCTCATCGCCGTCAACTTCCGGCTTCTCCTTGCTGTTGTCTTCCATGTAAATTTCCAGCAGACCAGCGGGCAGGACCACGTTCAGTTTCTGATTTTCCCGGTCGACCGTCCGGACGATGTCGCTGTTGATGGGAATCAGCACTTCCTTACCCTGATAATCCATCGCGATCAGATCCTGGGCGTTCATGGCGTACACGCCCCGCACCGTGCCTAACGCACCGGCTTCGGCGTCCACAACCTGATACCCCACGATTTCGTGGAAGTAAAATCGGGTTTCGTCTGTGATGGGCTCCAGATTTTCCAGCGGCAGATACGCTCCGCAGTTAATCAGCCGTTCGGCCTGCTCGATCGTGTCGATATCCTCGAAGGCCACGATGGCCCGACTGCCTTTCACAATCGCGATAGATTCGATAAAATACGGAATCAGCTCGCCCTTCACTTCCAGCAGGACCGAGTCCAGATCGGCGTATTCAGTTGGATCATCAACATCCAAGAAAAGAACCAGTTCACCGCTGACACCGTGGGTCTTGGTGATGTGGCCTACCTGATAGCAATCGTCTTTTGTCACAGTATTCGTAGGGTATAAAAAGAGCCTGTCCAGATACGAACAGGCTCTTTATTAAAAAGTTTACCGGATGCCGGAACGCCGGTCCGGTCGAAAAACTATTCGGCAGCCGGTGTTTCTTCGGGTGCAGCCGCTTCGGTGGCCGGAGCCTCCTCGGTCGTAGCTTCAGCAGCCGGTGCTTCTTCAGCAACGGGCTCTTCCACCTTGTTTTTCTTGGCGATAGCCTCGGCGCGGGCTTCGTTCACCTTACGCTCAGCTTCCAGACGAGCGGCACGAGCCTGCTCTTTGGTCTGCGTTTTGGTTTCGGCAGCACCGGCTTTCCGGTTCTCTTTGTCTTCTTTCCAGGTCGTGTATTTCTCATCGGCCTGCTCCTGCGTAATCGCACCTTTGTTCACGCCCACCTGCAGGTGTTTGCGGTACATGATGCCTTCGTGCGACAATACCGAACGGGCAGTATCGGTCGGCTGGGCACCTACCATGAGCCAGTAAACGGCCCGTTCCGACTTCAGGGCGACCGTCGAAGGGTCGGTGTTGGGGTTGTACGTACCGATTTTCTCGATAAACCGTCCATCACGGGGCGAGGTTGACTCAGCCACAACGATGTCGTACATCGCCATCTTTTTGCGTCCACGACGCGCTAAACGAATTTTAACAGCCATTTGTGCTTGTTGGTTTTGATGGGGGACGCGTCCCCCGCGTAAAACGTGGCCGCAAAGGTACGAAAAAAAGTTGACTTTTATTAACTGTCTTCGTAAAGTGCTGAACTTTTCACAAACCTCTCCCTGAACGTTTAGCTGACAAGCTCACCGTAATCTATCAATCTAATGCGCGGATTAAACAAAGTAACGCTAATCGGCAATCTTGGTAACGACCCCGAGTTTCAGAAACTGGAAGGCAATACCAGCGTTGCTAAATTTTCACTGGCAACTACTGAAAGCTACAAAGACAAATATGGGCAAACGCACACGACCACAGACTGGCACACGGTAGTACTTTGGCGTAGCCTTGCCGATTTAGCTTATAAGTATTTACAAAAAGGCAGTCTGGTTTATGCGGAGGGTCGGCTGAAGACCCGCAGCTACGATGATAAAGAAGGCAGTAAACGCTACGTAACGGAAGTAGTGGCCGATCAGATTATTATGCTGGACAAAAAGGCCGTCGACAATGAATGAGCAAGTAGTCAAACCGGCCGAACAAATGCCGGGCGTAACTTTTGAGCAGGCACTTCACCATCAGAAGGCCGTCATTTTTATTCGCTTTGTTGATGATCCTGTCCTGAACAAATGGGTAAGACAGTTAACAGGCGCTTTCTGGAGCCATACGCAAAAAGCCTGGTATGTGGTTGATAATGCGCATTACCGGCGACAATTTGGCATTGCTCCACCCCTGGTAGGGAAAACAGTCATTGCTCAAATACACCCAGTTAACCAGCCAGCTCTTCAAAGACTAATTGAAACGCTGCAACTGAAATCGTACAGCGCCAGCACCCTGCAAACGTATCGTAATGAGTTTGCTCAACTCCTGTATGTACTCAAGGCAGTACCAGTCGACTCGCTGGATGCTAACCGGCTTCGCAGCTACTTTCTATACTGCGTTAATACCCTAAAATTATCAGAGAATACGCTGCACAGCCGAATCAACGCGGTAAAATTCTTTTTTGAACAGGTGCTGCACAGGGAGCGGTTTTTCTTTGAGATTCCACGACCTAAGAAGCCATCTATTCTACCCAAAGTGATGTCAACCGCCGACATAAAACGACTTTTTGCCGTTACTACCAACCTCAAGCATAATACCATGCTCAAGGCAAGAAAGACCGATATGTCAACTTACCGGATAGTATACTTAACCAATTGCGGGAATATTATATAACTTATCGCCCAAAGAAATACCTGTTTGAGGGACAGTACGGGGAGCAGTACAGCAAACGAAGTGCACAACAAGTTTTCAAAATGGCCCTTTCTAAAGCTAAGATAAATAAAGAAGTTGGCATTCATGCGCTTCGGCACAGTTACGCTACCCATTTGCTTGAGAATGGGACTGACATTAAATTCATACAGGATTTACTTGGTCATAACGATATAAAAACTACATTGCGTTACATACAAGTAAGTGACCAAAGTTTGAAAAAGGTAAAAAGTCCATTAGACACCTTATAGTACAGTACGCGCATTTTGTATTGTTTGCACGCGATAACAATACAAAATACGCATTGCGTTTTTTGTATTGTTCAAGCCTGAACCCAGCTAAGCATACCCATAAGTTATTGACAAATAGTGATTTAACAATTTAAATCATAGTACTTGGATTCTTCCAAGGAAAATGTAAAATTTGGCTTGACGCGTAAAACATGCGTCTATTTATGAGTTGTGCGTCACTTTACAAAACACTGTATAATCAAAAATGTATGGAGACAAAAGACATTATTCAGATAGTAGTTTCATCTATTGCAGCAATAATCGCTTTACTTGCGCTCTACAATTCTATACGGATTTATAAAACAGCTAATAAACAATTCGGCTTAGGGACGAGACAATTTGAAATAGCAGCTAAATCGTTTACTGACAACCACGATTATGCAAAACGTCAATTTTCTATAAATTTTATTTCTAAGTGGGACGACACAAACTTTGTTCAAGCACGAAAATGTATCAACAATAAATGGCCAAAAGCGTTTTTAGACCCTGACGACATCAATTGGAATGAGATAAAAAAAGTTAGGGAGGAAGAATTAGCAGCACTTACAGCAGAAGGTAAAGTGCATTCCCAAGCTTTGATTATCACAGACCATATGAATTTGGTGCTGAATTATTTTGAAACAATGGCAATTGCAATTGAGAATAAAGTTGCACACGAGATAATAATGAAGCAGGCATTTTATCACACTTTCCACAGTTGGTTTATTGTGCTTTCTGACTACCGTGAGCATGTAAACAAAGCAAGAAAATATCATCCATGGAAAGTCATTGAAAAACTGCATGATGAAAAATGGTATCCCTCAAATCCTTCTGTAAATACACCATTAGACGAGACCGGAAAATTGCCGGAGTGACGAAAAGCGAACGCACAACAATCGGTTTGGCGTTATGGCGGCGGGACGTTGGAGCAATCGGCAGCAGTTCGCTATTCATCTGTTGTTCCAGCAGGACGTTATAAATTTGGCAGTAGAAAAATCAATGAACATTTGTACATTTAATCAGCAACAATTATCGGCTGACGCAACACGGAATACCGCCACAACGCCAAGCCGTCAACGTTAGCAGCTATTTTCACAAACTTAAAAAAGGTTACAGAAAATAGGGGTACGCTTGAAAAATCAACCTAACTTACTTCCTTACATACAAATATTTTCCATCATGCAAAAGCTATTGACTTTATTTCTTTTCACTTGTCTTTCTAAAATTATGTATGCACAGATACGTTTTGATGAACTTCCCAAAGCGGAACAGGAAGAAATAATGAAACAAGCAGGCGATATTAATAAAGTTACATGGGCAAAAGGTTTGATTGCTATCACACCAGATGGAAAGGTATGGGACAAGCAAACATATAAAGCTCCTGTGATCCCTGGTGATTCAGTGAAATACAATGGCACCCCTGAAACAGAATTTATCTACAGGTCTTTTAAAGGTCTTCAACCGCCTATAATCTATGTTTACAACGGCAATACAATCGTCGTCCACGGATTAGTTGAGGTGCATGCGGAAAGGAAAGGACAGCCCATACGATTCACGGTAGCACGACTGGAAACCTACATTAAAACGGATGGCAGATGGGCTTTGGCTGCAGGCAGTGGCACTTATGTAGAGCCACCTACTCCAGAGAAGAAGTAAGTTCAAAAGCATAAAACCCAAACAGCTGCTAACAGTGTGTTTATAAAATTGTGGCTTGACGTTAAGCATTCAACTATAAATCATTCTTTTGCTTATGTGGTTAATTGAAGCGGAGGTTTTTCAATTGCCACAACTTCATAAACACGTTTAACGTTAGTGGCAATCTTATTTACATCGTGTAATAACCAATGAACGAAGACAAGAATAAATACATACGGGGTGATAACAGCTTAAAGAAAGACTTTGTTAGGGCTGGGAATCTGCTTCAAAAATTTAATCAAGCAGACTATGAAGCTAATGAGTTCAAAAGAGAGATATTAAACGAACTATTTGGTTCAGCTGGAGAAGGCATATCTGTTGAACATAATTTTCATTGTGACTTAGGTTACAATATACATGTTGGGAAAAACTTCTACGCGGGATTTAACTGTACCATTTTAGATATGGGGGAAGTAAAAATTGGAGATAACTGTTTAATAGCTCCAAACGTTGGAATTTATACAGCAGGACATAATATAAATCCCATAAACAGACATAAGACTGGATTTGCCAAACCAATTACTATTGGTAACAACGTATGGATTGGTGGTCATTGTGCCATTATCGGAGGGGTTACCATAGGAGATAATTCTATTATTGCTGCTGGTTCTTTAGTTACAAAAGATGTTCCTGCAAATACAATTGTTGGTGGTAATCCTGCAAAGAAGCTAAGAAACATAAACACAGAACAATAAACAGAATACCCAAACCGACTACCGCTAACAACAGCTTTAGCAATAGTGGCTTTAGGAATAGATTTAAACAGAATATCGTTAATAGGCTTTGGAACAGTAGTGAGATAGCAAAACCATCAATGCCACTACTGCATAAAGCTGAAAAACGTTAGTGGCAAGTTTGTTTGACATTCCGTTTATTAAAGAGATTTTCGACAATCTACTTCTTGAGAACTTTCTTAAAGTTAATTTCGGCTATACACATAGCAGAGACAATTAGTAGTCCCCCAAAAAATATTTCTTTTGTAAATTTCTCGTTTAATATAAAAATGCCTGCAATAGTAGCAAAAACAGGTTCAAATAAATAAGTTAAGGCAACTTTTTCTTCGCCCAAATGACGTTGACCAGCATTTTGAACAGCATACATATATGCAGTTGCAGGGATAGCAGCAAAGAGAACACCAGACCAAAATCCATCGGTTTTCGGAAACCAAATAGCATTTGAATCAAACTGAGCAAAAATTAGACATCCTACAGCACAGAATAACATTAGTAGAATAACAGCGGGCATAGGATTTTTTTCATTAGAAAATTTACCTACTTGAAGCACATAAAAAGCAAATCCAAAAGCACAAGCAATTATCCAAAGGTCACCAACATTTAATGACAATCCATCTTTTACAACAATTATGTACAATCCCAGTAAAGCTAAAAAACAGGCGACCCAAATTTTTGATTCTACCTTCTTTTTGTAAACAAGAAACTTCAATATTGGTATAAGCAAGACGTCCAACCCTGTAATAAATGCCGAATTTGAAACAGTTGTATATTTTAATCCTATCGTCTGTAAAATCGTTCCAGCCAATAATGGAACTCCAATTAAAACACTTATTTTCAAAGTATTTTTAGTTATGTACTTTAATTGATTAAAAAAGACGGCAGCCAGACAAGCAGTGGCAATTACAAATTTGTAGAATAAAAATACAAAGGGTGAGCCATTCCCAACACCAACTTTTACAAATGTGAAGGAAATACCCCAAAAAGCCGTTCCTAAAATTAAAAGGAATAAGTAAAGATGTCTTTTTTGCATACACAATAGTTTAACGTGTTTAAATTAAGCTATTAGAGTATGCATTTGAAGTGCAAAAGAAAAACTAATATTCCCAATTCTCTTCTCTAATGTTGGAATATTAATCTGTAAAATTCCTATCCGGCTGCAAAGATAATAATAGAATCGGTGTCGACAAAACCTGCCACTAACATTGGGTTTGCTGCTATGGCGGGGCGACGAACATGTCATCAGCTATGTATGAGCATCGGCTACAGTTCCAGCGTGACGAATAACATTGGGCAGCAAATCTTATCTTCAACAACAAAATAAAACCGGGCTGCGGTTCGGGGGCTGGACGTTCCCTGAATGCCGCCACAGCAGCAAGCCCTGTTCGTTGGCTGTAATTTGTGGATAGTTCATAATCAAAATATTTTTCATTTTTATTTATTTAATACTTTGAATCATGACACAAGAACTTCCTCCTCCTGTACTTTTAATGCAAATGCTTTTCGGTTTTGCCTCATCTCGTGCAATTGGCGTTACTGCAGAATTACATATTGCGGACTTATTAAAGGATGGCGCAAAAACCGCGGATGAATTAGCCCGACAAACAGGAGTTCATGCCCGTTCTCTTTATCGGGTGTTACGTGCTTGCGCCAGTGTTGGTGTCTATTCCGAAGACAATGAAAAAAAGTTCTCATTAACTCCATTAGCCGAACCATTGCTTAGTAATGCACAAGGTAGCTTACGTGCTTTCGCTGAAATGATAACTTGCGATTGGCAATTTCAGACCTGGGCAGAACTTCCATACAGTGTTAAAACAGGCAAACCTTCTTTTGATAAAGTACATGGCAAATCGTCATTTGAATATTTCTGGAGTAATGAGAAAGCTGGAAAGGTTTTTAATGATGCCATGACCAGTAACAGTGCTTTTTCAAGTGTTGCCGTAGTAAATGCCTACGATTTTTCTTCCGTTTCAAAATTGGTGGATGTTGGTGGCGGACATGGATTTTTACTGGCTTCTATTCTTGCAAAATTTGGTAATGTAAAAGGTGTATTGTATGACACCCCTGCTATTGTTGCCGAAGCAGAAAAACTTTTACATGAACATGGTGTAGCAGAGAGGTGTGAAACTGTAGGCGGTGATTTTTTTGAATCGGTACCCCCAGGTGGAGATGGTTACATCATGAAACACATTATCCATGATTGGAGTGATGAGCAATGTATTGCTATACTTAAAAATTGCAGGAAAGCTATGAAAGAAGGAGGAAGGGTATTAGTAGTAGAAATGGTGGTACCTGAAGGCAATGAACCGTCTCCTGCCAAGTTCCTTGATTTACAAATGTTGCAATTTTTACCAGGTTGTGAACGAACAGAAAAGGAATATGAAGCATTATTCGATGAAGCAGGACTGAGCTTAACGCGAATTATACCAACTATGTCTCCATTTAGTATTATAGAAGGATTTACTAAACAGTAAGAAACGAATGGATAAAACTACAGCCAACAAGAGTATTGCCAATAGTGGGGCTGGACGTTGGAGCAATCGGCAGTAAATTGCTATCAGCTTCTGTTCCGGCTTGACGGAATTCTATTGGATTTCACAATAAACTTTCAATTTTTGTAATTAATTTGTACTCCAGTCGGCCAGGGCTGATGGTTATAAAATCCCTACCATCGTAAATACCTGATACGTTAGCGGTAATTTGTGACAAGAGTTGAATAGAAGTTGATAACATCTAAAAAGAATACCGTCATGAAACATCAAAAAAACGTATTGCGGGGAATTTTGTTTCCCGTACTCTGTGCTGCGATGTTTTCTTGTGCCACAAAAGTGCCCAAGCTTAATGTCAACGAAGCCCACCATTCTCATTCTGAAACAGCTTCCGTTAAAAAATACGTAACCGTAAAGTCTTGGGAGCACCAACGTGAGCTTTACATCAAACGGGGCATGTCCGAGACCGAAGCTGACGCCAAGATTTCAGCGCTTCTAACAGGTTTGAAAGACATGAACCGCTCTGCGGGTGATGACCGCATCGGTGTTGCTGCGCCCCCGTTTCAATTTGACGCTTGGCTCAACTCCAAGCCGCTAACTCTGGAGGATCTTAAGGGTAAAGTCGTTCTGGTTCGTTGGTTTACTGACACTTGTCCTTTCTGCGCCAGCAGCGCCCCAGCGCTTCGATCGTTATACGAGGAGTACGCAAACAGTGGCTTTATGTTAATTGGTGCATACCATCCAAAGGACGGGAGGGATGATCCGCTCGACATCCAACGTGTGCAAAGTGTGGTAGAAGCCAGGGACTTTAAATTTCCGGTAGCAATCGATTGGAAGTGGCGCACCGGAACACTAAAGGACTGGTGGCTAGCGGGCCCCGAGCGTCCTGCAACCTCTGTTACATTCATATTAGACAAGTCCGGGATCATACGGTTCGTCCATCCCGGTATGGAATACCACGATGACAACGGCACTGAGCTACACGCAATGTGTACGGACGACATGGTTCGAATTCGTGCTGCCATTAAGCGGCTTGTCGCTGAGTAGATCGACTGCAGCGACACCTCTTAACACGACAAAATAAGGAATACACAAAAACAACTAACCGCTAACATGCGGTTTGGCGTTATGACGGGGCGACCCAACGCAGCATCAACTGTAGTAAACTAATCATCTTCAGTTCCAGCACGACGTAACGCAGGTGTTCAGCAGAAATAACTATTAAACGTTTTATCTTTAATCGGCTCTGGGCTCGGGTCGTGACGTTTTCCAAATACCGCCACACCGCCAAGCCGTCAAACGTTGTGCGTCATGCTGTATAAGTAGGCCCAAAAACAATATGTGTTTTATAAGTTATATTTCTCTATAGAATAAACTGGTTTAAATGCTTCTATTGATCAGCTAAAAAAATTTTCCTCTATAAGTACAGGTTATAAAATTCAAAAGGAGCATTGGTAAGGTTTCAGGCCTTGTAGATTTAGTAAATATATTTATATAAATAATATCTAGCTCCCATGAAAGCGAACTTCCGCATGGCATTGCTTATCATCTGTGGATTTATTTCATCCTGTACCTCAAAGCAGGGTAAACAACTTACTGATAGTCCATTGCTGGGAGCGGGATTTGGCATTAACAGTGCTACATTAATTGTACAGGATTTAGATAGCGCCCGAAATTATTACGTAAAGGTTCTCGGGTTTACTATGCCTTCACCTGAGAAATTTGAAAAAGGCACGTATGAGGGAACCTTGAGTGCCTATGCTCGTTTTCCGGACCAGTCGTCCATCGAGCTTCTTTCGGTTAAGGACACAGGACTGGTTGCAAAAAAGCATTCATTCATTACCGCTTTTCTTCAGCGTAATCAGGGTGTGCGACTGTATGCACTGTCTACGTCTTCGGCTGATACAACGCTTCACTGGATTAAGTCACAAGGATTTAAAACAGACCCGCCCCGCTCTGGCCGTACTACTGTAGAAGTGCCAAAGGGATGGGATTGGGATGATGGCGGACCGCAGTGGCGCAGTGTAGAATTTAACAGTAAGAACCCGCCGGCCTATCTTCCCAGCTTTTTGCAATATGTTGGTCTGCCTTACCAGGAAATTCAAAGCATCTGGAAGCCCTACGCATGGCGTAAATATTATGAGGATAACCCGAATGGCGTAATAGGCATATCGTCGCTGCGGATTGTTGTCAGCAACCTCAAAACTGCGCGTAAAAAATTCAAAAAGATCGGATTAAGGGAACTGGAAGAAAGCGACACGGCAGCGCTTTTTAGCATAGCACAAAACCAGACGCTGCAGGTGATGGCGCCCAGATTACCCGGCGATGCATACAGCCGGTTTTTGAAAACGCGTGGACCCGGTGTGTATGCTATATGTTTTGAGGTGAAAAGTCTTAAGGCTACACGTGACTTCCTGAACAAGAAGTTGCCGGCCAAGGCTTTGCTCGCGGATCGATCAAGAAAACGGTTGACTGTATTGAAGGAATATGCGCACGGTGTCCAGCTTGAATTTATCGAAGAATCAAAAGAGCAGGCTCAATTAGCTAAAATATTCAGCTTCAAGGAAGGCACGAAACTCGACCAGGCTTCAGTACGCTATGCATCAGCCACTTATGCAAAATATTGCGCCTTGTGTCACGGCAAAAACCGCGAAGGTTATGCAGCAGATTTTGCCCCATCGTTACGTTCCCATACGTTAATGGCATCCACTCAGTTACCCAGATCCAGCTACAATTATCTCCGGCATACAATTTATTACGGGCGCTCAGGTACGGCTATGGCCCCTTATGCAAAAAGCCAGGGCGGCCCGCTGGATGGGGATGACATTGACTTACTATTACAGTGGCTTTACGAGTTAAGCGGGGTTAAAAAACCGGTAGAAATGTCGGCAAAGCCTGTAATCGGAAATGTAGCGCTTGGAAAAAAACTATACGCCAGCCATTGTGCGGCCTGTCATGGAGCAAAGGGAGAAGGCGTTCGTGCCCCTGCGTTGGGCAATCCCATGCTGTTAGCCACGGCGAGCGATGCTTTTTTACGTTACACCATTTCAGAAGGCCGGGATAATACGCCAATGCCGTCTTTCAAGGATAGTCTCAGCAAGGTTGAAATAAATGCGGTCACGGCCTATATCAGAAGCCGGGCGTCGGGGTGGAATGCGCCCGCAGCAATCACTACCAAAGAACCCCTTCCTGAACATTATGTATTAAACCCCCACCACAAAGCGCCAAAGTTTACATTACGCGAGGGTCGTTACGTATCGGCCGAACAACTTCTTAGAGCGTTAAAAGACAGCACGCGCATGATTGTACTCGACGCCCGATCGAAAGCGGCCTGGCATCAGACGCATATTCCCGGTGCTATTTCCGTGCCTTACTATGAACAGCCGGATAAGTTCATTAAGGATATTCCAAACGACAGCACCTGGATTGTAACGTATTGCGCCTGCCCGCACGCGGCATCTACCCAGGTCGTGAACACCCTGAAACGCTTCGGTTATAAACATACAGCCATCCTCGACGAAGGAATTCTTGTGTGGGCACAGCGCGGGTATCCTGTTCAGTACGGGCAGGACAACCGGACTAACAAGTAACGTATATAGGTACAAGTTAACAATAGACAGCCTGTCTGCACCACTATCTGCTAGTGGCTATTGGCAGCCTACACTATATCCCACCGCTTTTTTCTCTGTTGCTGACCCCTCTACTAATGTCTGCTTCTGATGTGCTATATATTTTATCAGGTACGCCAGGAACCTGGTCATACGCCCCAATAAACAGCCTGAGCCATAGGACTTCTCCAGTAATAACCTTAATTTTATTCAACAATCTTTTGGGGCTTTACCGTAATGAATGCCACTACGTCATTCCGTATTGGTTAATCTCAATTGAAGATCAGGCCCTGAAGGATGGTGAAGTATCTCTAACAGGCACTTACCATGAGAAAGGCAGGCTTGTTCACGCTCGGTTTGCTGGTTCTCCTATCAGGCTGCAGGCAGAAAAAAACCAGTACCTCAACCGAGCTGGTTGATGCACTACAGCTCAAACGGGGAGAAATTGTTACGTGCGGTCCTCCCGATCAGCAATTTGGCTCGGTTACGTTCCAAACGGCCTGCAGCCCGGACGAGCAGGAAGATTTTGATCTCGCCGTAAAGCTGTTACACTCGTTTGAATATGACGAAGCCGAGAAGGTGTTTGCGAAGGTGATTGACAAAGACCCCAGTTGCGCCATGGCCTATTGGGGAGTAGCCATGTCTCTCTTCCATCCGCTCTGGACACCACCACTCGAAACTGAGTTGAGAAAAGGTGAAAAGGCCGTTCAGATTGCGCAGTCGCTCTCAAAATCCGAACGCGAAGCCGCTTATATCGACGCCATCGCTTCCTTTTATAACGATTGGCAGCTCACCGATCACCGCACCCGCTGTCTTCGTTTTGAAGCGGGCATGAAAGCCGTTTACGTAAAGTACCCAGCGGATAAAGAAGCGGCTGTTTTTTATGCGCTGGCTCTCAATGCCGCAGCCGACCCAGCCGATAAATCCTTTGCCAGACAGAAGAAAGCGGGCTCTATTCTGCAGGCGCTTTATCCCGGACAACCCAATCATCCGGGTATCGCCCACTATCTGATTCACACCTACGATTACCCGGAACTGGCCCGGCAGGGGCTGGCTGCGGCACGAAAATACGCTACTATTGCCCCGTCCTCTGCGCATGCCCTGCACATGCCATCGCATATTTTCACCCGCTTAGGCCTTTGGGATGAATGCATTCAGTCTAATCGGCTTTCGGTCTCTTCTGCCCAGTGCTATGCCGAAGCAGCCGGTATAAAAGGTCATTGGGATGAGGAGCTTCATGGTCTGGATTATCTGGTCTATGCTTATCTGCAAACAGGTGATAATGCAGCCGCTAATGAACAGCTAAGATACATTGCATCCATCAATCAGGTTTTTCCGGTTAATTTTAAGGATGCCTATACATTTGCGGCTGCACCTTCACGTATGGCATTGGAAAACAAAAACTGGAAGGAAGCGGCAAACATCCAATTGACACCTGCCAATTTCCCCTGGAAGAATTTTCCCTGGCAGGAAGGGATTATTCATTTTGCACGTCTCTTGGGCGCGACCCACACTAAAGACGCTGCTTCTGCCCAATCAGAACTGGAAAAGCTGCATACGCTTTACGATACGTTACAAAAGCAGAAAGACTTCTATAAAGCAAAGCAAGTGGCGATCCAGATGAAAGAGGGAGAAGGATGGATTGCGTTTTTGGAAGGCAGGAATACGGCCGCTTTAAACTTATTGAGCCTTGCGGCTGACATGGAAGACAGCACATCCAAACATCCTGTAACACCGGGGGAAGTGTTGCCCGCCCGGGAATTGTATGCCGATCTGTTACGTCAACTACAGCAAAACCAGAAAGCCTTGCAAGCCTATGAAAAAGCTCTGCAAAAAAGTCCGAATCGCTTCAACAGCTTATACGGCGCTGGTGTTGCAGCCGAAAAAGCTGGCTTGATGGATAAAGCTTCCTTTTACTATAACCAACTGATATCCATTGCTGCTCCAAAGTCAGATAGACCAGAACTTTCGGTTGCCAGGGCGTTTCTGAAGAGCCATTCATAAGACATTTAGCTAAATTAGCGACCTTTCGGTTCAAAAATGCACCAATACAAAAGGAGCGCGGTACGGTGCCGCTTGTAAAATCCGGCAATACATTTTCCATCAAAACCACAGTAACTTCATTGGGCAGTATTTTTACAACTTCAATAGATTTACTCGGCACCTTTGTCTTTGCAATTAGTGGGATAAAGCTGGCGTCCGGCAAACAGCTTGACTGGTTCGGCGCTTATCTGATTGGACTAGTAACCGCCACCGGAGGAGGGACCGTAAGAGACTTATTACTCGACGTAACGCCGTTCTGGATGACAGACAGTACGTACTTCCTGACAACCGGCGCTGCGCTGCTTGCCACCCTGCTTTTCAAAGAAAAACTATTTAAATGGCCGAACACCTTATTCCTGTTCGATACTATAGGCCTGGGCCTGTTTACGATTGTGGGCATTAGCAAAAGCATTGAAATGAATCTGCCATTCTGGGTTTGCATAGTAATGGGCACCATTACGGGCTCAATCGGAGGAGTTATCCGGGATGTTTTGCTGAATGAGGTGCCGCTCCTATTACGAAAGGATATTTATGCGCTCGCCTGCGTGGTGGGCGGGTTTGTATATTTTGTGTGTATCCGGTTTGACTTGTCAACGAGTTTGACAGAACTTATTGCCGCATCAGCAGTGATAGCCATTCGGATAATCGCCCTGAAATTTCATATTCATTTGCCAGTCCTGCACTCGATTAAGGCTACCAACGGCGACAAAGCGGATAACATCTAAGACCCTGAACGATGGAAGACCTCTGGACAGAGAAATGGAATGAACGCTACAGTCAGAATGACTTTGCTTATGGAGAGCAGCCTAACGCGTATTTTAAAGAACAGATAGAAAAAATACCTCCAGGCAGGATTCTTTTTCCGGCCGAGGGCGAAGGCCGTAACGCGGTATTTGCAGCCAGCCTCGGCTGGACTGTTTCGGCTTTTGATATAAGCGCAGAAGGGCAAAAGAAAGCTATGCGACTTGCCGAAAGAAATCAGGTGAGCATTGATTATCAGGTTGGCGAACTGCGATTCCTGCATTACCCCGCCGAACAATTTGACGTCATCGCCCTGATCTATGCCCACTTTCCGCCAGATCTTAAGTCCTTATATCACAAGGCTCTTGATACGTATCTGCGTAAAGGCGGTATCGTTATCTTTGAGGCTTTCAGCAAGAAGCATCTTGACTATCTGGCAAAGAACGAAAAGGTTGGCGGCCCAAAAGATATTGCTTCGCTGTTCTCAATAGCCGAAATCAAATCAGATTTCGAAAACTATGATTTCCAGCAATTAACAGAAACCGAGATTGAACTCAACGAAGGACAGTACCACAATGGGCACGGCTGCGTCATCAGGTTTGTCGGTAAGAAGCGATAACCCATCAGCCATGTCTTATAACATTTGCCTTTAGCCAGGCAGAAGCAGGCTCTTTTCCTGCCGGTTCATGAACACAATCAAAAATCCCCAGCCCAATCCAGACCTGTAAGCCGGGTTCTGTCCACCCGCTTGCGCTGGCTGGCTTATCATTTATCTGGGATGCCGGTCACCCGACACCTCGTTCGACCTACCCGCGTCGGTGTTGGTCCTTTCGGGCCGCTGGCGACGAGCAGCCGCGCGTCCGACGCTTATTTGGTCTTTCAGCCCCTAAGGGTTGCCGTGCCCCGCTGGTCACCCACCGGGCGGTAGGCTCTTACCCCACCGGTTCGCCCTTACCAGATTTAAAGAGTGAATGAGCGAAAGCGTGAATGAGCGAATAGCTGGCGCAAACTTTGTATGCCGGATGGCTATTCACTCATTCACCATTCACTCGTTCGCCATTAAAATTGGCGGTATGTTTTCTGTTGCCCTGTCTGTCGAACGGCCGTTCCCAGTCGTCCGCCTTCCCGTTAGGAAGTAGGGTGCTCTGTGCTGCCCGGACTTTCCTCGCCCGATGAATCGGACGCGATAAGCCGGTCTGGATTGGTTGGGGAATACAAAGGTAGGGAAATTACGGTACCCCTCTACTATATGTCGATTTACCAGCCAGCGCTTAACGACACGCCCCGGCTGACTGACGAGCCGCAGCAAAAGAGCCTATTTCGGCCCAAGCACTAACTCCACATAAAGCGGGAAATGATCGGACCCGAAGGCGGGCAAACGTTCAATTTCGGCCACCCGAAACTGCGAGGATGTGTAAACGTAATCAAGCGGCCACCGCATCAGGACAGAATGCTGATCGAACGTGTTATACATTCCACGGCCGCATCGTACGTCTTTCAGGCCACTGATTTCTTCAAACCGACGGGTGTTGTACGACCAGCCTACATCGTTGAAATCGCCGGCAACCACAGTAGGCCCGGTTTGAGCCGCAGCAGTGCGTCCGGCTTTTAGCAGGCCTACTTCTTCGCTGTTCAGGTTGTCGGGATGCTTGCTGGGCCTGGGCGCGACCGGATGGACGGTAAGTAATCTAAAGGAAGCGCCGGTAGGGAGCGAAACTGTCGCCAGGAAAGACGGCACCCCATCATGATTGAAGAACAAGGTAGCCGAATCCTGAAGAGGTAGCTTGGAATACAAAGCCATTCCGTACGTATTATCGGTCGGATACGTAATCCGGTACGGATAGTCCTTCTTTAACACGTCCAGATGGTTCATCCACCAGTTATCAACCTCCATCGTCAGGACAAGGGTGGGCTTTCGGTCGCTGACAATTTTTATGAAAGCCGCAGCGTTGCGGTTCTTCATATAGACATTGGCAACAATAAGACTAAACACATTCTTCCTGTTCAGGGTGACGGCATCGGCCGATAGAATATGTTTTGTTGTAAACGGAAAATAGGGGAATAAGTAATAGGTCTGTATGGCCGCTGAAATAGCCAGCCCTGCCACGAGTGCGTCGAGCCGGTTCTTTCTTTTTACGCCTGCATACAGGACCAGGCAGCAGATAAGCGCAATCAGCAGTTGTAGCCGCGGGAAATTGAAAATCTGCAGAAACCAGAGTGACGTATCATACAGTAACGATAGCAGCGTAATGCCTATCAGTACTATACCTATATACAAACTGATTTTTTGTACTACGTTCCTCATAGTCGATCCGGTTGAGCCGCTGCCTTGTCTGAGTCTGCACTATTGCAACCCTTCTACCCTGACGTCGATGCGGCCCCGCGCATGAACAACGGCCAGCAGGGCGGTAGGCGTCAGATAGACTTGATCGGGACGGATCTCGTCAATGCGGCCGTTCAGTATGATGCCTTTGGCCAGCTGGTTATTTTTGAGCCGTTCCTGCAGCAGTTTCTGCATATCGGCCAGTTGCGAACCGACCGGGATGGTGAGCTGTTTTTGCAGCGTTCGGGCAAACGTCCCCTGCAGCAGCCAGCTCGCCGACCGCTGGAGTACGTTACGGGTGTCCAGGTCGTAGGCCAGGTCTTTGAGCGAGATGGTTTGTTCCTGAGCGTCGTAATACGGTCGGCCGCGCAGGTAAATATCGCCGTTGACGGTACCTTTCAGACCTGCCTTGATAATCAGACTCTCATTCTGGCCGAACATATCCATGCTCGTAATGGTGATGCTGTAGCGGTCCTCACTAAACTTGAACGTTTTACCGACGAACTCTTCTGATGCAAGCCGGGCGGCTTCCTGATAGCTGGCTTCGCTCAGGAGGCCAATCTGAAAATCATCTTTAACCTGCGGCACTACGGTCAGGTCGGGCAGCGACACGGCGGGCTTTACATCGGGCTTGTCGCCGGTCGTTGTCAGCGTATACCCTTCGATACCAATCGTGGCCCGAATCGTGTGCCCCTCGAACCGCAGGGGCGTAATGAGCACCCGCTTCGGCACAACCTGAAAATAGGTGCGGTACTTCTCCGAAATCAGGTAGGGCTCGCGCAGCATATTCCAGGCTTTAAGAACGGGAGTTTTCAGGTCTACGTTCCGGCGTATCTGCTGGTCGAGCGTTTTAGTGATGCTGCCCAGATTCTTGTCGATCATGCTCCCCACAATATTCGTGACTGGAATATTGATACCGATTAAGCTGACAGTGGGCCGCCGGACCCAGCCGTACCCATCGGCCTCGGTCTGGGTGTTGACCGACCAGTCGCGTTCGAGGTCAAATTTGGTTTTGAACCGCAGGTCTATTTCAAATTCGGTCTCTGTAAACTTCGTAAAACCCAAAACCGTAACCCCTGCTTTTACCCAGATCCTTAAAGGCACCGTGAAATGAAACAGACTGTCCTGCGCATTGACAAGAATCGTTCCCCGCTTCCAGACTTTGGTCATGAAGTTATCGCGGTTGTTGTTCTCGAAACTATTGTCCTCATAAATCAGGCCATTCACCTGGGTGTTGATCTGCCGTTCGACATCGCTCAACCCAATTGAAACAGGAACATGAACTGTTGACAAAAAGCGTTCGGTACGGACTTCCATCTCGGTGATATTATAAGCTTCCTTCGGGGCTTTTGGATTCAGCTGGCTACCGGAAGGCTGGCAGCCGAGGCTGCTCAAAATCAGCCAGCCAATGGTCAGACTGTATACAATACAACGGTACATACAGGTAATAGTTAATCGGCAGGGCGGTATTCGGGCCCGAAACAGGTTACGTTGAAAGGTTCGTAACGCGTAATGATTCAGGGCGTCAGGTGCTGGCCGGTAGAACGTTGACAACACCTGAGAATCCTATTTTATAGTTACTTTTGTGGCGCCGTAGCCAAATTTCTGCTTCTGCGCGTCTTCAAAGAATTTAACGTTCGGGTGCTGGCCCAGCCGCTTGTGCAGTTCGGTTCGTAGGGCGCCACTCCCCACGCCGTGAATGAACGTAATGTCGCTCATACCACTGGCAATGGCGTTCTCAAGGGCCTTCTCGAACGTATCGAGCTGCAGCTTCAGCAAATCGGCGGGCGTCCGGTTGCCGGTTCCTTTGGGCAGCAGAGCTTCGGTGTGCAGGTCCACTACCGCCGACGGCCGCTCGACCGAAATCCCACCTGTTTCTGATTTGGCCTTCAGCATCTCGGCTTTCAGCTCTTCGGGGCGGATTGTAGTGGGCCGGGGCTGCGCATTTCGATTGCTGGCCGGAACCGGCTGCGCTGGCTCGGCGCTTTCGGCATCGAGCTGGGTTTGAAAACCGGGCTGGTTGAGCACCGGTACCGTTACTTTGGCCTTAAACAGCGTAGAGGCCCGCGCTTTGAATCGTTTGATGAGCGGCTGACGTAACGAAGATTTTCCGGCCCGGAACCATAATCCCTGCACCACGAACGTCGGCCACTCGTCAAACTTCGCGTGGACGTAGTGATCGTTCATCTTCTGCTGCGATTTAGGCTTTAACACGCCACTCTGCAGACCAATAAACTGTATTCCGCCCCCGGCTCCGGCCGATTCTTCGCCAATCAGGTACGGAAACTCCCAGTCGGTGTTGTTAATCAGATGCAGGGTGTATTCGCGGTCGTTGACAGGAATAAACGCCAGATAAATACCCTGGTTGGATAGAATGGCCGGTGACTGTGGAGCGGCTGGTTTCTGCGGAGCAAAGGTGCTGGTTCGCAGCAGGCGCTCGGCTTCCAGGGGCGAGACGAGCACCAGTTCCGATCGCATGACGGGAATCCGGAAGCCATCTTCAATTTCAATTTCGATCATGTTGCCGGGCAGGAACCGCGACACAACGCCCTGTTCCTTTGCCCGTAATAACCGGACTTTATCGCCAATATTCATAATGTAAGGTCTTTAGACCGAATGCCGGTTCAATACATACATAACAACCGAACGGCCGGTTTCGGTTTGCCAAAAGTACAACGGACCCATCCAAAACCCTTCCATCGATTTTTAAATCAATTCTGCACCACATTCGCTTTACCCCAGGAACGTTATCAGTCTGTTCTATGTGGATTGTCTTTTCGTTATTAGCCGCTGTAGCCACCGCCACCGTCGTTACGCTCTCGAAGGCGGGGATAAAAAATGTAGATTCCAGTCTGGCCTTTGCCATTCAGTCGGTTCTGATCCTGCTGGTATCGTGGGGCGTTGTCATTGGCCAGGGCAACCTGCCGGATGTGACGCGCGTTGACCGGCGTGCCTGGATTTATCTGGTCATTGCCGGGGTCATCACCTGCGTTTCCTCGCTGCTTTCCTTTCGGGCGCTCAAACTGGGCGATGCCGCCAGAGTCTCATCGCTGGATAAGGTTTCGCTGGTCTTCTCCGTAGTTCTCGCCATTGTGTTCCTGAAAGAAAAGGTTAACTGGCAGGTTATTGTGGGGGTTGTGCTGATGGGAGCCGGAGCGGTTGTGATTGCCATGGCGCGGGAATGATTACAACCGGCCCGGCGTTATCGGATCGTGCCCCGCGCCGATTCATGTCTGCTGGTTTACCCGTACCGTATCATGCCTGCCCCCGTAAACGAAAAACTAAACCTCGCCCACAACTTTGTTCTTCACACGAACCGGAACGTCTTTCTGACGGGTAAAGCCGGAACCGGTAAAACGACCTTTCTGCATCAGGTCAAACAACTCAGCGCCAAGCGGCTGGCGGTCGTAGCGCCAACGGGTGTTGCGGCCATCAATGCGGGGGGCGTTACGATCCATTCGCTGTTTCAGCTGCCCTTTGGCCCGCTTGTGCCCGGAACCGTTCAGCGCGAGGGACGTAAGTTCAACCGGGAGAAGATAAACCTCCTGCGGACGCTCGATCTGCTGGTGATTGACGAGATCAGTATGGTTCGGGCCGACATACTCGACGGTATCGACGAAGTGCTGCGACGTTACCGGAATCGTCCGGAGCCCTTTGGTGGTGTTCAGTTGCTGCTCATCGGCGATATGCAGCAGTTGCCGCCGGTCATCCGCGACGAAGACTGGGCCTTGCTTAGTCCCCACTATCAGACGGGTTATTTCTTTGGAAGCAAAGCCCTTCGCCAGACGCCCTACGTGTCGATTGAGCTGACGCATATCTACCGGCAGTCCGACGAGCGATTCATCAGTCTGCTCAACAGCATCCGCGAGAAAACCATAACCCGCGCTCAACTCGACGACCTGAACCAGCGTTACGTGCCGGATTTTTCGCCCGGTGATGATGAAGGCTACATTACCCTCTCCACGCACAACACCACCGCCCAGCAAATCAACAGCCAGAAGCTACAGGCCCTGAGAGGTCGGCGGCATACCTTCACGGCTACCGTTGAGAAAGAGTTTCCCGCCAACACCTACCCTACCGAGGCCGAACTGGACCTGAAAGTGGGGGCGCAGGTGATGTTCATCAAGAATGACATTTCCCGCGAAAAGCTGTACTACAACGGTAAGATTGGGCGCGTAACGGCCGTGGACGACGACTTTATTTACGTCAGAAGTCAGCAGGACGGCGACATGATTCCCGTAGATCGGGTAACCTGGGAAAACATCCGGTACACGCTTGACCCGACAACGAAGGAAATCAAAGGTGAAGTGATTGGCACGTTCACGCAGTTCCCGTTAAAACTGGCATGGGCCATTACGATCCATAAAAGTCAGGGATTGACCTTCGAGAAGGCGATCATCGACGCGTCGGCGGCTTTCGCCCACGGGCAGGTGTACGTAGCGCTCAGCCGCTGCAAAACGCTCAACGGGCTGGTTCTGCGGACGCCGATTCCATCGCACAGCATCAAAACCGAGCAGACGCTGGAAGACTTCCACGAACAGGTCCAGCAGCAGACACCAACCGAGCAACACCTCCACGACGCCAAACGCACTAACCAGGAGTATCTGCTCCAGGAGCTGTTTTCGTTCGAGCAGGTTCATTCGCTCATTTACCGCTGTCGGCGGCTGGCCGTACAGCACCACGACAGTCTGCCCGATGAGCTGCACACGGCGCTGGAGCAGCTGGCCGAATTGCACGGCACCAAAGCCCGCGACGTAGCGCGCCGGTTCATGCAGCAGCTACCCGCTTATTTCGCCCACGAACAGTTACCGGAAGACAACGAGCCATTACAGCAGCGAATCCGGAAAGCGGGTGCGTATTTTAAAACGTTACTGAGCGACGAACTCCTACCGCTCCTGCGGGCCTGCCCCACCGACTGCGACAACAAGCAGGTACGCGACCTCCTGCTGGAAGCGATGGATGAACTGGAAAAAGAGCTGTTCAGCAAACGCCAGAGCTTCGAAAGCAGCTGCAGCGGCTTCGAGGCCCTGGCGTATCTACAGGCCCGCAACCGCGCCGAACTTGACTTTCAGCCCGCCCGGAAACAAAGCGAGCCATCTGGTAGTAACGAAGGCGCTGTGAAAGGCGGGCTTTACGGTGCCCTAATGAAGTGGCGTAACGACCTGGCGGGCGAACACGATACGTCGGGCTATCTGGTGCTGTCCCAGAAAACTATCGTCGAACTGGCCCGCACCCGCCCCACAACGGCAGCCGAGCTGCTGGCCATTAAAGGTTTCGGCAAAACCAAAGTCAAGCAACTGGGCCAAGACATACTGCGCATTATTCAGGAATATGGAAAGCGTTCTTCCACCGGGGCTGCCCCGAAAGAGAAACCGCCCAAAGTTGAGTCGCACCTCGTAACGCTCTCTCTGTTCCAGGCGGGCAGGTCCATTGACGAGATTGCCGCCGAACGCGGGTTGAGCCTATCGACGGTTGAAAGCCATCTGGCGCGACTTGTCAGCGCGGGCGAGCTACCCGTGGAGGCCCTGTTGCCACCCGACAAGATCGCTGCGATCCGATCCTTTATTGAAGCAAATCAGCCCAGTACGCTCAATGAAGTACGGCTTGGTCTGAATAACTCCATGACGTATAGCGAGATTCGGTTCGTGTACAATGCCATGCGAACCGAGGATTAAAAAAAGCCGGTCGAATCCCCAGTTCATGCATATGATAGTTTGAGAAAAAAACGTACCTTCATGGGCAAAACTGGCAGTCAGAACCGGCGTGGTATTTACTTCGGCGAAGCGCTCCGTTTCAGCATTGGTCACCGCTACTCTGACCCAGCGACCCACCACTGATAATCAGTTTATTACCATTTTTTTCGGGCAATTATTTCGCTTTGGCAAATGCAACCAAAACGGGCGGAATATATGTTTATCTGCTGAAGCCGCTCCGGTTTGGTTCGGGAGCGCATTTACAGACAGGCTGGGAGTCATTCGGGTTAAGGGTAAGCTGCTGCAGAAGTAGCCACTGCGACAGGAAGGTCGCAGGCCATTGGGGAAGTATTCATTAATCTTTTACGTAACGTATACCTATGAAAATACCATTTCGGATCACGGGCGACCAGGGGGATCCGATTGAGAGCAAACACATCAGCCAGATAGGCTACACCAAAGAACAGGCTGACCAGGCAAACCAGGCGTTTGATGGAGCAGTCAGACAGTACCTGCGCGATTGGATTGAGCAGGGCACGCTCCCGGCGAAAAGCGCGGACTTTGAGAGCGATACCGAGGATTTTATTGAACATGGGGCGTTACGCAGCTTCTTTAAGCATCGCGATGATGCCTTTGCCCTGCTGCTCGAAAACGACGCCATTGCCCGCCATATGCTTCGTCCTATCAATGAAGTGTATTTTGAAAACGATGCGTACGAGCCGATGCTCGCTAAGTTTGAGAAACGAATTTATAATCTGGCCGCTCACCGCGAAAATTTCGAGGTTCCTTTCCGCTATAGTCCCGCCAGCCGGCAGGGTGCACACGGCGATACGGTTCCGCTTTTAGAAATGAACACGGGGCAGATTAAAGAGGATATCGGCATGTATTTCGGAACGCGACGCTCGGATGCAACCGCTCTCACCATCTTAGCGGATCAGCTACGCCGGGAAGCCCTGTCCCCTACCCTCCTGCCCATTCACGTCGTTACGGACGGCTACATGGAGGATTCCCTGCGGGTGGTTAAAACCACGACCGAACAACTCCAGGCCGACGGCGATGAACAACTCCATTGTTTTGTCATTCAGCGCCGGCATGCGGCCGACGACCGGCATCTGGGCGCTGCCCTCCTAATCATGAATTCGCAGCAGCCCAATAAGCCCCAGCGGGTTATTTTCTGCGATACGCTGAACCCCTCCGGCCGGCCGCCCTGGTGGGATAAATTCAAAGCTAAGCTGGACGCTGTTTTCCCCCAGCCCGAAGGCGAAGAACCGGCGTCCGATATTCTGGAAGACGGTGGAGTCAGGCTGCAGCGTCTGCACGACGATGTGCCGGTTCGTCATCAGGATATTGACTGTGCGTTCTATACATTCTCGATTGTTCGGGCGCTGATTCAGGTAGCCAAGGCCGACCCTATCCTGGTTCTGACGGGCAGCATCGACGAACTGGTTAGCCAGATGACCGAACGTATGCCCGAATACTTTGAGAAGCCCAACCAGCCTAAGGAGCCGGAAATTGTACGGGAACAGAATATCATTCGTCGGTGGCGCACCGGCTGGAATGCCTTGATCAATATCATGCGCAGCAAGGCCACCGATCTGCTGACCCAGGAGTCGGCCGTCGTTGACATGGAGATGGCCTTTTCGCTGTAAGTCTCTTTTTCCGGAAATCAGACTCTGTCAATACACAAAAAAGCCGGTCGCGACGTAAGCGACCGGCTTTTGACTTTTCAAGAAGTCAGCTTTCTCAATATCCTCCATAGAATTTGCGAAGCCCCCATTCTACCGCGGCCAGAGCCAGAACGACGAAGAATAGCCACCGCCAGTTGATAATTTCGTTCATCTCCTCAGTGCTCGTCAGTCGGGCGGGACGCGGTCGGGCGGTAATATCCCGAACCAGGGCGTCCACGCGGGCAGGATTGTAAAACTGTCCGCCGGTTTGCTGGGATAACTGGCGCAACAACCCATGATCGGCCGTGGTGTTGAGTGCTTCGAGTTGCAGATCACGCACCACAAATTGGCCGGATGACTGTTCAGCCCGATTGTTTACGTTCACACTCGCCCGGAACCGGTAAGCACCTTCGGGTAAACGGCTAATCTCAAACCGGCTGTTGGCTTCCGTAGGTGTGTAGTTATACGTTCGGGTTAGCCCCTTTTCATCGCTGATTTCGAGCCGGACGGGCTTATCATAGACCCGTTCATAGATGTCGTTATACAGTTCGGTTTCAAAAATCACCTTCTCGCCCGCGACAAACTCATTCCGAATGGGATAAACCCGGAGTTTACGCCGGTCTTCTTTGACCGAAATCAACTGAATAACTTTCTGCATCAATTCATCCACAACCTCTTGCTTGTCGGTCAGGGCGTATTCTTCCAGCCGCCACGACCATAGTCCCTCGCCCGCCAGAACGGCCGTTTTACGCGGACTGGTCAGGTTCAGCGCCAGCAACGGCTTGGTTGTCCGCACTGAACCAACCTGCTGCCAGAGGACGACTTCGCTGCCGGGCTGCAGGCGAAACTCGCCATAAGGCACCAGCATCGGCGGCAGTTTCGACAGCAGTTCGAGCCGGGCCGGATCGAGGTTGAGCTGCTTGAATTCGGGATTGAACAGACCCGTTACCTTGTCGCTCTGATTAGGCTGGGCCGTTACCTGCATCACCGGGTTGGACGTATTGAACGGCCCCATTGAGGACTGATTACCGAGCACAAACAGAACCGGTGTGTTCTTAGCCAGATACTTCTGAACAAGCGCATTGCCCACGCCCCCATTGTCCGGAACCTGGTGCAGAATAAGCAGGTCATAGACCTTATCGACCGGTGGTGTTGCTTCGGCAGGTGTTCCGGTCAGGACGCGGACATCCAGTTCGTAGTTCTGGTTCCGCTCCAGGATACTCCGGATGGCTTTAATGTCCGGGTGGGGCGTCAGCGCCAGCAACAAGACTTTCTCCTTACCGTCGATTACGTCCAGGTACACATCCTGTCGGTTGTTCAGGGTACTGAATTCGCCCGGCTGAGGTAATACTTCAACGACATAATGCTGCACACCTTTCTGCGTTGCCGTGGTCTGGAAGGTTACCTGGTTGAACGTTTCACTTTTTCCGCCCGGCGTTCCGGAAAAATTAACCGACTGCCGACCCAGTTCCCGGCCATTCTGACGCAGGACAACCGTTGCGCTGCGGCCCTGGAAACCGTTGCTGACTAGCTCGGCCTTTACCGGAAACTGGTTGCCCAGATAGGCAATCCGGTTGGCGATAACGCCTTTCAGCTGAATATCTTTTTTAGGAATAGTGTCGCCCAGCCCAACCGTCTGCACGGCGAATGGATACTGTCCAAACGTTGGCGACAGGCCCTGGTTGAATATACCATCCGACACCAGGACGACGTCGGTCAGGTTACGGCCTTCATAATCCGAACGGATGCTGGACAACAAACCCGACAGATCCGTCGTGCGCCGGGTGAACGTGATCTGAGTCAGGTCGGCGTCGGTAACCGTGTCGCCGAGGGTTCGCACCGCAACGTCCAGTCCCTTATCTGTTAGCTGCTGCCGGATGGACTGCAGGGCTGCCAGCGACCGATTCAGAGCGGGCCGACCGGCGGCTGCAACAGACTCCGAATTATCTACGGCCAGCACCACCTTCGGCTTCTCGGTCAGCGTCCGCAGGCTGCGGATGAGCGGATTGAGCAGCAGAAAACACAGCAGACTGACCACCACAAAACGCAGGGCGGCCAGTCCGTAGGTTGTCCGTTTGTCGAAGCCACCAACGGTTGCGCCACCTACCAGGCGAGGCAACGGTTGATATAAGGCAAATGCATACACCGCTCCCACGAGCAGGCACACCAGAATCCACCAGGGCGAGGATTGAAAGATTACGTCAGACCGCACGTTTTTTAATGATACATGATGAACAATACATCATAAATGACTCCCGCATCCGCTGGCATTCATTTCGTATCATTCATCATTGGGTTAAGTGAGCATACCGCCGTCTACCTGCAGTACCTGCCCGGTGATGTAGCGGGAAAGGTCGGAAGCCAGAAAAACAGCGCAGTCAGCCACTTCGTCGGGTTGACCACCTCGCTTCATCGGGATTTGCTGCTTCCATTCTTCAACGGCTTTTTCATTAATTTCGCCAGTCATCTCGGTTTCAATAAAACCCGGTGCAATGGCATTGGAGCGAATATTACGCGACCCCAGTTCCAGCGCCACCGACTTGGTGAAACCAATAATCCCTGCCTTTGAAGCCGCATAATTGGCCTGACCCGCATTGCCCCGGATGCCGACCACCGACGTCAGGTTGATGATTGAGCCGGCTTTGGCTTTCATCATGGGTTTGATGGCCGCTTTGGTGAGATTAAAGACCGACTTTAGATTAACGTTAATGACGGCGTCCCATTGTTCTTCCGTCATGCGCATCAGCAACCCATCTTTGGTAATACCCGCGTTGTTGATCAACACATCGATCTTGCCGAAGTCGGCTACGACCTGATTGATCAGGTCTTCGGCGGCTTTATGGTCCGACGCATCTGAGCGGTATCCCTTTACCTGGCCGCCAAATGCCCGCAGTTCGTCTTCCAGCGCCTGCCCTTTTTCAACGCTCGATAGATAGGTGAAGGCAACGGCTGCGCCCTCCTGGGCGAACTTCTGAGCCATGGCCCGTCCGATGCCGCGCGATGCACCGGTAATCAATGCTACTTTTCCTTTCAGTAAATCCATTGGTCAGCAAAATACCCAATCCGCCGGAATGGGCTGTTCGTATAAACAAGAAGGCCAAAAATAGCGGTTTGGCCCGAAACGGCAAGATAGCTCCGGTTTGGTTTAGCGCCCGAGCTGTATTACTTTGTCATAAAATAAGCCCTTGATTATGCTTCGTATCTTCCTCGTCCTGTACCTGACCGCATCAGCTGCCCTTGCTCAGAAGATTCACGCCCATAACGATTACGCCCAGCCGCGGCCGTTTATGGCTGCCTATGAGCAACGGGCCGATTTTATCGAAGCCGACGTATGGCTGCAGAACGGCAGGCTCGTAGTTTCCCACGATAAACCCCAGGCCAACGCCCCAACGCTCGATTCGCTGTACATAAAACCAATCGCCAGCTTGTTTCAGCAATACAAAGACCGGGTCAGTCAGACGCGGGACTACGCATTTAGTCTGGTCATTGATGTAAAAGATTCGCCCGCCGATGTAATACCAAAAGTACTGGCACTTCTTCAGGAAAATCTGATCTCCTTCAACCGGGCGGCTAATCCAAAAGCGGTTCAGGTCATTATTAGCGGCAACCGGCCCAAGATCGATACGTATCTGGATTACCCGCTGCTGATTCAGTTTGACGGGCGACCGAGCGAGGTATATGATCAGGAAACGCTTGAGCGTGTTGCGCTGATTAGTGATAGTTTTCGCTCCTACTCCCAGTGGGACGGTAACGGTGACATTCCGGATGTTGATCGTGAAAAGCTGAAACGCGTGATCAAACGGGCCCACAACGACAAAAAACCGATCCGGTTCTGGGCCATTCCCGATACACCCAATGCCTGGAAGCAGTTGAAAAAACTAGGGGTGGACATCATCAATACGGATAAAGTCGCCGAGGCCACGGCGGCCCTGAAATAAGACTTGCCTGACAGACAATAGACCTTTCATCAGCGCTTACGTAAAACAATAACCTTGCTTTTCTTGATAGATATGTAACGCGCTCGCCAAGAGCCCGCGTTACTAAGCTGCCCTGATTAGGATGGCCGTTTATCTATTCTGAGAGCTGTATGCAGCGCGTTGCGCCAATATCTATTCATAAAATCACGGCCGATTCAGACGCCCGACAAACCGTTGATTTGCTGGCGGTAGAAGAGCCCCTGGAGATTCGGCTCGGCTACGGCGAAGCAGGCGACCGGCAGCAACGCAGCCTTTCGGTTACGATGCGGACGCCCGGCCACGATTTTGAGCTGGCGCTCGGCTTTCTGTTGACCGAAGGTGTGATTCAACGTATAGAGCAGGTTCATACCATCCGCTACTGCACCGACCTGGGGCGGCAGGAGGCTGTTGAAAATATCGTGCGCGTTGAATTAAAACCCGACGTAACGGTTGATCTGCACACAACCGAGCGTAATTTTTATACCACTTCAAGTTGTGGTGTTTGCGGGAAAGCGTCCATCGACGCGGTGCGAACGAGCGTCTGTCCGGTACTTCCCCCGGCTCAGGCTATGGTCGATGCCGACCTGGTTCATACGCTGCCGGATAAGCTGCACGAGGCTCAGGCTATTTTTAACCATACAGGCGGCCTGCACGCTGCCGCGCTCTTCGACACGATGGGCCAGTTACTGTTACTGCGCGAAGATGTGGGTCGGCACAACGCTCTCGATAAAGTCATCGGAGCGGCTTTGCAGGCTGGCCTGCTGCCTTTGTCAAAGGCCCTGCTATTTCTAAGCGGCCGAATCAGCTTTGAGCTGGTCCAGAAAGCGTTGGCCGCAGGCGTACCGTTGGTTGCGGCTGTGGGTGCCCCATCGAGCCTCGCCGTCCAGATGGCCAGCGAATTTGGCCTGACCCTGCTGGGTTTCGTGCGTAACCATTCTTTTAACCTCTACACCTGCCCCGGGCGCGTCTTGCTGCCCGAGATAAAATCGGTCTCGGTCTAACCACTGGCGAGTTACCCGAGGCTACAGCAATCCTTTTGCGCATTTCGCTGATTCTAATTAAACCGTAGCGATGATCAGCCGGTTATCGTTTAGACTGATCGCTTATTCAGTACCCCAAAGCTTATGGAGAAGACTCCGAATCAGGACAGGCAGCAACCGGTTAACCCGGCCGAACAGTCGGCATCGAACGAACAGCCCCAAAGTGGTGACCGACCGGCTCAGGGAACCCTGCCGACCAACGATCACTACGATCCGGCGGGTAAGCCCGACGCTGATAAACGCGCCTTCCCAGCTCCCGACAATATCGCGGCCAAACACACCAATCCGGTACTGGCGCAGCCACCCGAAGTATTCACCGGCCTGAAGCTGGGGAAGCCTGCTACGGTGGCCGCGGGCGTAACGGCGGTCTTGAAATCCATGGAGTTCTCGTGGGGCGAAGCCGGTATTGGCCGGGGAACCCACGCGCTGTTGAAATTGAACCAGAAAGACGGCTTCGACTGCTCGTCCTGCGCCTGGCCCGATCCGGATGGTGACCGTTCCATAGCCGAGTTCTGCGAAAATGGCGCGAAGGCAACCGCTTCGGACGCCGACAACCGCCGGGCTGATCCCGACTTTTTCGCGAAGCACAGCCTCGTTGATCTGTCGCACATGACCGACCGCGACCTGAATAACGCCGGTCGCCTGACGCATCCGCTGGTGTTACGTCCCGGCGCGACGCACTACACGCCTATCTCGTGGCCCGATGCGTTCCAACTGGTTGCCAACGAGCTGAACGCGCTGGCCTCTCCCGACGAAGCCGTGTTTTATACGTCGGGCAAAGTACCGAACGAACCTGCCTTTCTGTTCCAGCTGTTTGTGCGCGAGTTTGGCACCAATAACCTGCCCGACTGCTCGAATATGTGCCACGAAAGCTCCGGCTCGGCACTCAGCCCGACACTGGGGCTGGGTAAAGGCTCGGTAACGCTGAACGATATCCACGAAGCAGAGGTGATTCTGATCATGGGGCAGAACCCCGGCACCAATCACCCCCGGATGTTGAGCGCTCTGCAGATGGCCAAGCGAAACGGTGCGAAAATCATTGCCGTAAACCCTCTGCACGAAGCGGGCCTGAGCCACTTCAAGAACCCGCAGGATTTTATGAACCCTATAAAAGCCGTGGGCACCTTACTGGGTCAGGGGACACCCATTGCCGACCTGTTTCTACAGGTAAAAATCAACGGCGACATGGCGGTACTGCGCGGGATTATGAAGCACCTGCTGGACGCCGACGCAAAAAATCCGGGCACGGTCATTGATCACGCCTTTATCGGGGAATATACCGCCGGTTACGAAGACTTTCTGGAAACAATCCGGAATACCAACTGGGACGACATTGAGCAGATGAGTGGTCTGTCGCGCGAACAGCTCAGCGAAGCCGCCGACCTGATTGCGCCAAAACAGAAGATCATTACGTGCTGGGCTATGGGTCTGACGCAGCAGAAAAACGGCGTCATGAGCATTCAGGAAATCGTGAATCTGCATTTGCTCAAAGGAGCCGTTGGCAAGCCCGGCGCGGGTACCTGCCCGGTACGGGGGCACTCCAACGTACAGGGCGACCGCACGATGGGTATCTGGGAGCGTCCGCACAAGGAATTTCTGGATGCGCTTCAAACCGAATTTGGCTTCGATCCGCCCCGGGAGCACGGGCTCGATACGGTCGAAACCATCAAAGCGATGTATGAGGGAAAACTAAAAGTGTTCGTCAGCCTAGGCGGCAACTTTTTGTCGGCCTCGCCCGATACGGAGTTCGTGGCCGAAGGCATGCGGAAGCAGAACCTCACGGTGTTCATCAGTACCAAACTCAACCGGGGCCATCTGGTTACGGGCAAAACCTCGCTGATTCTGCCCTGTCTGACGCATGTAGACATCGATATGCAAAAGTCGGGGCATCAGTTTACGTCCTGCGAAAACTCGATGGGTGTCGTTAGTCAGAACAAAGGCGTGCTGCGGCCGCTGGAAGGTGAGATGCTGAGCGAAGTCGCCATTATCTCCGGCATGGCCATCGCTACCCTCGGCCAGCGTACGACAGCCGACTGGGTTGGCTTTACCGAGAATTATGACCGCATCCGCGACGCCGTCAGTCGCGTAGTACCCGGCTTTGAGGAGTTCAACGAAAAAATACGGAAGCCGGGTGGCTTCTATCTGCCCAATGGCCCCCGCGAACGCAACTTCACAACTGAAAACGGCAAGGCCAACTTTACAGTTACCGAGATGGTCATGCACGATATTACCCCCGACCAACTGGTGCTGATGACCATCCGCAGCCATGATCAGTTTAATACGACGATTTATGATTACAACGACCGTTACCGGGGCGTCTACAACGAACGGCGCGTCATTTTTCTGAATCCGCAGGATATGGCGGATCGGAATATTGTCGAGCGGCAACTGGTTGACATCACGAGCCACTTTGAAGGGCAGCAGCGTAAACTGGAAAAGTTTATCGCCATTCCCTATGACATTCCGAAGGGAAATGCAGCTGCTTATTACCCGGAAGCCAACCCGCTTGTGCCGGTCGCCAGCGTTGCTTACGTGAGCAATACACCCACGTCAAAATTTATCGTCATTACGGTTGAGCCGGTGCTAACTGAAAATGCTCAGAAACCTGCTTTTGCAACCGTCACAGCAGCCTGACCGGATTAATAAAGTATGTGAGCCTCTGCTAAACCCGGCAGGGGCTTTTTTATGAGCGTTCCGGTTCAGTCGGTGCCTGTTTTACCTTTGTTGACAGAGACTTTTGGCTCTCAATCAGTAAAACCTCACCCATTGCTGACTTATAGGTTTTTCGGCTTCCATTTTCTCTTTACTTATCTTACCGAATGGATATTCCTCAACTCAAGAAAGCTCCGTCAGTTTATGATGTCGTGATTGTCGGCTCTGGCGCTGGGGGCGGTATGGCTGCTTATACGCTCGCCAAGGCTGGTGCAAAAGTAGCCTTGCTGGAAGCAGGCGGCTACTACGACCCCGCTGATCCTAAATACATTACCCAGCTTAAATGGCCTTGGGAGTCGCCCCGGCGCGGAGCCAGCACCGAATTCCGTTCGGGTGGTGATTTCGATGCAGCCTGGGGGGGCTGGGACATTGAAGGTGAACCCTATTCCGCTAAATCCGACACCGAATTCCATTGGTTCCGGTCGCGGATGCTCGGCGGACGCACGAACCACTGGGGCCGCATTTCGATGCGCTTCGGCCCGGACGACTTCCGGCGTCGCTCCCTGACGGGCGTCGGCGACGACTGGCCGATTACCTATGAAGACATGAAGCCCTACTACGACCGGGTCGACAAACTCATTGGTGTTTTTGGCTCAATCGAGAATCTACCCAATGAACCAGACGGTATCTTCCTGCCCCCGCCGAAGCCGCGTCTGCACGAGCTTATGCTTCGGAAGGGAGCCAAAAGCATTGGTATTCCGGTTATTCCTTCCCGCCTAAGCATTCTGACCAAGCCAATTAACAAGGAGCGTGGGTCGTGCTTTTATTGCCACCAGTGTAACCGGGGCTGCCAGGCGTACGCCGACTTCTCGGCCTCGTCAGTTCTGTGTATTCCCGCTGTTAAAACGGGCAACGTAACGCTCATCAACGGTGCTATGGCGCGCGAGATTCTGACCGACCCGCAAACCGGACTGGCAACGGGCGTCAGCTATGTCGATAAAGGTACCCTGCAGGAAGTGACCATCCGGGCTAAAGCCGTTATGCTGGGCGCAAGCACCTGCGAATCGGCCCGGATTCTGCTCAACTCCAAATCGGCCCGTTTCCCGAACGGTCTGGCTAACAGCAGTGGCGTAGTCGGCAAATACCTGAACGACTCAACGGGTGCCAGCCGCTCAGCTTTCGTACCTGCTCTGATGGATCGGAAGCGCTACAACGAAGACGGCGTTGGTGGTATGCACGTCTTTACGCCCTGGTGGCTGGATAACCGGAAACTTGATTTCCCTCGTGGGTATCATATCGAGTACGGTGGTGGCATGGGTATGCCAGGATACGGCTTTGGCAGCGGCATCGAAGCCCTGAACGGAATGATTCCCGGCCGTGACGGCAAGAAGAAACCGGGTGGTGGCTACGGCGCCAGTCTGAAAGACGATTACCGGCGGTTCTACGGCGCTTACGTCAGCATGTCGGGACGGGGCGAACCCGTACCGCTCGAAAGCAACTATTGTGAGATTGATCCAAACGCTGTCGATAAATACGGTATTCCGGTGCTGCGCTTCCATTACAAATGGTCGGACTACGAAGTAAAGCAGGCCAAACACATGCAGGATACCTTCGAGGAGATTATCCATTCGATGGGGGGCATTCCGCTCGGGTCGAAACCGGGGCCGGATACGGCGCATGGCTACGGCCTGGCCGCTCCCGGACGAATCATCCACGAGGTTGGAACGGTACGTATGGGAAATGATCCTCAGAAGTCGGCTCTGAACAAGTACCAGCAGGCCCACGACGTCAAGAACCTATTTGTGGTGGATGCCGCCCCGTTCGTTTCGCAAGGCGACAAAAACGTAACCTGGACCATTCTGGCCGCATCCATGCGGACTACGGAGTATCTGATTGATCAGGTCAAGCAAAAGAACATTTAAGGCTTTTCCTGTTTCTCCACCCTAACCTAAAAAAGAAAGCCGCCTGACTTTGCAGTCAGGCGGCTTTTATATGAATCGCTTGAAGCTTACTCGACAACGGCTTCGGGTTTCTTAACCGTAATGATCAGAGTTTCACCTTCACCGGGATAATCGGCCATAATTACATCACCTTCTTTCAGTTCCCCTTTCAGAATCTCTTCCGCAACGGGATCTTCCAGGTAGCGCTGGATTGCGCGGCTCAGCGGACGGGCACCGTACTGCGGGTCATACCCTTTCTCCGACAGAAAGTCTTTCGCCTTCTCGGTCAGTTCAACGGTGTAGCCCAAGTTCGTTACGCGACCAAGCAGTTTGCCCAGCATCAGGTCAATGATCTTGTGGATGTCTTCACGCTGCAGCGAGTTGAACACAATCACATCGTCCAGACGATTCAGAAATTCCGGCGAGAACGCTTTCCGCAGGGCGCTTTGGATCGTGTTCTTCATCAGCTCATCCTGACTCTCAGCCGACTTGCGGGTTGCAAAGCCGATACCCGCACCGAAGTCTTTCAGGTCACGTACCCCGATATTCGAGGTCATGATAATGATCGTGTTGCGGAAATCCACCCGACGACCCAGACCATCAGTCAGGATACCATCGTCGAGCACCTGCAACAGGATATTGAAGACATCCGGGTGCGCTTTCTCGATCTCATCGAGCAGCACGACGCTGTAAGGCTTCCGGCGAATCTTCTCGGTCAGCTGACCGCCTTCCTCGTAACCGACGTAGCCCGGAGGAGCACCAACCAGCCGGCTGACGCTGAATTTCTCCATGTACTCCGACATATCAATCCGAACCAGGGCGTCGTCCTTGTCGAAGAGATAAGAAGCCAGCACTTTCGCCAGTTCCGTCTTACCCACGCCCGTCGGGCCGAGAAAGATGAACGAGCCAATCGGCTTCTTTGGATCTTTCAAACCAACACGCGTGCGCTGGATCGCTTTCACCAGTTTATCGATGGCCGACTGCTGACCAATGACGCGGCCTTTCAGTTCCTCGCCCATGTTGACGAGTTTCTTGCCTTCGTCGTTCGATACGCTCGTGACCGGGATACCCGTCATCATCGCTACCACTTCGGCCACGCTTTCTTCGTTGACCGTATAACGACGCTTCTTGGTGTCTTCTTCCCAGGCCAGCTTGGCGCGGTCGAGCTGGTCGATCAGCCGCTTTTCCTTGTCGCGGAGCTGAGCCGCTTCTTCGTATTTCTGGCTCTTGACAACCTGGTTCTTTTCCTTCTTGATATTCTCGATCTGCTCTTCAAGCTTCAGAATATCTTCGGGAACCGTGATATTCGAGATGTGAACGCGGGCGCCCACTTCATCAAGCACGTCAATAGCTTTGTCAGGCAGGAACCGGTCCGAGATATACCGTTCCGATAACTTCACGGCAGCCTCAATAGCTTCCGGGGTATAGTTTACGTGGTGGTGATCTTCGTACTTGTCCTTGATGTTATTCAGA